>CAZFUG010000001.1:0-32597 GCA_964522035.1 uncultured bacterium
GGTGGTTCATGAGCTTTGTGTTTGGTCGGCGAAGCGGTTTTTGCACGCTTTTTGGTGGTGTCGGAGGTAGGTTTGGCGGGTTTGTCGGGTTTGGCGGGTTTGGCAGGTTTTGTGTGCTTTGTTGCCTGGTTCTGGGCAGTCGGGTCAGCCTCAAGACTGGCGATCAGTTCAAGATAGAGATTTTCGACCTTTTTGCGGGCCCAGTCATGTTTGCGCAGAAAGGTGAGACTTGATTTGATGCTGGGATGACTGAAAAAACAGTTGAGCTCGACCCGCTGATTCAGATCTTTCCAGCTGTAATGGTCGCGAAGCACCGTCAAGATTTTTTCAAGAGTGACGCCGTGAAGCGGGTTATTTGGCTGCTGCCGCATCTTTTTTTCGTCTGCCGGAATATCGTTTTCAGTCATCGGGTTTCCTGTCTAACTGTAATGTTCAAAGAATTACGCGCCATTAATTATACTGCAGGTTATCTGAGAATCCCCAATTTAATCGTGCAAAAAATAAAGTCGAGCCGGATGGCCGGCTCGACATGATATTCTAATCGCCTGTTCATCGGTTTTTCTCATCAATGACCGATATAAAAAGGCTTAGCGTATGGTCAAGATGCTATTCTGATTTTTCAGATTTGTTGAATTCTTTGCGCATTTTGCGCTGCTGTTTTCTGTGGGTGCGAATCTGTTTGAAAGCCTTTTTAACCTGTTTAAAATTCCCTTCCCAGGTGAGAATGAGGGCTTTACCGGCCTGAACACTGGTGAAGCCTTCAAGCAGAGGCATGACTTTATCATACCCGGCAAAGCGCAGAGCAAACATGGCCTTCATACCTTCGACAGCCTGCAGATACAGAGCGGCCTTTTCCCGGTCGGTGGCCTGAAATTCATAGCGGCCACGGATCGTATCGCCGTGGGATGTCCAGCGGGCAAAAGCTTCATCACAATGACGCAGCACCGGGCAATAGGTCGAAAACTGGTAATCTTCAGGCACAGTAAGAGCGCGTGAAATAAACAGTGTGCCAGGCATCAGACCTTTGAAAAGCGGGCTGTCGATCGTCATTGCCTGACGTTCTCCGTCTAGAACTGCAAGGGCGTTTTCAACATGATGCAGGTCAATACCGACGAGTATCTGCCGGTCATTCACAAAACAGCCGGACAGGCGCATTCTTTTGCGGCCGCAACAGAGCTGCCAGGTGTAAACCTTGCGATTGCGAATCAGGGTTTCTTCGTGGCCGGGAAATTTATGGGCCAGAATTGCCATGATGCTTTCTTTCGGAAGATCATTTCTGTATTTCATCAGCACCACGCCAAAATCACCCTCATACTGGGTTGCATACATCGTGGCGCTCATAAACTCGCCCATGAGGTGCATGGCGGTTTTTCGCAGCAGTTCATGGAAAACATCTTTTTTGGGCTTTTTCATCGCGCGCTGCTGCAGTTCTTTAACCATGGGCAACTGCATTATGGCTTCAGCATCGACGTGGCCATACCAGACGGCCTGAGCATCGATATCAGCAGGAACGACCGGCCCGGCAAAAATTGCAGACGCGGTGAGAAGCAGAAAGCCAAGAACCATAACCAGTTTACGCATAATATTTACTCCTTACCATTTACCAGATAAGATTCAGCACAGGAGTCACGGTCGATCAACCGCTTTTCCTGAGCGTTTCGGGCAAATCGACAGAAAAAATCTCGACCGAGGTCTGTTTACCTTTGAGATCATGAATACCCACGCTGATGCATGGGAAAAAATCTGCGACAGCATGCTGCAGCTCGGAACTCATAATAAAAGAAAAGGGCTGGTTAAAGATTCTCTTCAAAACATGCCTCTTATAGCAAAAGCGTTAAAAGCCCGGCAAAAGTTTTCTGTAGAAAAGGTGCTTTAACTCCGTACATCATAATTTAAGACGATGGTTAAGTCAATTTGCGCTTGCCACAAGGATCAGGGCAAGAGAATGCACGTCGAATCAATTTATCGATAGCCCTTGCAACAGCCAATAATTAACAAAGCCAACGCAGACAAGGCCGGAAAAATTTTTCCAGGCGCGGCAACATCTAAGTATAATTGAACAGCACCTTTATGGAAAAAACAAAACAGACACGACGCGATTTTCTTAAAACCGCTGGCGCAATCAGCTTAACCGCCGGCCTTGGAATTACCCCGTCCTGCCTGCCCGGAAAACCTCAAGCAAGCGATGTTGAGGCGCGTTTTTACGAGAAACTGCCCGAAGGAAAAGTTCGTTGCCTTCTTTGTCCGAACTTCTGCGTGCGCGGAAGCGGCGAAACAGGCCAGTGCAGAGTCAGAGAAAATGTAGACGGGACTTACTTCTCCAGGGTATACGGAAACCCCTGTGTTATCGCTATCGATCCGGCTGAAAAGTGCCCTTTGTTTCACTACCAGCTGCCGGCGCCAGCGTTTTCGATTGCCACGGCCGGCTGCAACCTTTTTTGCAAATATTGCCAGAACTGGCAGTTCTCGCAAAAAGGGCCGGCAGAAACGAAAAACTACTCCCTGAGTCCCGCACAGGTAGTCGAAAAAGCGCTTGAATACAAAGCGGGCGCCATTTCCTTCTTCTACACAGAACCGACCATCTACATAGAATACCTTATCGATATTGCCGTCAGAGCCAGAAAAGCCGCGCTTCCATGCATCATGGTAACAGGCGGCTTCATAAACCCTGATCCTCTCAAAGAGCTTCTTCCGTTGATTGACGCTTATGTAGTCGGGCTGAAGGGCTTCAACAATGATTATTTCAGGGACCACATCGGCGGCAGTCTTGAACCAGTTCTGGAAGCGCTTAAGATAATTCACTCTGCAGGCAAACATCTCGAAATTGTCACTCTTCTGGTGCCAACACTCAATGATCAGCCCGAAGCGATTAAATCAGAGATAGAATGGATCAAAAAAAATCTTGGCTTGTCCGTTCCTCTTCACTTCACCCGCTTCAACCCGCAATATAAGCTTAAAGGGCTGCCGCCAACACCGGTCTCGATTCTCGACAAAGCACGCAAAGAAGCCATGGAAGCCGGTCTGTTATATGTCTACACCGGTAATATTCCCGGTCACGAAGGCAACCACACCTATTGTCCAAAGTGTAACAAAATAGTCGTCGAACGACTATCGTTCAAGGTTCTCAAGAACAACCATAAAAATGGCGTTTGCAACAACTGCGGTTTCCACCTCCACGGCAAATGGTGAAAACCAGGATAAATATCTGGAGGATTAGATGAAAAAACTGGTTCGACTTAACAGTCTGCTCACGATGGTGCTTGCTTTTGCGCTTTTTCAGGTGGTTTTTGCTTCAACAGCTCATGCTCTGCCAAGGGCCAAAGTAATAGAAGAGCTGGATGGCCTGAAGGAGGAAATTTCTCTGCTCAACCTGTTGAGGGGCCTTTACTTGAGCGAAAACCAGGTCAACCAGCTGTGCGAAATATCTCTTGAGGCGGATAATGCCTTTAAAGAAATTGCCTGCCCTATTCTTCAAGACAAAGCGGTCATTGTTGGAGCTTTCGCCGAGCTGCGCAACCGGCTTTTAGAAGCACCGGGAAAAGAAACGCAGTCGCAGCAAAAGGCTCAACAGATCAACGATCGACTAAAAGAATCACAGGGAAAGGCGATCGAACTTCTCGGCAAGCTGGAAGTTCGTGCTTCTCATGTTCTGACAGCCGCACAGCTGGAAATCGTCGAGGGTTTTGTACCATGCCTCATTCCGCCAAAAGATCTCAAAAATCCGGTGAGAGTAGGTCAGGCAGGGGCAGCAGAAGGTCCTCTGGCCAGAATGGCAGAGCTGATTTACGCTACCCCTGAGGATGTATGGAACGAGAGAAAAATGATTCTTCTGGGTAAAATTTGCCGGAAAATGGAAGAGGAGACCGGCAAATTAAGCGAATCGATGCGCGCCGACCTGTTGAACAGGCTCTCTGAAACCGCTAAAAAAATTCGGGCAACCGACCCCGTCGATTTTCCTTTAAAAAAGGGTGATCTGGCCGACGAAATGCTCCTGATTGACCATACCAAACGCGCTATCAATGGTCATAAGCCCGTGGGCAAAGTCGGAAAGTGGTTTCTCTCTGAAACGGCAGCGAAAATTCTTCCACTCTGGAAGGAAGCAATGGAAGCCGGAATGGATCAGGTTTCAGACGTCGATTCAGAGACTGAAGACTTTAAAATGGAGCCAGACACATCAGAGATGGCAAAAAGGTTCACAGACACTCTGGCCCGCTTTTACAAGAAAAGCTCAAAGAACAAAAATCTTCCGCCATTTGAAGAGATAAAAAATCTTATCGATCAGGCTGAGAAAAGCAAAGATCCCATGCGGCTGGCTCAGGCGGCTCTCAACACAATCGACTCACTCGCGGCCGCAGGAGTTTTTCCGCAGCTCAACAAAGCACTGGTTCAGCTCATTCGGGGCAGCAGCAAACACCTTAAACTGCCATTGATCAACGAAAAGCATGATCCATATGGATTTTTCGAGGAACTGAAGAAGGCCCAGGAATCTGCCGAGCCCAGAGAAGCCTTTCAAGGCCTGCGAAAACTCGCCGATATGATCGTTCGTTTCAAAAAACTTTAACAAATCTTCTCGACTCAGGTTAATTCGGGTTAATTCGGGAACACCTTACTCAATTCGACCTTGAGTAGTCAGGGAATTTGGTTTTGCTTATCGGGCCGCTCAGTTTTAGATATGATTCACCGAGGTAATCTCCTGACTTCTCGACAGCAACTTTTTGTCCCTGCTTAACCTTATACTTGTAGGAAAGACCCTGGGTGGGGCTGTAGTCTCCTGCTTTCTGCAGAAACATTGATTTTTTATCCGCAGTTCCGTCAAAGATGCATAATTCTTCAACAACATCGCCGGAACGCTGCCAGACCAGGATATCCTTTCCATCAACGCTGACCTTGAACAATGCCTGATTGTAGGTGGTCAGATAGGGTTCGATAACCAGTTCTCCGTCACTGGTAACGGTGTAAGCCTCCGCTTTTGCCGCTGAACCGGATTCAGAATTAATCAGATCCCCGAAGGAGCTTTCCTCGCCAGATGATTCGGAGGGTTTGCCAGAGGATGGTTTGAAGCGAAAGCCGGTGCAGGAATATGATTGCCCGTCATCGGCGTTCATCATGACAACAGAATCGGGCTTGAGTTCAAATATCCCGAGAGATATTTCCGGAAACTTCTGCGTATGGTTGCCGTGGCCATCAACGCTGCGCTGATTTTCTGTTCTGACATGCTTTCCGTCAACAAGGTATTTGGCAGCAGTTCCGCGATTTTCGGTGGCACGGAAAGAGGCAAAGATTTCGTATTTGCCTTCCAGACCGGGTTTGCAGATTGCTTTGCCTCTTGCGTCGCGGTTTCCCTTATATTTGGTTGTGTAAGCATTTTCGTGCTTGTAACTTAAATCCCAGGAGCCGGTAAACTGAAGTTTTGGGTTTTTATCTGTCCATTTGAAGATAACATCTTTTGCTTCAGATTGAGCTGAAACAAAAAGCAGGGCGCCAAGAGCCAGAACCAGGCAATAGATTGAAATCCTTCGCATTTTTTCGCCTCCGGCTGAAGAAAATTAATATTAATCTTTAAATTGTAGCAAAAAAACTTCTTTCATAATTTTTAAAATTTAATAAACCTGCTATGGTTAAAATTGTCGATCTCTTGATTGCCTTGAATGGGAAAATCAAATCAAAGACTGCAGCCGGCAAAGTAATGATTTTCGATCAAAATGAATTTGACGTCCGATGTGAATGGGGATTGCATGGCGCGGAAATCCTGGCGCCGATATGCGATGCCATCGTTGTTGTTGACGTTCTGTCATTCACGACTGCGGTCAGCGTTGCCGTGAATCGGGGTGGCGTGGTGTTCCCATACCGATGGAAGGACGATTCACGCATAGAATTTGCCCGGAAAATGAATGCCATTCTTGCTGGTCCCCGTGATTCCGGCAGTTATTCACTTTCTCCTCTGTCGCTGAGTTCAGTGCAGGCTGGCGAACGGATCGTTCTGCCAAGCCCCAACGGCTCTACCATTTCTTTGGCAACCGGTGACACGCCGACTTATGCTGGCTGCCTTCGAAATGCGAAGGCGGTTGCGAAAGCCGCCATGAAACATGGTCCCAGAATCGGCGTTGTACCCTGTGGTGAGCGCTGGCAGAACGATGCTTCATTACGCCCCGCTCTGGAGGATCTCATTGGCGCCGGAGCTGTTATTGCCGAATTGAATGGTTCAAGATCTCCAGAGGCATCAGCTGCTGTCTGGGCTTTTCAAAATGCAGTCAGTTCTCTGCGGGAAATTATTGAGACCTGTTCTTCAGGTAAGGAGCTCATCGAACGGGGCCACAGAGAAGATGTTGCAATTGCATGTGACCTGAACAGTGACGATCTTGCTCCCGGACTGGTAGACCGCTCATACGTTGCTTCCTGACAGAGCACACCAATCAACACCTGGTGTTGAAGCTATTCAAAACTTTAAAAGTTATTCAGCAGGCCCCGGATGATTCGCAAAACTGGAGCAAACTGCAACGGTGGTCGGGAGCTAAAGGATCTGAATATGGACTGGAAAGCTTTTTCCCTGAATGATCTTCTTAAACTGCTCGATGGTTTTGATCGCTGGTTCCTTGATGGCGGAGTAGCTCTGGATCATTTCCTCGGGCGTAGTTCAAGAACTCATGGGGATATTGACATCGGCGTGCTGTCGCGTGATTTCGAGGCACTGCTGGCTTTCCTTATTGAACGTGATCTTGAGGTTTATGACGCATGCCATGAACTCAAACAGGTTAATTCGCCGGGCAGCTCGGAAAACTCCTATAACTACTGGGTAGCTGACGGTAAGCACTACAAAGTGCAGGTTCTGGTTTACGAAGCAGAAAAAAACCTGGTTGTCTTCAGGCGCAACCCGGCGATGAAGTGGCCGTTAGAGACTTTTGCTTTAACCATAAAAGGGGTGCGCGTGGTGAATCCGCTGGTAATCTATGCCTACAAAGTTACAACCAGATCGCCAGAGCCGAAGGATTTTGCTGACGTTGCCAGCCTTCTGAGCCTGGTTTCGCACTTTCATGGAGCAACTCTTCCATTGTCAATCGGAAGCTCTGATAATCTGCAAACATACGCCTGCCCTGGCATTCATGCCGATACGAAATACTTTATCGACCCAGAATCACTGCATCCGTTTGCTACCGACCCGCATGGCATGCTCAAGGTTGCTGAAGAGCTTGAGCAGGCTGCTGAAACCACTGATAACCCCAGAAACAAAGCCGATCTGGCGGGAAAGGCGGGCTGGTGCTTTGCAGTTCTGACAATGCATGAGAGAGCCGCCAGGCCTGTTGAAATGGTTCGCTCTAATCTGCCTTTTATAACCGAACTCAAATCAAGATTGGCCAGCGAAATCAGGCTTGCGCAGATATACCAACTGAGCGGAAATCTTCAAACAGCTCTGGAAATACTTACGGCGGCAGAAAAAAGCTGCCGGGCCAATTCTGAGACAGAATCGCTTCTTGATTTCGTATTGCAGCATCTGGGCAAGGTATATTACGATCATAAAGATTATTCAAAAGCCTTGCAGTATTTTGAAAATGCCCTGGAAATGCGCACTCAGAAAAATAGCAATGAACTCGTGGAATCATCTCTGCAGGCCATCAAGGCATGCAAAACCAGACTTGGGAACATAACCTGAATGCCGGACCGGATTTTTGAAGACGCCCGCCTGGTTGCTGTCTATGATCACTTCGATGGTCAACGCAGCGATCTCTGTCACTATCTTGCAATCGCCCGTGAACTGGGCGCAGAATCAATTCTTGATATAGGCTGTGGCACCGGTTCTTTTGCCTGTTTATTAAGTGAGCAAGGGTTTGCAGTAACAGGCCTTGAGCCTGCCGGAGCTTCGCTGGATGTTGCGCGGCGCAAGCCCTTTGCAGAACAGGTTAACTGGATAAATGGCGATCTGTCCACCATTTCAGATGTCTGGGCGGACCTGGCCTTTATGACCGGAAATGTGGCCCAGGTGTTTCTCACAGATGAATTATGGCTGGATACATTAAGCCGCGTAAGAACGGCGCTGCACGAAAAAGGGCATCTGGTTTTCGAGGTGCGTGATCCATCGCAAAAAGCCTGGCTGTGCTGGAACCGTGAAAACACCTATCAGAAGCTCGATATACCAGAAATCGGTGAAGTAGAAGGCTGGTGTGAAGTTACTGAAGTTTCGCAGCAACTGGTAAGTTTTCGCTGGACATACGTATTTGCATCAGACGGCCAGATAATCGCTTCAGATTCAACGCTTCGCTTTCGTGAAAAGGCTGAGATCGAGAAAACCTTGAAAGACAGCGGTTTTATGGTTCGTGAGGTTCGTGATGCTCCCGACAGGCCGGGAAAAGAGTTTGTTTTCATCGTCAGCCGAGCATAAAGACTAATACGAGCGATTAGAATTTCCGTCTATTATAATAATCATGTTCAAACCAATAGCAGCTATAAGTTGCCTTAAGCATTCAAGATCGCAGTCTGAAGGCGGCTTGTGATTTTATAAGGTCGGTAACGAGATAAATACAGACTACAGAAAAGCGAAATACCACAAAATCGGCGGTGCGACACGAGATTTGAAAGAATGGAGAATGACGGTATGATTACACGTATCTATCGCTACAAGATTCGCGAGGGTTGTGAGGAAAAGTATCTGCGCATGCAGGAGCGGGTGCTGACATTGTACCGCCGATTTGCCGAGGTCGATGTGCTGTTTTTGCGTGACGAAAAAGATTCAACGCGGCGCACAGAAGTGATCAGATTTCTCGGAATCGATCCCGCTGAGGATATCCGGCGAATCGACGCTGACCCTTTGATCATGCAGCTTTTTGCCGAATTCAGCGCTGACATTCTCGACCCGCAGAATCAGCAGATTGAAGAGGAAAACTGCGTGAGCGAAGGCCTTTCTGCTGCCGGCAGACTGCATCATGTCGAAATATACTGCTCGGATCTTAAGAAAACGGCGGAATTCTGGGGCTGGTTTCTGTCTGAGCTCGGTTATCATGAGTTTCAGAAGTGGCCTTCCGGAATCAGCTTCATTCTTGCCGACACCTATCTGGTTTTTGTGCAGGCTGACGCAAAGCATCTCACCACGCCCTTTCACCGCTGCCGACCCGGCCTGAATCATCTCGCCTTTCACGCTGCGAGCCGACGTCAGGTCGATGAAATCACAGAAAAGCTGCGTGACCGCGGTGTGGTAATTCTCTATGCCGACCGTCATCCGCATGCCGGTGGCCCTGATTCTTACGCGGTGTTCTTCGAAGACCCTGAACGCCTCAAGGTCGAGTTGACCTGTAGTTTGTAGTGCTGCCTACACGTCTAATTCAATCTTCTTCGTCAAAAAATATTCGTGGTTTTACCTGCAATCCTATCGCCTGATCTCGTGTGCTCATAGAGCCGCACTTATCTTTTCAGCAATCAGGAGCTGATAACCCTTCACTTCATCAATATAATTTTTTTCTATCTCCAAAAGATCAAGGCCATGAATTCTGCATTCCCTGGTCAGATTTTTGTTGGATTCAAGCATCTCTTCAAGGGATGGCCAGTCGCTTCTGGCTTCAACAGTGGCTCTATACTTGATGATTTCATTGTAACCGGTTCTTATATAATCCTCGGAAAATGTAATGAAAAAGCTTCTGACACTTCCAGAATAATCGCTGGCAAGGTCTGCCAAAAAGTCCGGGCGAATTTGTACACCCTCGTAAATCTGGTTTCTACGATTCTCAACGTCGGTTTTTATCATTTCTCTGACGATCGGCCACATCTTTTCTGCGACAGAATGATCTGGATCATCCGGGCAAAAGCCACAATCCTGATTGCTTCTAAACATGCCCATCATCAGAATATCGAGTGAAAAATACGGAATCGCAAACTGACGCATCAGGATCTCCGCCAGTCTTGTTTTGCCAGTGCAGCTTGTTCCGCCGATAAGAATAATCATGCCAGGCCCTGAAAATCAGAATAAATAATGAAAAAACGTAAAGCGCAATGTGATTTGGAGGTTGCAAAGGGAAATTAGCATATAATATGATTTTTTCAAATCGTCTCTGTAAAGGTGCTTTGCGCATTTCAATCACGCACGTTTGCAACAGGTGTAAAAGGTCATTTTCAGCAAGAATTGAGGCATTTCAAGAAGTGGTTATCACGCCCCGCAATTTCGCAGAAAAAACGTATCTCGGTCAGGTGCGCCATCTGAGAAATCTAGCCCTGAACGCGATAAAGCTGTTTCCGATTGATCTGGAAAAACTTCATTTTATCAATCACGGCGAAAACACGACATTCAAGGTTACTGCAGCCTGTGGCAGCAGGTTTCTGCTGCGCATTCATCGAGCGAACTACCATTCTCCGCAAGCGATCGGCGAAGAGCTTCAGTGGCTCAAACTCCTGCAGAACAAAGGTTTTGCCGTTCCCGAGCCAGTTTGTTCACATATTGGAGAACTGCTGACAGAAGTCGAGTATAGGGGCCTTAACAGGCAATGCAGTCTGCTTAAATGGGTTGAAGGCAGATTTGTCGAAAAATCCATTTCGCCCGGTCATCTTTTTCAGGCCGGGAAACTGCTTGCCGGGTTTCAGAATGCCACTCCAGGGTCGTTCAGCCAGCATAGAATCTACTGGAACGCAGAAGGAATGGCTGGCGAACAGGCCATGTTCGGCTGTTACGACAAGCTGGAAGGCATAGATCCGGCTGACCAGGAATTGATTTCGCAGGCCCGTCGCGCGATTTTTGCCAGACTTAAAGCCTACCAGGAGTCGTTTCCTGAAAAAATGGGGCTCATTCATGCCGACCTGCATTTTGGCAATATTCTGAATCAGAACGGAAGCCTTGCCGCCATTGACTTTGACGACTGCGGTTTTGGGTTTCACGTTTATGATCTGGTTATCCCGTATATTGGGGCGCTGGCCAGAATGAATGAAGATAAGAAAAAAAGATCTGACGAGTTTTTTGCAGCACTGATTGCAGGTTACCAGACATCGAGAGCATTTACTGATCAGGACGAATCACTGTTTCATTGTCTGCTGGCCTGTCGTAAAATTCTTATGCTTGGCTGGCTCAACTCAAGATCAGACAATCCATGCCTTCGGGAGCTTCTTCCCGGCTGGACCGCAAAGGCTGTTGAGCACATAAAAAACAACGCGCACCATTTCATGTGACATAACCAGTTGAGCATTGAAATGAAAGTTGTTTAATAGCTTTTGGCGAAGGTTTCCGGCAAAACATGCCTGCCGACAGACATTACCAGATAGTCGGCAACGCATGAACGCTCCACCAGGATTTGAATTATTTCCAGAGGTTGAAGTTTCAAGGTTCTCTGTTGTACACTGCCGATCATAGATGATTTACCTGCAGGAGGCGCCATGTATAGATCGAGAGGCCTGGTTCTTTTATTTTCTCTTTTGGCTGCTGTTCTGGTTCTCGTGCCCGTCAGAGCCGACGAACTGAGCAAAAACTTTTCCCATTCTCTCGGTATTGGTAACCAGGCTCAGAGCTACGAGCACCGCGTCGATCTGCCCGCCGAATGGGCCGCCGCCGGCAGATTTTTTGTCGGCCGCAGCCTCAAACTTGATGGCAAGCTGGTAATCGAGCGCGAAGAACTCACCCGAACCAGTTATTACGTAAAAGTGCGCCTGCCGAAAGCGACTCTGTGGCTCGCCAAGGGCAGTATTGCCGTGACTCTGAAGGCAGAAAAGACCGACGCGCCGCCTCCGGCCCTTTCTGCGCCGACCGGCCTGAAAGTTTCAGGCGGCTATTATCCGCGTTTCAGCTGGGCTGGCCATGGTAACTATGCCGCAATCAGCCTTCTCGACCGCACCAGTGGTAAAACCATCTGGGAAAGGGTCATTTTAAACAGCAACAGATGTGACCTCGACGAAGGCAGCGTGCGTATCGGCGGCAAATACACCTGGGCGGTCAAACAGACCGATGAGTGTGGCCATTATTCTGCCGAAGCTCAGAGCCAGTTCAGAGTCGAGGGAAAAAACGAGCGGTGCCGGCAGTGCCTCGGGCATGGCTACATCACCTGTCGTTATTGCCGCGGCGCCGGGCAGATCATTGTCAACGGGCCAAACAATACACCGGTCGCCCAGATATGTCGTGACTGCAATGGCACCGGCCGCGAACGCTGCCTCGATTGCAATGGTATGGGCTATATTACCGTGCCAGAGATAATTACAGAAAAAACGGCTCCCGATGCAGCCGATAAAGCCGGGGCAATCCATACCAGTTTTAACGGCAAAATCACAGCGGTCGAGCCTGCTGCAGACAGCAACAACGAACTTCAGGGCAAAATAACGCTGACCGGTGAATCTGCTGAACAAACCTTTCTGGTCAGCAAACACACATTGATTCTTATCGAAATCGATGGTCGCGTGCGGGTCACCGCGCTCAGACATCTCAAACCAGGCTGGAAATGTGAACTGGCCTATGATGTTCCCGAAGATGATTCTTATGACGATATGGATTTAACCGCACGGTTCGAAGACGAAAACGGCATGAAATACGCCGACAACATGATCGTACATTTCGAACCCTGAAACAGATCAGGCAAACAGCTGCAGCGGGTGCTGCAGCAGAAGTTTTGCACCACCGGCACGCAGCTCTGACTCGTCGCGGAAACCCCATAGAACGCCAATCGGAAACATACCGGCGCTGACAGCTGTTTTCATGTCTACCAGGGTGTCACCGAGATACAGTGTCTGCTCCGGCTTTATACCGGTTTCTGTGGCGATGCGCAGTGCTCCGGCCGGATCAGGCTTTTTCGCAACCTGCTGACTGACGCCATAAACACATTTAAACGGGATGTCGGGAAAATATTTTCTGACCATAATGCCGGTGAATTCATCGGGTTTATTCGAGAGAACCGACATGGCGATGCCACGTTGCTGCAGCCCGGCCAGAAGCTCGACCACGCCAGCGTATGGCCTGGTGGCCACGGCCCAGTTTTCCCCATAATCGGCATGCAGTTCGGCAAAAACCCGGTCGACAACTTCGGAAACCCTCTGGTCTGGTGGCAAAGCGCGCTCAGCGAGCATACGCATACCATCGCCGACGAAATAGCGGTAAGCGTCGGCAGGGTGCGTCGCAAACCCGTGGCGCGCCAGCACCCGGTTCGTCGAATCGGCAAGATCGGTCAGGGTGTCGAGCAGAGTGCCGTCGAGGTCAAAGATAATGCCACGGTAACTGGTAAATTCCATAATATCTTCCTGAAATATTCTTGGAGCGAAAGAAGGAATTTTCGAGCAGAGCCTCTGAATCTGACAAACCTTTTTTCGCATTTTAAAGAGGCCTTAGAGCAACACAGGCTCGATTCACGGGCAGAAGCAATATAACATAAAGTTTGACCTGAGCAACTCTTTGAATTAGCCTCTTTTTCAATCATGAAAAACTTTTTTAACCCATGTAAAACTTTTGCAGCCGCGATTATCGGCATTTTGCTGGCAACGCTTTTCTGCGGCTGCGTCGAACAGGCGGCGACGAATGCACCGGCGATAGCACCCGGCTCCACAACCTTCTGGGAAGGGCGCCTTGAAACAGACAAGTTTCCGCTGCACTTTTATCTGCAGGCACCCACCGACGGGAAACAGCCGAAAATGCATGTCACAGCTTCGCGCCCCGGCTGGGCCGGCCCGGTCGACCATCTGAAACTATCAGGAAACCAGTTGAGCTTCAGAATCTCAACCAGAAACGTTTCTTTTTCAGGAACAATTGCTTCAAACACAATCACTGGCGCCTGGAATGAAGAGCCTTACACTTCCTGGTGGCTGACGATGAATTCCGTGGCAACGCCGGCTTTCATGTTCACGAAGCAGCACCCCTGGCCGCCATTTCCGTATCTGGTCGAAGAAGTTACCATACCCGGCACCGGCAATAGACCCAATCTGGCGGGCACCATCACCAGGCCGGCCGGGCCAGGCTCTTACACCGCCATTCTCCTTTTAAACGGCCAGCATGCTCAGGGCCGCGACTCAGAAGGATTCTCCCATCGCCCATTCCTGATCTGGGCCGATCACCTGACAAGAAACGACCTGATCGTGCTACGCTGCGACGATCGAGGTGTCGGCGGCTCAGAAGGGATTTTCAACGAGGCCACCACTGCAGATTTTGCTGCAGACGCCAGCGCCTGCATTGACTTTATGCAGAGACGCGCCGGAGTCAATAAGGTCGGCATTCTCGGGCACAGCGAAGGCGGTCTGGTTGCTGCCATGGTTGCCTCAGAATGTCGCTCGCTAGACTTTCTGGTTCTGCTGGCTCCGCCGGTTTGTCCAATCAGCAGAATATGGGAACAGCAGGCCCCATCGATAAACCGCAGAAAAGAAACCAATGAGCGACAGGCAGAGTTGCGCCGGAAATTCGAAGCCGAAGCATTGCAGAAACTGGCGACAATTTCCAGAGGCAACGTAGACAAAGCTGTTTTCAGAGAATTTTACACATCTTTTCTTGCGGGCCTGTCAGAAGAAGACCGTGTAATGATTGGGTTTCCGCCAGCCAAAGAGGGTCAGACCGGTATAGAAAATGATTTACAAGAGTGGTGCAGCCCCTGGATGCTGTTCATGGCAGCCTTCGACCCGGCAGCTTCATACAGAGGAATTTCCTGCCCGGTTCTTGGCATCTTCGCAGGCTTTGACGAAAGCGTTCTGCCAGAGCCGAATGCCGCCGAACTTGAAAAGCATCTGCGCTCTGGCAAATGCCCGTCATTCAAAATCCACACCTTCCCAGACTTTGACCACCAGATGCGCAGACCTGTCAGAAATGCTTCTGCAACCTACCCACTTGCAGAAACTGTTGCAACCGAAACCCTGAACCTGGTAACCGACTGGCTCAAATCGCAACTGCAGGAATCTGCCGCATATTGATCGATTCACGACGAGATAAAGTATGGCCTGCCACCAGCAACAAAATTCAATAATTATTTTAATCTCTGACTAAGCTCAAGGCGCCAGCTCAATCGAGCTTTTTTCGCGAAATCATGATGCTGCCTTCGGGGTCTTCCCAGGCAACGTAAAGTTTGCCGCTGGAAGTAATAATAAGCGAGTGCGACCGCCCACCAAGCTGCTTTCCGATGCAGACAGGGGTGTTCCAGTCATCACCTTTTTTGCTTACATAGCAAAGGTTTTCATCGATCGTTTTACCATCTTCAAGACTGGCGTGATAGACAAAATGCAATGTATCCGAGCCATTTGCGACAACTGCCTGCGGCATTGCAAAATCTGCAATCGGGCAGATTTCTTTACGAACTTCACCGCTGGTATCAAACGAATACAGGTCTCTATATGAACTTACGAACACCCGGCCCTGTGAATTTACCGCAATGCCAGGTTTCTGCCATATGCGTGAAAAACGGACTTTCTCGGCAACCTTCAGCTCTTTTTCCCAGTTGTTGCCTGAATAACGTCGATAAAAGATATCGATACCGGGATTTTCAGCTTCTGAGGTGTATTCCGGCGTTCTGCCATACAGCAGATGCAGAGCCCCCAGGCTGTCTGTCGCAAAATGCAGAAGAATCAGATAAACTTTTTCCTGCTTTTCTACAACCACTTCCTTTTTGCTCAATACACCGTCAGGGCCGACTGACGAAAGCAGGATTTCGCCGGATATGTTTTCTAAAAGCCATTTTGTATCTGAGGCAGAAATCTGAAGAACATTTCTATCAGTCGCAGGAGCAATTGTCTCAGGCCCTGTCCAGGAATCGTTTTCCTGCAGTTTTGCGGTCATTGCCTGTTTTTCGCCTTCAAAACATACGGATAAAATGCCACTGGAGTCCAGATTTAAAACCGGCTCTGAGCCACTCGCAAGCTTTACCGGAGCAGACCAACCGTCTGCAGTGGCAGTATCGGCCATCGCCGGGGCCAGAAGCATAAAAAGAGCAAAAACAGCAAAAATAATTTTCTTCAGTTTCATTTTTCCTCCGCCTGAATCGCTTCAAATTATTCTGCATTATAACATCACCATGCCTTCGCACCGCGCAACAAAAAGCAGTTTATCTATCAGCCGAGACAGTATGTAAAGAAGAACACCGGATCATTTTCAATTCAACATTTACAAGCGGCAGGTTAATGGTTAGATTCTTCATATACACACAAAGGGTCTTTTTATTCAGGCACAAGGTCTGCATTGCTTATCCTGCAAAGTTTGAAATTTACAGAGAATAGTGTTTTTCTTTCAGGACCCGAAGAATTGCCCGGCGAAGGGGATTCATATGAAAACTCGACAGACCGTTCTGTTCATCGGCATTATGGCATTGGCCTTCACCTGTCTGATTTTTATTTCAGGCTGTAAAAGCCCGCGTGAGAAATTCGAAGCTGCGGCCAGAACGAACCTTGAACTGTTACCCGGCCTGGCAGAAGCTGCGCGCAACGCGCCACCGGTGGACAAAGCAGCAGAAAAAGCGCTCAAAGAAATCAAGGGCCTCAAGCTGGCATATCTCGACACCAATGTTCTGCTGATACACCTTGAAGAGCTTGAAAACCCGACGCTGAGGCGTGAACTGCCGCTGCGGGTAAACAACCGTTCGCCAAATGTCGACCTCGCCACAGCTCTCGGGCTGGTTAAGCAAGAACCCGGCACAAAGCTGGACACAGCTTACAACCCTGGTCTTGATGTCGAAAGCAATATGAATTCAGTATGGCAGCGCATGGGCGAGCTCAGATTCGTTCTGGTAGTGCGCACACTCAATCTCAAAGACGCCGAACTTGCCGGCGACAAAACCTTTTTCACCGGCACCTGGAAGGGTGAAATCCTGGTATTTGAACTGGCAGATAAAAAGCTTCTCGGCGGTTTTACGGTCGAAGGCATCAATCACGCAAACGTGAAAACCACCGTCGGTCGCGACCGTGAAAACCTGGCAGCAGACCTGAAACTCACGACGAGGGGAAATCTGGTCGCCAGAATCCGCGAGCTGATTCCCGGGGCTGGCCCGAAAGACGAGCCAAACTGATATCAAACCGCAATCTGAAGATCACCAGAAGTCATCATGGCTGCCGGTGTGGTAAAATCAGACAGGTGCAAAATCAAGGGTACAAAAGTTAAAAACGACAAAAGTTCATGTTCTGAAAGCATGAGGTCTTGATGACAACTTCCGAAAAAGCCCTTACGATCGACAGGCTGAAAATAGCTGTTCTATGCTGTTTTTTGTCGCTGTTTTCTCTGGCAATTTTTTCTGCGCCGCAAAGTGAACCGGAAATTGGTCTGACCAGTGAAGAAAAGGCATGGATCGAAAATCACAGAAACCTCAGAATCGGCATAACCCCTGACTGGCCACCGTTTGAGTTTATTGACAAGGAAGGAAATTACCGAGGGTTATCTGCCGATTTTCTTCGTCTGGTAATGGCCCGCCTTAACATCCGGTTCGAAATAATATCGGCAGATGAGCCATGGTCAGTGGTTCTACAGAAATTGCGCGACAAGCAGCTCGATTGTGTCGCTTCAATTTTCATTTCTGAACAACGCCAGGAATACGTTAATTTTTCCGCCCCTTATGTTGAAGTCCCACATCTGGTAATTACCAGAGACACCGGCGAAGCCTTTTCGAGCATGCAGGAGCTCGAAGGGAAAAAACTCGCGTACATGCGCAGCTGGGTCTGCCAGGAGCACATTGAAAAGGATTACCCCAAAATCATCCTTACTCTTAACGACACCGTCGAAGGGATGATCGGTCAAGTGCTGCTCGGCACTGCGGATGCCGGCCTGATCGATCTTGCCTCGCTCGGGTATTATTCAAAGCGGCACAACCTTTCAGGGCTCAGAGTAGCCTTGAAATCGCCATATAATCCGAGTCTTGCTTTCGGGTTTCCCAAAGACGATCCGGTAGGTGCCGGGCTTTTCAACAAGATCATGGAAACAGCCCCCCAGAAAGAAAAGGAAGCGATAATCAACAGGTGGCTGCGTGAACCCGATGGAACAGCCGAAACAATCAGATTCGCCCTGCGCGGGCTCGGCGGACTGGCCGTTGTAATATGCCTCATACTGTTCTGGAACCTGCAGTTGCGCCGCTCAGTCAGAGAAAGAACCATCGAGCTCGAAAAAGAAGTCGAACAAAACCGGCTTCAGGCCCTGGCACTGAAAGAAAGCGAGGCAAAAATACGGGCATTTTTTGATCAGACGACACAATTCATCGGCCTCTTATCGACAGATGGGGTTCTGATAACTGCCAACCAGTCTTCACTCGAAATAATAAATTCATCGTCTGAAATGGTTCTGAATCGATATTTCTGGGAAACGCCATGGTGGTCGCACTCGCCTGAAATGCAGAACCGGCTGAAAATTTCGGTAGAAATGGCTGCCAAAGGCGAACATGTGCGATTCGAAACCACACACAAAGACTTTCTGGGAAAAAATCACCACGTAGATTTCTCTCTCAAGCCTTTCAGAGAACAATCAGGCAATATCATCTATCTTATCGCCGAAGGCCGTGACATAACCAGAGAGCATGAATCGCTCGAAGCGCTGAAAGCTAGTGAAGAACGCTTCCGCATGTTTTTTGAAAGTTCCCCTGACCCATGCTGGCTTCTGCAGGATGGGAAGTTTTTCGAATGCAATGTTTCGGCCACCCGTCTTTTCGGCTTTCAGTCGAAAAACGATTTTCTGGGTATGCACCCGGCCCAGCTTTCGCCGGAGTTTCAACCAGACGGGCA
The DNA here is from genome assembly GCA_964522035.1 of uncultured bacterium. Taxonomy (GTDB): domain Bacteria; phylum Muiribacteriota; class Ozemobacteria; order Ozemobacterales; family Ozemobacteraceae; genus Rifleibacterium. The sequence continues at coordinate 18,616 of CAZFUG010000001.1, forward strand.
GTCTTCAAAAATTCTGGCTGACCGCCTGATCGAAAAAGCCCTTAACGAAGGCGTAGTGAGATTCGAATGGGAGCATCTGAAAAAAAATCAAACGGCCTTCCCGGTCGAGATCACGCTTTCCTCGCTGATAATTAATGGGCAAAATGTTCTGTACTGCATCGGCAGAGACCTGACCGAACAGCGCAAAGCCGAGCATGAAAAAAAGAAACTCGAAGAGCAGTTTCTTCAGGCGCAGAAGATGGAATCGGTTGGGCGCCTGGCGGGCGGCATCGCACATGATTTCAACAACATGCTGGGCGCAATTATCGGTTACAGCGAAATTGCACTGGAAGAAATTGCGCCGGAACAGAAGACCGCAACTTACCTCAGGGAAATAAGAAGTGCGGCCGAGCGCTCTGCCGGGCTTACCAGGCAACTTCTGGCCTTTGCGCGCAAGCAAACCGCTGTTCCCAGAATGCTCGACATCAATGCGACGGTAGAAGGAATGCTGAGCATGCTTCGGCGACTGATCGGCGAAGACATCGATCTGGAGTGGATACCCGGCAACAACACCGGCATGGTTAAAATGGACCCTTCACAGCTCGACCAGATTCTTGCTAATTTATGCGTCAACGCCCGCGATGCAATCAGCGATACCGGCAGAATAACCATCGAAACCTGTGCCAGAGGATTTGACGAAGAATATTGCAGAATGCACCCAGACTATATTCCCGGCGATTTTGTCATGCTGGCAATCAGTGACAATGGGTGCGGCATCGACCCAGCGGGTATTCCGCAGATCTTCGAACCTTTTTACACCACAAAAAAAGCGGGCGAAGGCACCGGTCTAGGTCTGTCGATGGTATATGGCATCATCAAACAGAATAACGGCTTCATCAACGTTTACAGTGAGCCCGGGCACGGGTCTACTTTCAGAATTTATCTGCCGCGATGCAATGATGGTCTGATGCCGGAAATAAAAAAAGAAAGTCGGTCTGCCCAACACCAGGGCAACGAAACAATCCTGATCGTTGAAGACGAAATGGTGCTGCTCGAAATTGCCAGAACGATTCTTGAACGTCAGGGCTACAAGGTTCTGGCTGTTTCTTCACCCAGAGAGGCTTTAAAAATTGCCCGCGAGCAGAACGACAGAATCAGCCTGCTTATCAGCGATGTAATCATGCCGGAAATGAATGGCCGGGATCTGGTAAAGGCGATCAGTGAAATCTGCCCGACCCTGAAGTGCCTTTTCATGTCGGGCTATACCGCCAATATCATCGCCGGGCACGGCATCCTTGAAAAAGGCGTTCATTTCATTCAAAAACCATTTTTTCCGGGTGAACTTGCAAAAAAAGTCCGCGAAATAATCGAAGACAAATAACACGGGCTTTCAACTGATGCTGAAAGCCCGCAATACTGTATGAACAATGATAATGGCGCAGAACAAACTGCAGCCGTCAGAGTCTTTACTGAGCTCTGAGCTTTTCGAGGTCAGCGCCTTTGCCGCTGTAGATGAAGGAATAAGCCATATCCGGGCTGGACTGATAATGCGTAATCAGATTCAAAGTCGCCTGTTTGTAAATTCTGGCCTGAGCAAGCATGGCACCGCCGGTAGCGCCGGTTCCGAAAGAACGATCAGCAATAGCAGCTTCAGGGTCAGAGATCCAGTTGAGCATTTCGAGCTCAAAAGCTTTGTCTGCGAGAGCACTGTAGGCGGCGACATAATCATCAACTCTTTTGCCATCGTCCTTTTGGGGCAGCGTTTTCTTCACTGCCGCGGCGGCATTGGCCATCTCAGCTTTCCAGGCTTCGAGATACGCTTCGTTAACGTAATTTATTTCCGGGGTAGCCTGAGCCATCTCAAAATCTTTGGCGAAGGCTTTTTCGATCGGGTTATTTATATCGATATCGGTTTCGCTGGTTACAGCGGCCTGTTCAGTTACAACGGCCTGCTCGGTTGCCGGCTGCCCGGCGGCATCGGCTGTTTTAACTTCGCCGGCAAAGGCCGGGGCGGTAAAAGCGATTAATACAGCAAGAATCAGGTGTTTGGAAGTTCTTTTCATCTTTATGTCCCCTTTTGGTCTAAAATACAGGTTCCCACAAAAAATCCAGGCAATTACAGCCCTGCATGTAGAAGGCCTGAGTTTATCAGATCGGCAGCGATTCACCAAATGAATTTTTACGCACAGAGCCCGGAACTCTGCTCAACACCAGCACCAATTCTGCTGCGCCCGTGCTGGCTTTTTTAATACGTTTACACAAAAGGCCAACCAACCAGATTCTCACCAAAACAGTCATTTATCGCAAAAACTTGAACCTTCTCAAGGTTTGTGATATTTTTCATAATCTTAGAGAGGACCAGAGGGTACACAAAACAAACCAGCCAGTTTTACGGTTGTTAGCAGAACACAAGCCCGGTAACTATTCCAGAATCAGGATTAATCCAATGAAACACGTTCTCATTATCATTTTCTGTCTTATTTCCCTCACCGCAACGGCAGCCGAAACAATGCCACTGACGCTGGCAACTGGAACCGCATGGATCTACAGCGCCGATGTCAAAGCTGAGACCGATGGCAAAGAGCTGAACGAAACTCTCACCTGGACAACCGAAATAACCTCGGTAACCGCCTGGGAAAACATCACTTTTGCAAAAGGCTCTGGCCTGCCGAGCGACCTGACTTTTTACGAAAAAGGCAAAAAACCTTCGCCGTTTCTGATGATTCTGGCCGGTCCCTGGCGGCTCTATCTGATTCAGGGCGACGAAAGAATAAAAGAAGTTTGGGAAAAAGCAATCGCCGGCGAGCGTCCGGGCGAATCAGTTACCGAAGCCGACCTGCTGCTCGATCTGCCGCTGGTAGAAGAGAAAACCTTCGGCGAAACTGAGCAGCTGCTTTCTGGCGTTCCGATGTATGTTTACCGGGTTGATGGCAAAACGCCATTTTCTGCCGCAGCAGTAAAAGGGCTGAAGGCCGCCGGCACTCCCGACGAGTTTTCGATCACCCTGTCTACCGGCCCAGACACAACCACATGGAAATTCACCCATGGCATCGGTTTTACCGGCTACATTTACTCTCATCACGGAACCACCAGCGAAGTTAATTGCCGCCTGATCGAATTCAGGCCCGGAAAATAATCACACCCTACGGAGAAAACCATGAAACGCCTTTTAGTCACTCTCACTTTCCTGCTATTGGCTGCCAGCTGCCAGGCCGGCGATATCGCCGAATTCCGGCCACTCGGGTTCTCAGAATCAGGCCAGTATTACGCTTTTGCCCAGATGGGCATTCATGATGGCTCAGGGGTTCCCTTTGCGGAACTTTGGGTGATCGATGTTCTGAAAAATGAACAGGCAGCCACCAGTGCCATCGAACTGACCGACGACAAAGATATCGAGGCAGGCTCAGCCGAGCCGGCACTCAAAAAAGCTATCGAAGCCGCCAGACTTGAACGTTTCGCGCTGAAAATAAATGAAAACCCTGGCACTGACCTTCTAATACACCTGCCAACCGACCACAGCCCCTTTACCGGCAACATTTTCTCGCTGACACCCGGAATCGATGGCGGGGCCTCAGGCATTACCGCGAAATATGAAGTCAGACTCGAAACCACCGTTACAACCCCTGCCATCAAAGATATGCCGACTGATTTTGGCCCGGCAAAAATGCTTAAACTGTCTATCGCCGGTCTTGAAGAAGCTTCAGCAACCGTGCAGATCCTTCAGCAGGACAAACGCCTGCCGAAAAGCCGTGCCTACCCGCTTTCTTATCAGGTTCGCCGGGTAACCAGCTGCAAAGACGGCATTGTCGTGATTGTTTCTTATACCAGTCCCGGTTTTGAAGGCCCGAATCTCAGCTATATGGCTATCAGCGGCAAATTTACACCGGCGCAGCAATAACAGCGTCGAATACAGTTCACAATATTTAACATGGAGAAAAATATGATCAACAAAAGACACGCAACTATCGTTCTCGCCTTTATCACAGCAGCAGCCTGCCAGAGCTTTGCTGCAACTGAAGTTAAGCCAGTCGCACCCGCAGCAACCATCGCAACGGCGCCAGTCACTGCACCAGCAGCTGATGCCGCCAGCGCCACGGCAGAATTTCCGCTGATGTTGAAGGGAACTGAAGTATTCATAAGCAAAGACGCCAGCCGCAATGATCTGGTCGCCAGATTGACGCCGATTCTCGGCGAAGCCACCGAAATGGAAGAAGCGAACAGACTGCAGTATGATTTCCAGATTGCAACCGAATCAGCTCCGGTAACCCTTTGCATCGACTGGAACGAAGCCGGAAAAATCGCTGAAATCTGCATCGATGGCGAAGAAGTCCCGACCAAAGAGCTGCAGGTATGGCTCGAGAAGAATTCCGGAGCCGGCAAAGACGGCGAAAAGGAAGAAGGCTACAAAAACACCGTCTGGGAACATCAGGGCTGGAAATTCACACTGAGAACCGGTGGTGACGGTGAAGACACAGCTTATTCTTTCACCGTCGTTCCGCTCTCGGCAAAGTAATCAAAACCTTCATTCACAGCACGATCTGAAACGGAGAATTCAATGAAAAAAATCCTGACTTTACTGGCAGTAATAATGACCATTGCCTCGATGGGTCTGGCAGAGCCGATGAAGCTTGAACCGGCACAGCAGAAGAACCTGAACGTATTCTTCAGCAATTTCTCAGAAGCCCATGTTGCGAGCTTTTCCCAGGGTGCGCTGACCGATCAGACCATCATCGACTTCGCTCTTCGACACCTGTATCTCAATAAGTTCAAGTCGCTGAAACCTTCCAAAGACGGGCTTTCAGTCACGGCGACCACTGAGCAGGTCGACACGGCCGCGATAAAATACTTCGGGCAGAAGCCGGCGCAGCACAAGGAAAAGTCTTATTCAATCCCGCTTGCCGACGGCGAAGTATCCTTTTTCTCGCAGCTCGACACTCTCGAAGACGTTGGCAGCGACACGTTCAAAGCCAGCGGCACCATTTACAGCACCGGTTCAGGCGGCACACCCGATGTGCATGCAACTCCCGCCGAGTGGGAAAAAGCCGGCGAAGAAGTAAGTGTCGCCGGCAAATTCTCGGCTTTTATCAAAGCTCAGGATGAACGCCACATTCTCGTCGAATATCTTCCGACCGAAATCTCGCCCGACGAAGCCGCACCGGCTGCCAGCACTAAGCCGGCTGATACCGCCGATAAAAAGGAATAAAATCAATGAAAAACCGCAACAGCATTATCATTCTCGTCTTCGTTCTGCTCATTTTCGCAGCCGGCAGCGCTGAAGCAATTACGGCAAAATTCTGGACCGAAACCAGCTTCATCGGCGTTTCCAGAGAAGAAGCTCATAAAATGCTCGGCACACCAGCTGATGCAGGCGAGCTCGACACCTGGCTCATCTCGGACTCTCCGGATTTCCTGATGATGGGTATGCTTGGCTACGAAAACAACAAGGTCACGAATGTATTTTCCGTATGCCAGCCGCAGGTGAGCTTTGAGCAGGTCAAAGGGCTTCAGCTGCAGTCGCCGCTGACTACCGTGGTTTCTGACGATGCCAGAGGCATACTGTTCAAATACAAAGAACCTGCAGGACCGGTGTTTATGTGCATTTCACCGGCCGATGACTCCAGAACCGGGCCGATGATCTGCGAATCAGATTCAGACCCCCTGGCCGGCTCTGCAGCACCGGCATCAGAACCCAAAAAAACAGAAAGCGCTCCGAAACTCGATAAGGAGCAGGTCAGAGCACTTGTAATGAAAGATATTTTCGACTGGCAGCAGCTCGAAGAAGCCGGCAAAATCGACCTTATAAATCAGATCAAACAGGTCTGGCGCGCCAACGGTCACGAAACCGACGCCAACGCGATGGAAGCCGCTGCCATCAGGGAAAAAATGGTTCTCGGCGATCAGGCAAACGTGTTTGAATCTGCATGTAAAGCCGCCGGCATCGACATGGAACCTTACTGGAAAATCTACAATCAGGAGTGATTATCATGCCTTCATTAAAACCGCTGCATGCCCTGTTTCTCGCTTTTCTGCTCGGCTCTTCGGTTTCGGCACAGGCTGAAACATGCAAAAGCCTGGCTGAGGCTCTGGCCAAACCAGAAAAAGTGACCATACTGAATCTCGGAATGGTATATGAAGAAAATGCCGAACCGGTCGAAGAGCCCAACCCGGATTCTTCATTGAAGCATCTGCCTGCAGCCTTCGGCAGTCTGACCAATCTGAAGGAGCTGAATATCTGCGGTCTGGAGGCACTGGAAGAGTTGCCCCCGGAACTCGGCAATCTGAAAAACCTTGAAAGCATCGTTATCGATAATGGCAATGGTTACCAGATGAATATCTCGCTGCCTGAAACGATTGCCGGCCTCGAAAAGCTGAAAGTTCTGCGTCTTTACGGAGCTTTCGACGCTGAAGGCATTATGCAGAACGAGAAATCTGAACCCATCGCGGCAAAAAAGCTGCCGCAGGCTCTGGGAGCTCTTCAAAACCTTGAAGTGCTCGACCTCGGAAGAAACGGGCTCAGTGAATTACCACCGCAGGTCGCTTCTCTTTCGAAGCTTGTCAGTCTCAGTCTTGATTACAACGGCATCAAAGAACTGCCCGAGTTTGTCGGCAACCTCAAAAATCTGAAGAATCTGACGATCAACTGCAACGGCGGAACCAAACTGCCTGATTCACTGAAAAATCTGAAAGGCCTCAAAATTGGCATGGGCAATGCTGCATTGAAGCTCAAAGACCAGGAAGCGCTGCGAAAACGTTTTCCTGAAGCCGTTTTCGATTTTTCCAGTGAATTCGACGACGATACCGCCAACGAAATGATCCCGGAAGTCCCTGCCGATAACCCGGAAAACTGACCTACCCGATTATTTTTCGACACCTTAAGCCAGCCTGTAAAAGCCATTATGGTGACACAGACTGGTTTTTGCTTATCTGCCGAATTTATGCAGAGCCTTGCCCGGAAACATGGCTCAGGCAGACCAGACAGGCTTCGACTTCCTGAGTTTTGCCTTTGACATGGCGTATTGGCAGCGTTTCAGCGGTGAATCCTTCAGGCAGGCAACCCTTCAGATGGCCGGAAATAACGATGCCGCCATCAGCCTGCTGCGAGGCTACATAAGCCAGCCTGGCTGCCAGATTGACCGGGTCGCCAACCACAGTTCTAGACAGTCTGGCAGTTTCTGCTCCCATTATGCCGGCAATCGTCATGCCTGCGTTAATACCGATGCTGATTTTTGCGCCCGCCTGAGTCTGCATGCTGTCGGCGATGGCTCTGGCGATGTTTATAGCCGGCCCGACAACCGTGGTATCGGCGTCATGCTCGAATACTATCATCACCTTGTCTTCGATCATTTTGTCGATTTCGCCACCAAAACTGCGAACGGCAGAGTCAGCGACCTGCAGATGGGTCTGCAGCAGCGCAAAAACCTCTGATGCTGAATGCCCGGCCTGAAATTCTTTAAAACCATTGATTGAAGAAAAAATAATGGTGGCATATCTGGCTTCGGTGCGGTCAGCAACGAATTTATCGCCTGATTCGATAACTTCACGAACAACAGAGCCCGAAACATAGCTTTTCAGCCTTTCTCCCTCATCGAGACTGCGCGCCATGGTGTTGAACGAATTGCCGATATCTCTGAACTCATCAGGATGCTCGACATTAACGCGAAATGCGAAATTTCCGGCATAGATCTGTCGTGTCGCTTCGGTCAGTTTCTGTAACGGAACAGTGAAATACAATGCTGCGAGCCAGGCAATGAAAAAGCCGGGCAGCACAAGCAAGAGCACTATTCTTCCAGCCTGCCAGGATACTCTTGCAACAAAAGCCGGATAGTTTTCGAGACTCTCGCTGCCAGCAAGGATATCGGGAGTAAAATTGCCCGGCCTCGCTGCCATTATTATTGTTTGACTGGCAGTTTCGGTAACCCCGGAAACCACTGAGCGGATATGGTGTGCCTGCTCGCCCACATTAACCAGCTCAGGAAATTTATGGCGCAAATCCGACAGATTATAAACATGGCTTTTAAAATATGAATATTCACCGGTAAAAGCCAGTCGTGGAGAACCACTCAGAAGCCTGAGCCGATCTACTGGAAACAGAGAATTGTGCGTACCCTTTTTAAATTCCCATACCAGATAGGCATAAGGCCTGTTTTTCCAGAAAAACAGCTTGAATAGATAATAGTAATTTCTGTATTTGGTATTGAATGAGAATACCGGGTCGTTGTTCTGTCTGAAACGATAGTAACTTTCTGAACCAACTGTTTTCAAAAAGATGTCACGTGCCAGCTCAATTTTCAGCTCCTGATTCAGCCGTGAAGATCGGCCGTCTTTATCGGCATCTGAATTATCTGCTGCAAGTCCTTTATCTACGAGCATTTCATCGGCCCGCCAGATAAACATGCTGGTCAGCGGGTTATCGACTTTATCGATCATATGCTTATTAAATTGATGATTTAAGTAAGTTTTTACAGCATTTCTACCAAACGGTACCAGGCAGAGCGAAATGCCTCCAAAGCCTTTAACATTAAAACGATCAAGAAAATTGCAGAGATATTCTCCATCGTTACCTGAATATTCCTCTCTGCTGAATTTGCCAATGTCTTCAAAGGAATTAAAAAATCTGAGCTCGCTCATTACTTCTCTGAACAGGTCACGGCTCTGCAGGTCAGTTTCGTTGAGATCTTCGGCCAGCGTTTCGGCAACACGTTTTTTTTCATTTGCATAACTGCTGGAGAAAAAGTCAGCTATATAACCGGCACCGGCAAACACCGGAATGATAATCAAAAACAGGAAAAACACCGGTAGCAGGGTTTTTATCGAAAAATCATGCCCCCTGCCAAGAAAAAATTTCTCCATGACGTATTTGAACAACACACAGGAAATGATGCCAAGAATAGCGACCACCATTCCATGAGAAGCAGATTTTTCAGGTGGCGGCAATGGTTTTGCAGCAAAAAATCTGCACTTCATCTTTGGATCATAATCAGCAAATGCAATCTGGTGGCCTGAATACTGGAGAGACCAGCTTTCAGAAATATTATGATGCAACTTGCCTGCAATGTAACTTTTCAACGCCGGCGCCGCATCAAAAAATTTCGAAAAAACCTGGGTTCTGGCGTTTTCGAGCCAGACACCGACCCCCAGGTCTGAACGATCATAAAAACGGGTTTTTATCGCAATGTTTTTCTGCAGATTCATTTTTTTTTGATCTGTCAGAATGACGACGTAAGTGTTGTCAGACAACCATCGACGGAAAAGAGCCAGAATAGACTGCTTCTGGTAAAGTGCCAGTTCAAACAGCAGGCCCTCCAGAGCATTTTTATAAAAAGATCTATAAAAACTTCTGTTGCCGGAATTTATTATGCCACTGGCAGTGGCAGTGGCAGTAAACTCGTAACATCTTTTCTCATTTTTAGCTGACCTCAGGGTTGATAACCCAAGTTCGGTTCCGAATAAATAGTGATGCGTGGTGCCCGAAGCCGTGCTATCAATCACGACGAATTCTATTTCGACCGGAAACGGAATCTTTCTGACAAAATCAGGAAGCTGGCGGCCCAAAAAACTTTTATAATTTTGTATGCCAACATTTTCCAGCAGTTTTTTAATGTTTGAATGCACCCACACTGAACTTTCGTAGGTCTGCGCCATCTGCTGCAGCTCAACGGTCAGCGCATTTGCAACCTGCCTGGCAATTTCGCCATTACGAATATTCTCTGCATTTTTAAAGGCCAGATGCGTGCTGATAACCGGAAAAAACAGGCCAATTGAGAGCATAAATGCCAGAAGAATCTTTTTCATGCTGATTTCTCCAGGCTTTGCAGCTCATAACAACTGTCAGCATGTCTGCAGAAAATATACGGTGAGCCCACCAGATTCTCTATTAAAGCTTCGCCAGCAATAATTCTGGTGAATCGCGCCGTTTTACTGGCACCCTCGTATTCTTCAGCCCTGGTTCTTGCCGGGCCGACTACAGAAAACTCAGACCTGGAACCAGATTTAAGAGTACCTGCCATTACCAGCCCATATTCAAGACCAATTCCGATTTCATAAGCAAAAAGCCCTCTGGAAGCCCTTCCAGCAATAATTGCCCGGTGCTTTTCAATCATTGCCGCAGCGGCTTCAATCGCGTTCAAACAGACACGACTGTCACTGCCAGGGAAAAATGCCACAATTGCGTCACCAATAAACTGTTCGATCTGCCCCTTACAATTTTGTATTTCGGTTACCATTGCCTGCAGATGATTGTTAAGCATCTGGCTCGTAATTTCGGGCGGCTGTGACTCGGAAATGGTGGTAAAACTGCGGATGTCTGAAAACAGGATAACACCATAAAGTTCCTGTGCTTCTGTTCTGTTTGAGCCAGTCATAACATCCTGATCGAAAGTGCGCGACACGAATTTGCCGAGAATCTGGCGTTGCCTCAGACCTGTGCCCATAAGATTGGTAGCATCGGCAAGTATTCCCAGCTCATTGCCATAGCTATAAGAGAAAGTTCTGGAAAAGTTGCCGGCAGAAATGTCGGAAAAAACAGCAGAAAGGTCTCTGGTCGGCTCGATCATGGTTTTTGAAACCCATGCCGCCAACAGATAAATCATGCCGGTCAGAATACTCAGCAGAATGGCCAGCCACATAAGCTTCAGTTCACGGTTTTTACGGATGTCGACAATGCCAAGCATAGCTCCGGCAGACATCGACTGCATCTTCATCAAGGGCTCATAGATGAAAATTTCGTTTTCATTACGCACTTCGAGCTGATATTTATATACAGAAGATGCCTTGATAAAATCGAGAAAACGGCGCCCCTTTTCGCTCGATATAATCCGTCGATCGGCATCGTCAATCAATATTTTCCGACCGCCATTAATGTCGTGAAGCCCGATATAGAGGTCGCCGGCCGAAATCGACACATCGCTGAATTCTTTGATTAAAAGCCTTATGGTCGCAGCATCGAGATTAAATCCGAGCGTAACGTAAGCAACAGGCCAGTCTTCACGACCAACAACAAATGAATAATTCAAGAGATTTTCTGAAGCCGATTCTCCAAAATAGCCAGGTGTTTGCAGAGATTCTCTGAAAAGGGCAGACATTTGCCTGTCGCTCTTTTTAAAAGAATCAAATATCACCTTCTGCCCCGAAGACAGAAGCAGTTGACTGGCATCCGGAAATTCAGAAGTTAATTTTGAATGCATTGAATAGCATGAAGCAGAAGTATAATCGAGATGATGTCTGGCTAATAAACTGCTGCGATAAGAATCGGCAAAATATTGCGAATGCCTGCCAGGCCGCATCAAAAGAAGGTAACCAAGAGAGATATCTACCTGTCTGAGTTTTGTCGCAAGCAAATCGAAGCCCTGCCGATTTTCGCTTTGAGATTCTGAAAGCAGCAGATCATGAAGCTGGTTGTCATTAAATCTTTCTTCAACCAGTCTGCTGCTGATTGAAATCATATCTTCAGATTTTTTGTTGATCAGTTCAAGTCTGGCAAAACCATTCTGAATCCTTGTTCTTATATTTGCTTCATGCAGCTGATCGATCAGTCTGACTCCGAAAAAGGCAAGCAGAAGAACCGGCAGCATCGCCGTCATGAAAAAAAGCAGGCGAAAAGCGAATTCAAGTCTGAATCTGCCGTCGGCAAGCCTCAGCCAGAAAAAAGCAGACCAGAGATAGATTATTCCGGCCAGAATTCCCGGCAACACAAACGACCGAGTGCTTTCATTACCATGCTTTCTGATAAACAGCAAAGCGAAATATGGCGTTTCATCAGCAATTGAATCGTAATAAAACCAGCTGCCATTAATACTCTGCAAAGTTCGTGGTTTCAGGTTGTCAACATCTCTGTAAAAGTCGCCTATACCAGCGCGTGCCGACCGCCACATTTCAGATATCTGCTCTGTCTGCCGACAGATAACCGGTGGATAAAGGCGGCTTAAATTTTTTCGGCAGACAAACACCGGAAGAAGGTCTTTGTCTTCACAGGAAATCATGCTGCCCAGCCTGAAAAGGGCATATCTGTCATTTTCGATCAGCCCGCCCGGGAAAATTGCCATAAAACCGCCGGTGCAGCCATTATCACCGCCAAATTTTTCCCAATAGAGGTAATGCTGCTGCTTTTCGAATATAACCGGCGTCAAGCGCCCTCGACGTTCGCTGGCAAGATACCAGGGAGCAGAGTTTTCTCCGAACACCCCCGCCAGAAACCGGCTGTGCTGGCTGATTTCTGACTCTGCCACATCAGATCTTGCCAGCTTAACCAGTGAAGTGAAAGCTCTGGTCATCAGGCCTGTCTTATTACTGCAGAAGATGGCATTTTCAGCGACAGCGAACTTTTCTGAAGTGCCCGAGAAAAACCACAGTCGGCAGTTCTGTCTCAGATCTTCAGGGAATCCATCTGAATACAGTCCGGCAAAAACTTCAGCTTTTACATCCGCTGATGATAAGCTTGAGCTAAGTTTATCAACAATTTTCGAAAAATGATTTTCAACCTGCAGATTCAGCGAAAAGTTGGTCTGAATACGGCTCATTATTGTCTGCAGACGCTTCTGCAGAGAGCGCTGCTGTTCGAGTCGCTCTTCCCGCAGCTGTATTGAATAGATCTCGATAACAACGAAAAAAATCAGCAGAAACAGAAGCAGCGGAAAAAGGAATGCAAAAACTTTGCGCGACCGCTTCAATTGTGACCGTTCCCCGATTTAAGAATTAACTGACTTTATAACTGAATATTAAAAAATGATACTACAGGCTCGTTCGTCTGGGTATTTTTTTGCACACAATCGAAAAGGGGGGCATCATTTGGCATGGCAACCATGAAGCCTGGCTTCCAGCAGCAGCAGATGCAGGGAATCCTGGGCCAGGGCGGCGTGGCGCAGACCGAATTCTCTGCCCAGAACCCTGTCGGCAAGACTGTGCAGGCTGGCTCTGAATTCAGCCAGCGATTCGGCAGCGGCAGACCCCTTGAGCAGCGGAAACTGCCAGGCAAGATCGTTGCCGGCGCCAGACTGCGGGCCTTGCCAGCCAAAGGCGGTCGGATCAGCCATGAGATCGGTTTCAAGTTCACCGGTCAGTGCGAACAGATCGAACGACACCCCGAACGGGTCAAACGCCGGCCAGACAGAAGCAAGCAGATCGAGGGTCTCCTGCCGATCCGACGCTTCTTCACCCGGAAACCCGGTCATCAGAAAAGTATGTACTGAGAGACCGGCAGCGGCCATGTCGAGCAGAACCCGGCGGGCCTGCGCCTGATCGACTCCCTTGTTGAATCTGCTAAGAATACGATCTGAACCCGTCTCAAGGCCAATAAACAGTTTAAGACAGCCGGAAGCGCGGGCCCGCAAAAAACCTTCGCGGTCATGCCCGGCATCGAGACGGGCATAGCCGATCCAGAAAACCGGTTCAGGCAGAGCGGCAAAAATATCTGCCAGCTCACGCAGACGCGCAGGCGGCAAAGCCTCGTCAGCAATAAAAAACCGGCGATGACCGGAAGCGAAAAGCTTGGCAATTTCTTTTGAAACAGCACACAACGGCCGCGGCCGGTACAACGGTCGGCCGCTCGCCGCCCGCACCGGGTGAATGCAGAAGGCGCACCGGCCCCAGGGACAGCCTCTAGCAGTTTCTACCGGCATTACCAGGTGCGGCGTCAGATAGTCATTCAGAGGTAGAGCCGAAAATTCGGCCGGGTTTGAATTTGAAAAATCATGCAGAGACTGCTGTATGCCACAGCTGCACCCGGCAACTTCCCAGTTCAGCGAATTCGGAGAGTCGACAGGGCTCATACCTTTGGCAGCAGCCGCAACAAATGGCTCGCCATCGCCAAGGCAGACCGCGTCGATTACCGAGCCAAGCCAGTCCTGATCTGCGAGGAGACTGCGCCGGTAGGTTACCGCATCACCGCCGAAAACAATTTTCGCATCCGACAGGCGTTTACGTATAAATGCAGCCAGAGCCAGCGCCGCTGGCAGCTGCGTGTCTGAAATTATAGAGAAGCCGATAAATTCAGGTGCCCAGCGCATGAT
>CAZFUG010000001.1:32607-68279 GCA_964522035.1 uncultured bacterium
TTTCAGCCAGTTCTTTATCCAGGTGTTTTATGAAAGGGAGCTTTTCTGACTGTTCTACAGCAGTTTTCCAGCCGACAGAAGAATTAACCGATGGCAGACCGCCACAGGCATCCCAGAACAGGCGCGCCCGGCCGGCCGGATCAAACTCTGAATCGAAAATTTTCTGAGCTTCCTGACTGATGCGTAGATAGCTCTGCGCATCGGCCAGATTCTTCGGATCGAGCAGTTTCTGCAGCAGAAAACGCCCAATCTCGCCGTTGTCGGTAGATTTAAGCAGATGCCGGTACAGAGCGACATTAAGATCGAATACCCGGGTATCAGCACCGGCACGCTGCATGACGCCGGCCAGAATTGCCGGTGCCAGCGGCGGCTGCCGCGGGTCCCATTGTGGCGGAAAAATCAGCGCCGCCCGCATTCAGAAACAACCCGGCCTGTTGCTTTTATAAAGGTCATTGTGAGCTGTTTTCATAATTACACCATCACCTTTCAGCCAACCCAGCATTGCATCCGAACTTATTTGTCACCGATTTTACCGTTGGCACCAGGGACAAATTCCATGGTCTTTTCAACAACCGCTTAAATCGAGTCCAACAAAAGGGCGACAATCCAGCCAGTTACATCTGCCCATCTGTGGTCAGAATCTGGCCATAAATTGCGATTTCATGTTCCAGATCGCTGTATTGCTTTGCAGGCTCAGAGTTTATAAGATTCTACAGAATATCAGTCAGTATGGCTGATATTTCTGATCAGATTGTGAAGAAGCTCATGCAGATTGCCGGCTTCATCTCTTCCGATATGAACACATGAAGCCATCTGGCGGGGCACATCAACCATGGCCTTCTGCAGTTTTTTGCCATGGCCGGTCAGCTGAATGCGCACCGTGCGTTCATCAGTGGCATCGCGCTCTCTTCGAATGAAACCTGAAGTTTCAAGTTTCTTCAAGAGTGGCGTCAGAGTGCCCGAGTCTAGAAACAGGCGCTCTCCCAGTTCGCTTACCGCGACGTCGTCCTTTTCCCAGAGGGCCATCATTGCAATGTACTGCGTGTAGGTCAGCCCATGCTTATCAAGAAACGGCTTATAAAGCTTTATAACCAGCCTTGAGGCGGCATAAAGCGGAAAGCATAGCTGATTATCGAGCCTTAATGCAGCAAATTCATCTTTCGCCGGTTTTTTCACATTTTGTCTCCTGCGGCAGCAATTTAACGATGGCGGCTTCAAGTTCTTCGGGTTTGACCGTCGGAGCGAACCGGGTAACCACTCTGCCCTGCCGGTCGATCAGAAACTTGGTAAAATTCCATTTGATGCCGCTGCCGGCTACAGTCTGGGCCAGCTTTACGAGAATCTGCCTGAAGGCGCCGGCCTCTTCGTTTTCGACATCTGCCGGCGCCTGCTGTTTGAGATAAACATACAGCGGGTCAGCCTTATCACCGTTCACTTCGATTTTACCGAAAGTGCGGAACGACACGCCATATTTCAGCTGACAGAAACTGGCGATCTCTTCGCCGGTGCCTGGCGCCTGATTCATGAACTGATTACATGGAAAATCGAGAATTTCCAACCCCTGAGCATGATACTTTTTATAAAGCTTTTCGAGGCCTTCATATTGCGGGGTCAGCCCGCAGCCAGTGGCAGTGTTGACAATCAGCAGCACCTTGCCCTGATAATCGCGCAGCGATACCGGGTTTTCATGTATATCTTTAACCGTGAATTCATAAATATTCATAGGAACTCCTTATCATTTATTACAAATTAATTGTATTCAATTTAATTGTAATTGTCAAATAACGCCCGCTGTCCTTGAATTGATGATGGTTTCATTTTTCTTGTCGCGGCAGAAAAGGTAGGCTAAATTAATATCAAAACGAAGGCTCTGGATAAAAAAACAGAAACAGGGCAACAAGTGCGACAGGAGGACCAAAAATGGATTGTGACGGAGCTGTTTACGCAAAATTTCCCGAGGGAGGAATCCCGGTTCTTGAAGAGGCGATCAAAAAGGCCAGAGCCGCAGGCAAAGAGTTCAGCCCGCTAAAGGTTCTCGGTGGCGATCCGGCCGTTCACCAGTTTGCGGTTGTTGACCGCTGGAACCGCATCGACAATCCGCCAATGTGGGTTGAAGCCTCCGACCCGGCTGGTGCAAAAGAGCTTGCCGAACTGTCGGCACAGGTTGGTGAGGTAGTAGCTTTTTATCTGATCGACGGAGGCCTCACATCCGGAATTTATGCTGCCTGGCACAACGGCAACCTGGTCAGAAATCTGCAATGGGGAGATTTCATGTGGCTGGTTGCAGAAGGTGAGCAGCAGCCATGGGAAAAACCCCTGTTCAGCCCGCAGGAACTGGAAGCAAGTCTTGAAGCGGCACGCGATGACGGCCTGGATGAATCGGAGGCACTCAAAGCCTTTGTCGGCTCGCAAATTGCACCGATGGCGCATTTCCCCAGGCCAAACAATCTTATCAGATACATCAATGAGGCATGCCCCGGCCCCAGATACGGTTTTCAGCCATGGCCGAAACGTTCTGACCTGGTCAAAGAGCTCAATCCGAAAACAAAATAACTGAATGCGAAAAAGCAAAGGAAAAATATGAAATTCAAAGAGTTTCCCCTCGGGAAAGTCAACAGCCTGCTTGAATCAGGGCCGGTAATTCTGGTTGCCACAGCCCACAACGGCAGGCAAAACATCATGCCCATGTCATGGCACATGATGGTCGACTTTAACCCGCCGCTGGTCAGCTTTGTAATGAGCGACGAGAATTACTCTTTTGGGCTTCTCAGCGAATCCGGCGAGTGTGTAATCGCCATTCCAACACTGGAAATCGCCGATAAAGCAGTTAAATGCGGCAAAACAGCGGGGTCTGAAACAGATAAATTCACGGCGTTCGAATTAACTGCCTGCAAGGCAGAAATGGTCGCGGCTCCGCTGATTGAAGGCTGCTATGTGAATCTTGAATGCAGAGTTGCAGACACAAGCCTGGTTAAAAGATACGGGCTTTTTATCGTCGAAGTCGTCAAAGCCTGGATCAACCCGGAAGTGTCTGAACCGAAGACCATTCACCACCTCGGCAAGGATGACTACATGGTTTCAGGTTACAAAATCAAACTTTGAACGGGGCGCTGCGAATAAATTGGACTGGGCACCCGACGGTCAGTTAAAATCGCATAAAAGCTATCTTAAAGATTACAGCTGTCGTTGACAAAAATGGAGGAACCCGATGTTGAAAAGCGAAACCCTTGCGGCCCTTTTCCCGCAGGATGCAAATATTCCGGTTGAATTCAAAGCCCCGCAGATCGAACAGCGCGAATATCTGATCGATGGAGAAATCCGGCAGTGGCAAGGCCAGATGCAGGAAATCATTTCGCCGGTCAGAATCAGAAACGGCAGTGTTCCTGAACAGGTCAAACTCGGCAGCGTGCCAGCCATGTCTGAACAGGCTGCCACAGATGCTTTGAATGCAGCGGCAGCGGCCTATGACAACGGTCGGGGAAAATGGCCAACGATGTCGGTTGGCGAGCGCATCAAGCACGTGCAGAATTTTGTCGAACGCATGCTCGGCTGCCGTGACCGCGTCGTTAACCTGCTGATGTGGGAAATCTGCAAAAACCTCGCCGACGCTCAGAAGGAATTCGACCGCACCATCGACTACATTCGCGACACAATCGAAGCGCTGAAAGAGCTCGACCGCACTTCATCGCGTTTTACCATTCAGCAGAAAATCATCGGCCAGATAAGACGGGCGCCTCTCGGCGTCGTGCTCTGCATGGGCCCGTTCAACTACCCGCTCAACGAAACCTTTACGACGCTGATCCCGGCCCTGATAATGGGCAATACCGTCGTTTTCAAACCGCCGAAACTTGGCGTGCTGCTTTTTCAGCCGCTGCTCGAAGCTTTTCGTGATTCATTTCCGAAAGGGGTCATCAATACGGTTTATGGCAGTGGGCAGACCGTAATCACACCGATGATGAGCTCCGGCAAAGTCGATGTTCTGGCCTTCATCGGCACCAGCCGAGTTTCTGACGTTATCCGCAAATCACACCCGAAACCGCACCGCCTGCGCTGCGTGCTCGGTCTTGACGCCAAAAACCCCTGCATTATACTGCCGGATGCCGATATCGACCTGGCCGTAAAAGAGTGCATTCTTGGCAGTCTGTCATTCAATGGGCAGCGCTGCACCGCGCTGAAAATGATCTTTGTGCATGCTTCAATTGCCGATGCGTTTCTCGCAAAATTTTCGGCCGAAGTAGAAAAGCTGCAGATCAACCTGCCCTGGGAAAAAGGCGCCCAGATTACACCGCTCGCCGAACCCGGCAAATCGGAGCGACTTACCGATCTTATCAAAGATGCCCAGGCGAACGGCGCCAGAGTCATCAATCCTTCGGGCGGCGTTTTCTCAGACTCATTGTTCTTTCCCGCCGTTGTTTACCCGGTTAACGATAAAATGAAGCTGTATCGCGAAGAGCAGTTCGGCCCGGTCGTGCCAATTGCGGCCTATAATCGTGTCGAAGAAGCGATCGACTACGTCGTCGAGTCAGACTACGGCCAGCAGGTCAGCATCTTCGGCAAAGATGCGAAACAGATGGCCTCACTTATCGACCCGCTGGTTAACCAGGTCTGCCGCGTTAACATCAACAGCCAGTGCCAGCGCGGCCCAGATACTTTCCCGTTCACCGGCCGCAAAGATTCAGCCGAAGGTACCCTTTCGGTTTCAGACGCGCTGCGGGTTTTCTCGATCAGAACCCTTGTCGCTGCCAAAGACAGTGATGATAACAAGCAGCTGATCACGAAAATTCTCAAAGACGACCTGTCAAGCTTTCTGACCACTGACTTTCTTTTCTGATATTGCTCGCACCCGGCCTCAGGCCGGGTGCGAGAACTGTCAGAAACTTGTCTATGAAGTTGAAAAGGGCTCAGCCTTCTGTTTTTTCGACCGGTTTGCGTCTTTTGAAAAACATTGTCAGAAGCACCACCAGCGATACGAGTATAAGTATTGCCAGACCGGCGATTGCAAAATTAAGGTTTTCAGCCTGCGCATCGGCCGGTGACTTCAATCCGGAAACCTTCATGATGGCCTGATAAAGTTCTGGTGTGGTGCCATGTCGCGCGCAATAAATCATGCCATTTTTCGCAAGGTCGCCAAAACTAAGGTATTCGCAATCAAATTCAGGCGGGTTAACCGTCGTTTTAAGATAACGACCGCGAATCATGGGCCCAGACTCCAAGGCAACATCGTCATGCTGCAATGTTTTGATCAAAGTTACATTATCCATGTTATACATCTCAACCGCAGAAGCAATCAGTCGTTGAGTTGAGAAGCATGCCTTCTCTCGTGAAATTGCCAGAGTGAGTCCGGAAACGAGGAAGCGATGCCAGCTGTCATCGAATCTTTCATAAATATCAGACCCACTCTTTGTCGATGGCGGCCTGATAACTGCATCGGGGAAAGGGCCAGCATCAGCAAGAAGTTCGCGCATCCGTTTTTCGGTATCGTCAGCACTCAAGGAATTCGGGGCGACAGCCAGCATGAACAAGATCGCTGCCAGCAATGGCATTAATATCAATCTTTTTCTGCTTAACTTTGAACCGCTCATAAAGCTCCCCGTCTGTAAAACTCTGATGAGGATTTTAACAGAAACAGGCGGTTCAGAAAACCTGCGCTTGTATCAGAAAATAGTTGCATAAACGCTTCTTTGCAGGCAAGCTTAAGATATAGAGCATAACAGCAAGGAAAGATAAAATGACAAGAAAATGGGCCATATTCTGGGTTCTGGCGATCTCTTATTTCTTTGTCATGTTTCATCGCTTCTGCACCGCAGTAATGGCCGGCGATCTCACTGCCGATCTTGGCCTGGAACCGGCGGCTCTCGGGTTTCTTTCGTCGATGTATCTGCTCGGCTATGCGACGGTGCAGATACCGGTCGGCATACTTTCAGACCGCTGGGGTGCCCGAAAAACCATAGCGTTGTTTCTGCTGCTGGCCAGCCTTGGCGCATTTGCCTTCGGCAGGGCAACTTCATTCGAGACGGCGGTTCTGTCGCGCTGGCTGGTTGGTGCCGGCGTCGGCTGCGTCTATGTGCCGGCACTCAGGCTTATGGGCTGCTGGTTTGGCGGCGAAGCTTTCGTGTTCATGACCGGCATGATGCTGGCAGTCGGCAATCTCGGCGCCCTGAGTTCGACATGGCCGCTGGCCGTTATAAAAAGCGTCTGGGGCTGGCGGACCACGATGGAACTGGTCAGCGTCATTACCCTGTTTCTGGTGATATTCGTCTGGCTCGTGGTCAAAGATCAGCCCTCAGAATCTGAAAGCCCGAAAGAAAGCGCCGTAGAAGCCAATCCTGAAAAACAGCCTGAGTCCGACGAAACGGTGCCGCCGACCGAGCAGTCAGGTCTGCGCGGCATGCTCAAATCAAAACGATTCTGGGCGGTCACTCTTTACTTTTTCGCTTTCGAAACCACGATAATCAGCTTTCAGGGCCTCTGGGCCGGCCCTTTTCTCAAACGAATCTATAAGATGCCCGACACCTCGGTCGGCTATGCCCTGACCTGGCTGGCTCTCGGTCTGATGATTGGCGCCATCGTCTCCGGAATTCTCGCCGGGAAATCGGTTCAGCGGCGCCACACAGTTCTGACAGCCGGAATGTTCGGCTATCTTCTGTGCTGGGTGCCTCTGGTTTTCGCCACTTCGACAATGCAAAGCTATCTGATTCCGCTGCTTGCGGTTATGGGTTTCTGCGCAGGCTTCTTTTCGATCAGTTTCGGCATTGCACGCGAGTGTTTTCCGGCTTCGATGGCCGGCACCGCCCTTGGAGTCTACAATTTCACCGGTTTCGTCGGCGGCGGCCTCGGAATGTGGATCATGGGCCTGATCATCGGTTGGGTTTCCCCTGACGGAACAAGAGAAACAGCCGCTTTTCAGGCCGCTTTCGGTCTTGCCATTGCGTTAATGCTTATCGGCTGGCTGATGCTAGTGCTTCTGCCACACACCTGGACAAACAGGGCCCGGCTCCAGCGGGAAAAGCAGGCGGCTGAAAACCTCAATAATTCTTAAATGACTTGTTGCAGACCGCTTAAAGTGTTATGTTCCTGATCGAGCCTTTTATAATAATCTGGTGGAGACCGAATGTTTGGGTTTCAGTGGCATCTGACCGATCTGTGCAATCGCCGGTGCCGGCATTGTTATCAAAATACGCACGAACGCGAAAATCTGTCTGATGGGGCAGGCCAGCGGCGTCTGGCAGCAGACGCAATTCTGGCGGCGATACCCAATGAACCGGTAACTGTCAACCTTACTGGCGGCGAGCCGTTGCTTCTACCCGACCTGACCGACCTTATCGCTCATCTAGAAAGCTACGAGAACCTCGCCGAAATAAATATCATCACCAATGGCACCATCGAAGACCGGAATCTGCTGACGAAGCTTGGCAGCTTTGCCAGGCTGCGCTCATTCAGAATTTCTCTCGAATCCGGCGACGAAAAAATAAACGACTTTATCCGCGGGTCGGGCTCACTGAGCGGTCTGCGCCGCACGATTCCCCTCTACCGCGAATTAACAGGAAAATCTGTTACGCTGATGATGACCCTTTCGCGTCTCAACAGCGGAACAATTGCAGAAAGCATTGAATTCGCCAGGCAGACCGGCGCCGACGATATACTTTTCGAGCGTTTTATACCCTTAGGCACCGGCCTCGATATTTCAGAATCACTGCTGTCAGCAGACGACTGGTATGCGGCGATCAAAAGCATTTTAAAAGCCGCTGATCTCGAAATAGATCCTGACGAACTCGCGGCATGCAGAGCTTTTGGCCTGGTAACCAATGGCAAAGCCGAACCCGAAGACATGCTCGAAGCGGCCCTGTGCAATCTCGGGCATGAATCGATGGCCCTGATGCCTGACGGAACCGTTTTTCCGTGCCGTCGACTGCAGATACCGGTCGGCAACATTCTGCACGAACCATTTTCTTCAATCAGACTGCGGCTGGCAGAATGGGAATGCAGCCGGATCAGGCCGAAGCTGCAGGGCATTGTCTGCGGCTCATGCCCATACGACGACTGCCCCGGGTGCCGGGCTCTGGCCCTGGCTCTTTCAGGCAATCCGCTCGGCGACGACCCGCAATGTGTTCTCAACCGCAAAGACAACTGACAGACAAAGGAGACATGCAAATGCACAGCGCACCGGTTACAGCTTCATATCTTACCTGGAAACCAGTTATCAGCGCCGAAGAAGTCTTTCATGCAACAGTGAACTTTTCATTTCTTTCCGGCGATGAAGCTGGCAGATTGTTCTGGGTCGAGCTGCGCCCGGAAGAGAAAGGTCGCTGCGTCATCATGCTGCGAACCTCTGAAGGCGAAATCAAAGAACTGCTGCCTGCGCCTTTTTCAGCGAGAACCAGAGTCATGGAATATGGCGGCATGCCCTATGTCACGAGCGGCACCCGGGTCATCTTTTCCAATTTTTCCGATCAGCGTCTTTATGCATTTGATTTCGCCAGAAGCGAAGCTCCAACAGCGATTACTCCCGAAAAAGCAGCCGATGGGCGACTGATGAAATTCATGCAGCCGGCCGTGTCTCCTGACGGCCGCTGGCTGGTGGCAGCTTTTGAGCTTGAGGGCGGGCACAATGAGCCGGAAAACGCCATATGCCTTCTCGACCTGCAGAAAAAAGGCGTTCTGGAGCCTAAAATTCTGGTGCGCGGTGCCGATTTTTACAAACAACCGATGTTTTCACCAGATGGCAAAAGTATCGCCTGGCTGCAATGGAACCACCCTTACATGCCATGGGATTCAACGGTTCTCTACTGCGCCCCCTTTGCCGAAGGTGAACTCAACCAGAACGCCATCTGCAGAATTGCCGGTTCAGACAGCGAAGCGATAAGCGATTTCTCTTTCAGCAGAGAAGGCGAAATACGCTTCACTATCGACAGAAAAGGGGCCGACAAAAATTCGGTCGATAATTTTTTCAACATCTACAGCTGGCATGCTGGCTCTATCAGGCGCATAACCGAAGCCAGACACGAGATCGCCTGGATTCTTCACGTTGAAGACCGGGTTCTCGCCCTGACATTCAACGACGGCATGCCAGGTCTTGCATGGGTTGATACTGAAAATGGCGGCTTAACTGAACTGCCAACCCCATTTTTGTCGATATCAAAGCCGGTCGTATGCGGAGAAAGCCTTGCCCTGACCGGAACACCAGCTGACAAACCAACTCAACTGGCTCTGATAAAGAAAAATGGCAGCTTCGAAATTCTGCGGCACACATCAGAATGCCATATTTCAGCCGCCGATATCAGCAGACCCGAAAAAATCAGCTTTCCAACCAGCGATGGTCAGTCATGCTACGGCTACTTTTACCCGCCTGAAAACAGTAATTACAAAGCCCCCGAAGGCGAACTGCCGCCGGTGAGAGTTCTCGTGCATGGCGGCCCAACCGGCATGACCCGACCCGGATTCAGCCGCGAGCACGTCTTCTGGACCAGCCAGGGCTATGCGATTTTTGACGTGAATTATCGAGGTTCAACCGGCTTCGGCAGAGCCTATCGTGATGCTCTGCTCGGCGAATGGGGAGTTCTCGAAATCAGCGATGTTAAAGACGGCCTGAATTTCCTTCGTCAAAAGCGCATGATCGGCGACAAGGCAGTCGTCTCAGGCGGCAGTGCCGGTGGCTATACCGTGCAGCGGCTGCTGACAAGATTCCCAGAGATGTTTGCCGCCGGCGCCAGTTATTTCGGCATCGGCAATCTGGTCACACTGCAGAATCTCACCCACAAATTCGAATCACGCTACCTTGAGGGGCTTCTTGGCGGGCCGATGAGCACGCATCGACATATTTTCGAAGACCGGTCACCGATAAATCATCTCGTTAATCTCAAAAGCCCGATGATTATTTTCCAGGGCTCAGAAGACAAAGTTGTGCCGCCCGAAAATTCACGCGAAATGGCTGAGATTCTTGCCAGCAAGCATATCAGGCACGAATATTACGAATACCCCACCGAAGCGCATGGCTTCAGGCAAAAAGCCAACCTCGTCGATTCACTCGAAAAAGAGGCGGTCTTCTTCAGAAAGGTTCTCTCAGGGACCTGAGAATTCAGCCATATAATTCGCAGATGAAAAAAGACACCGGAATCAGACCGGTGTCTTTTTATTAACGCCATCTAAGAATCTGTTGATTCAAAGCCTGCAATTGCCAATTTTTTCCATGAGTGACTAAGGCCTTATTTTATAAGACTGTCGATGGTTTCCTGAAGGCTGAACTGTTTTTCGTATACTTTTGAGAAGTCTGGCACAATTGCTTTGATAAGCATGTTGTCACGGCCTTCATAATCGTTCTTCATCGCTTTCAGTTTCTCGACAAGGCCTGATTCGAGCGGATCGCAGGCCATCACTTTGTCGAAATATTCATAAAGCTCTTTAACATGCTTTTCAAGCCGGCCTGATGCGAGATATTCTTTAGCTTTAGCTTCAAGTTCAGGATTAACAGCCGGCTTTACTTCTTCCTTCTTTTCGACCGGCTTTTCAGGATCGGCGCCACAACTACAGCTGACCTTAAAATCATCTTCTTTGATAAATTCGATTTTGTATTCTCCCTTGTCAGGGCAGACCGGGGCTGCTTTCAGATACTTCTTTTCAACCAGTTCGGCGATAATCTCTGAGCCTTTTTTACCATTCTCAAATTTCAAACCGTCCATCATAGCCATTTCAACAGCACCCATAAGCACTCTCTGGTTGGGAACACATGGCAACGGCTTATCTGAGCCTGGCGTAGCATCCTGGTCATCGCTGACTGATTTCAACAGTTCGACAACCCCTTCAGTGCTTTTGGTCAACGTATCGAGGGTTTTAAGCAGAAAGGCTCTTTCCCAGATCAAGCCTTCTTTGGCATTGAAAGCTGGTCGCGGCAATGATTTGAGATAATCGGTAATGATTTTCTTCGCCTCTGCCCTGTAATCACCGGCAAGAAAGTTTTTCATCGAGTCCAGGGCAATGTATCTGATGCCGATACCGAGCATATAGCCGATCAGCGGCTGATATTTTTCAGAGTCGGCGCCAAATCTGAATACCGAAACAAACATTTCAGCGCCCTGTTCATGGTTTCCGGCGGAGATAACACCCCAGGCGCCGGCATTGATGAATCTGGCAAAGGTTCTCAGAGTGCGATACGGCGGTACAATGTCCTGCGGATCAAATTTGCTGTCAGGCACAAAGCTGCATACAGAGCAAGCCGCAGCAGACTTCATCAGACTTTTGATTCGAAACGAGCCAGCTTCACTGAGCTTCCGGCGCAGGTCACCAGACAGTGCGGCATAGCGTTCGGCATTGTTCACATCCGTGAGGCTTTCGACTTCTTTTTTAGACATTTCAGGCATGTAACCGATAGCCATAAGGTAGCGCAGAGCGGCGTTCGGGTCACGATACGGCTCGGGGAACTCAGCGAAAGCGGCAACAGAGAAAGAAAGAAGCATCACAGCAATAATAAGCATGGTAGTTCTAAACATAAGGCTCTCCTTGAAGTGAATTTATCAATCAAATGTTGTCCAGTTCGCGCGATGAACCCAACATCAGAACACCTTTGTCATCTTCGGCAAAAGAAAGATTGAAATCATTGTCGTATTGGCGCAAAAGTTTTGCTGCGCCGATTTTTTCAGGTAATCCGGCAGAAGCAATTACTGGTGGCGCATTCGGAACGGCCTTTTCAATGGCCGGCACAGCTTTTTCAATGCCTTTAACCGGTTCTGCCACACGACTGTCACTTATATTGCCCAGAATGATTATCAGCAGAGCCAGAGCGAGCAGCAGCGGCAGCGCAAATCTGCCGGGCCCGGCGGGTTTGTTCCAGACCGCTTCTTTCTGCAGACGGGCAAACACATCAGCTGAAGGTTCTTCAGTCGGCCGATGATTTTCGAGATATTTTTCAAATTGATCCTTGTTCAGCGGTTCCATGGGATCAACTCCTTTAACCTGGCAATTGCATAGCGATATCTTGAGGCCACCGTCTGCAGCGAACACTGCTGGACTTCGGCAATTTCTTCAAAGGTCATGTCGGTCCAGACCTTGAGAACTACGGCTTCTTTCTGCTCTTCCGGCAGGGTTGAGAGAGCCCGGTTGATGAGCATGGAGTCTTCGACCTGGTTCTCATGCCCATGACTGGTGGGTTCAACCGTCATCGGCTGTTCGCCCGGCTGCGCCCGTTTTTTCAGCGCCGCGTTTCTGGCGCTGGTGAACAGGTAGGCCGCCGGGTTTTCGACACCGGCGAATTTCTGTGGGTTCTGCACCCAGGGCAGAAAAACGTTGTGCAGTATATCTTCAGCCTCTTCACGCGAAAGCGTAAAGGAGTTGCGCAGATATCGAAAAACCGGGGCCGAAAATGCCTGATAGATCAGAGCAAAACCCTTTTCCGGGTTCTGCCGGTAGATTTCGAGCATTTCGGTTATCTGGTTATGGTTTTTCATAGTTTCACAAATCAAGAGTCAAGTTTCGCACAGATTTATTTAAGAATTTTATTTTTTTATTTTTTTATTTCTGGCTGAGCTCAAATTAGCTGTTTTAGGGCGCTGTTTATATTTTCGGCCACGGATCGACACGGATAAACGCTGATACTGTCTGTGAAATATGTTTCTGCCATGCAGTTATCAATAATTAATTTTAAGGCAATCAGCTTGAATTAACCGGCGTTTTGTGGTTATGCTGCTCTCACAGGAGTCCGTTTTTCGGGTAAAAACTCAACCCGAAAGAAAGGGGAAAATAATGACTTCAAAATCTCTCTTCAGAAGTATCGTGCTTTTAACTGCCTTCGTGCTGGTTTTGTCATCGGCTTATGCCATGATCGGCCGCAATATCTGCGGCAAGTGCAACTGGATCAACAAAGCAGAAACAGTGCTCTGCCAGAATTGTCAGAACCCGCTCAATCACTGTCTCAAATGCGGCCACGACAACGAGGCCAGAGCCGACTACTGCGCCAACTGTTCGATGCCGCTTGCCGAAATGCGCGTGCTCGCAACCATCGCCCCGGAAGTAAGAACTCAGCTTAAACTTGGCGAATCTCCGCGTGCCGTAGCCGACCTCGAAATCAAGCGCCTTGAATATCTGCTGCAGACCGACGCTGAAAACGCTGAAAAGCACCTTTTCAACCTCGCTATGACCCATAAGCGCATTGAATTTTTCTCACGCGAATCAGCTCTCTGGCTTGATTTCCTGCAGAAATATCCTGACTCGGAAAAAGCCGGCGAAGCCAAAATTAACGGTTCAGATTCTCTGCGCAAGTGGAGCTACCTGCTTTACTCTCAGGGCGCCTACGCTCGCGCTGTTGAACTGCTCAACGAATCGCTGCGCCTCAACCCTGCCAACAAAGAAGCCCAGAAGTGGCTTAAAATTGCCCGTGGCGGCATGAAGAAAAGCGGCCAGGCCGCTGCTAAACCCCAGGCCGTCGAAGCCACCGAAGCTGCACCGCAGATGGAAGAAGCCAAACCGGCTCCAAAAACCGAAGCAGCTCCAGCGGTAGAAGCAGCCCCGGCAGCAGACGCCACCACAAAAACCGAAGCAGCTCCTGCTGTAGAAGCAGCCCCGGTCGCAGAGCCCGCTCCGGCCAACGAAGCCGCCCCTAAGACTGACAAGCCGTAAACCGCCAGAATCTGGTAAATACAAATCAGCTCCGCTCGCCCACAAGGCAAACGGAGCTGATTTTTTTTCGACTTCTTTTATTTTAATGATCTTTACAGGCGCAGTTTTTTAATCAGAACGCCGGGTTCGTTTCCGGGGGCTTTTTCGGCGAGCAAAATACTGCCATCGGGTGAAAGCCGGCAGAACCGCTGCATTTCGAGACCGGCCGGGCCGGAAATCTTCTTTTCAGCGAGGGTCTTGCCTTCGACGCTGACCGCGTACAGAGTGAATTCGCTGTCGAGCTCGCCACTGCCGGTGATTACAAGAAAGATACTGCGTTTCTGGTCATCGCAGCCCATAAATTCAACCGACTTCAGCAGCCGTGGTGACGCAGGCAGCGGCGCTTTCCAGAAAATGCCGCCGGCCTGATGAATGACCACGCTTCCGGCAGTTGAACTGGCAGCTTCGGGTGCCGGCGGCGGTATAATCAATGATTCTCCGTTCGGGCCAAGCATCAGAGAGGCATGATTTGCCAGTTTTGCAACCGGCTTTTCGTTTTCGAGAATCAGGGTGTTACCGTCGGCATCGCGAACGGCAAAGCCGCTGGCGCGGCGTTCCAGATTGAGAAGATTCAGGGCTGCCGCTTCAGGGTCAGAAGCTCTGACAATCTGGTAATCAACCGGTTTTTCGAGATCGAGTGCGAAAATCACCGGAAACGCAAAACCGCAGAACCAGGCACTGCTGCTGTCAACAACGAGATCACAGAACCGGTCGCCGGGCTTCGATTCAACAACCGGCGGCAGACTTATCGCAGTGCTGGCTCCATCAGGTGCGAGGCGAACCAGACGACGGTCGGAACCAAGAAGAAACACCGAGCCATCGCGCCCGCCAGCCAGTGAGATAAAGTTTCCCGGCACAGAAATACCGGCATCAAAAGCTGTCGTCGCGGCAGCCACCGGCTCAGCGGCAATTGCCGCTGAAAAGGGCATAAACATGGCAAGTGCCAGAATCATGAGCTTGATCATATTTTTCTCCATGCCGCTCAATTCAGAGTCATGGCTGCGTGATAGCAGCCGCCGCCGTTCCACCAGGCCGAGAAGCTGTCAAACGACCTGACCTGAGGCACCGGATCTTTGGCAGGGTCATTGTAATAAATATTGCCGCTGTCATCCACACCGGTAATGACGACATAGTGGTTGTAGACATTGGCGATTACCGGCTTGCCGGCTTTTACCTGTTCACGCACCCAAGACAGACCGACACTGTAATGCCATTTCGCATTCGGAAAACCATTGGCCCTGGCGCCGGTAAGCATGCCGGCATGCGAAGTGCCAGCTGCGCCGGTCGAACCACAGGTATACCAGAGAGAAGAGGCGAGAGCACCGGCGTTCTGTTTGTTATGATATGCAAGAGCCATGCCGAGAGAAGTCGGGCCACAGGCAGACCATGGATATGGGCATTTAACATAGCCCTGACACTGCTGCGGCACCGGCAGAACGACCTTACCATTGGCTCCGGTAGAAGGAGTTGCCGGAGTCGAGGTGCCAGAAGAAGGCTTAGAAGAAGAAACATAGCTGGCATGGCAATAAACGATGCGCCCGTTCCAGCTGACGCGATACCAGTCACCTTCTTTGCCGACGATATCGATCTTCGTGCCATAGTTAAAAGTGGTGAGAATAGAGCCCCATGGGGCACTTCTTACATTGAGAACATCGGCAGTGACATAGCCGGCACTCGACGATGCGGCAGGGCTGGCCGGCGTGGAGGCAGGAGCGCTGTCGGCGTTGATATATGCAGAATGACAATAGCCAACCGTGCCATTGTAGCTGACCCGGTACCATTCGCCTTCCTGGCCTAGAATCGACACCCTGGCGCCGTTGGCGAACGAACCGACGATGGTTCCCCATGGGCCGGTGCGGACATTCAGAGCCGGAATGGCGTTAACAGTACCACCGCGGGCAGTCGATGACGCTGGCGCAGCGTTCTGAACGATATATGCCGAATGGCAGTAACCAACCGTGCCATTGTAGCTGACCTTATACCATTCGCCTTCCTGGCCTATTACGGTCACGGTCGCACCGTTTCCGAACGAGCCGATTATTGCTCCCCACGGACCATTACGGATATTGAGACCGGGTATGGCCCTGACTGTGCCGCTGAAAGACCCGCCCATGCCTGATGGAGCAGTAGAAGCTTCGGGCTGGCTTTTTCCCGGGTCAGAGATGACGACAGAACTCTGTCCGAAAACATCTGCAGCCGTCTGGGCTTTCAGCGCACCCGGCCCTGTAAAAACTAAAAGTGACAGCAACAGCAAAAACAGAAAAAAACCGTTTCTGGGTTTCATTCCAGTTCCCTCCGGTAGAACTTACTTTCAACAAGATATTTAATAAATACTTCCCAAAGGCAAAAAAGTTCTACACAAAAAACCTGTCTGCTGCTGACAGGTTCGTCAAAAAAGACTGTCAGCAAACATTTCTGCCTGCCATGAAATGATCGAATGACATACGACAGGCCAGGCTTGCGCGGCAGCTTATCATATAAATTTTCAGTATATTTTTTATAGTAGAATATACAGGTTACATGGGGGGATCAGGATCTATGTGGAAAATATCACTCAGTATTTTTGCCATATTCATGGTTATCATCTCGACCATTGCCGTTATCTGGAATCTCAGCATGGTTCAGCTCGACAGAATAGATGTATCCTATACCGGAAGGTTTTATCATGGCACACTTGCCAAAGAAACTCTCAACTACCTCGGGGTGATGACCGCCAGAACAATGGTAGAAAATAAGGCCCGGCCTTCTCTGGACCCAATAAACATTCTCTGGCAGCACTTCTGGTATAACTGCTTCACGACCGGCTACGACCAGGTGCTCTGGCTTGAGCCAAAAAACGACTATCGCAGAAGGCAATATGCTCTGTATATTTCAGGCAGAACAGTTTTTCTCAGACTTGAGCCCGATGGCTGGAATCAGGTCTTGTCTGCAGATTTTACAGCACAGGAACTGGAAAAGGCGCTTGAAGATTTTCTGAAGCCGCTACCGGCAGAAGCAGAAGAGCCCGACTGAATGCTGCGGTCCAGCATTTTTAATATAAAGCCCGCTTCAGCCAGACCACATTAAAAGTAGAAAAATACAAACACACATTCAAAACGCCAGCTTATTGTTTTGCAATCCAGCATTTTAAAAATGCGATCAGAACTGAATTCAAGGCCAATAAAAAATAATTTTTAAAATTTTATTGACACATTGCAGCAAAACTGTTAATATAAATTCATAACGCAGCGATCAATCAAACCAAAAGTTCGAAATCAATACTTCAAACAGGAGTTTCTAAAATGACTAACAACACTAACAAATGGATGGAATTCTCAAACGAATACGCTCAGCTCATGAACGAAAATTTTCAGGTCATGAACAAATTCTGGAATGCCACCATGGAACAGACCACCGGCTACACCAGAAAGAACATGGAACTGTTCTTCGACCACATGAACCGCAACGTAGAAGTCATGCACGAAATCTACAACAACACCATCAAAGGCAACGACGAACTGAAAGCCATCTACAAAACCAACATCGAAAAATTCAACACCCGCTTTCAGAAAATTTATGAAGAAACCATGAAGAATATCGCTCCGAAGACCCAGAACGCCGGTCAGTAAGAGTTTCGATAAACAAAGTTCCAATCAACTCCAGTGCGGGGGCCTGCGTCGGTGACGCAGGCCCCCGATTTTTATTCCCGGCAGCTGGTCAGCAGACGGTTTTTGCGGCGCAACAATCAACGGGGCGAATTTTCCGGTTGAAAAAGCACAGATTCCTGAATAACTTTGAAAATACAGTTAAAATAGAGGCGAAAACATGAAAAAGCTGCTTCTGGGTCTGCTGCTTCTCGTTGCCGGGTCATGCCCCGGCGCCATTCCGCACCCGCGCGACTACGAATGGGGTACAATGACGGTTCCAGAGAATTATTCCTATTCAGGCAGCCAGAAAATCAGCATCTACTGGGAAAAACTCAAAGCCACCGGCGCCGCACCCGAAGCGATCGTCATGATCAATGGCGGCCCCGGCATGTCGCACGACAGCTTTCATCAGCCCAATGGCACCGGTTATAACCGAGACTGGTTCTCGGCACTGCGCACGCATTTCGACGTTTACTATTTCGATCAGCGCGGCACCGGCAATTCATCAGGCCTCAGCTACATAAATCTCAGCACCCGCAATTACCGAACCTACGGCACCCCTGATATCTGCCGCGACATCGAAGAGCTGCGCAAAAACGTCATCAAAAAGAAGCAGATCGCGGTGCTCGGCGAGTCTTACGGCGGCGCGGTGGCACTGACCTACGCCATCATGTATCCGGCCAACGTTTCGAAACTGATAATTCATGATTCAACCCCGAGCAACGCCTATTTTACCAACATGCATATCAACATGTCGAACGGCCTGACCGCCCTTGAAGCGGTTCTTCCCGGGGTCGAAGAGAACATGAACACCTGCATCGAAAAGTTCGACAACGGCGAAGTATCCAACGCCTACGGTTACACCCTGACCTCGAATGACTTTCTGACGCTATGTCTGCCGTATACCTATTCGCTCAGGGGGCAGATCATTATGGCAACGATGGCGCTGCAGATCGCGCAGAATGGCCAGTCAGACATTCTCGATGCAATTCTCGCACCCGCCAGGGAAATGGCCAGCCGGGCTTCCTACAGTTCTCTGCCGGTCTCTATCCTGCTGGTGCAGGGCATCGAAATGCTCGATCAGAAAGCAGCCAGCTCGGCCGAAGACAGCTCACCCTGGACCAAAGCCTGGGCCAGCGAACGCATTTTCCAGCCAAGGCTCGCCTTCATCAAAGATTACAACATAACCTACTTTTCAGGTTTTAGCGTCATCAGCCGGCTTGGGCAGATCAAAGCACCGGCGCTCGTGGTTGTCGGCGAAACCGATTTCATCTGCCCGCCCGAGTATGCCGAGGTCATGTATGAAGGCATACCCGACTGCCGCCTGCTTAAAGTAAAAAATGCCGCACATGGGGGCTTTATCGAGCAGAATACTTTTGTCGTCGGAAAAATCCGCAACTTTCTGCTGAATCACTACCCCGGCGACGACGAACGCATCACTCCGGTCGAAGAATTGCGCACCCGCAGTCATGAAGAAGCCGTTCAGGTCTGGCTCGACGGTGTGACACGCCTCGGCCTTACCGCCGATTTTTTCCGCAATCTGACCAGATAAAACTACCAGACAGACTTTTGCCAGTTTTTTAAGTTCAGCAACCCGGTAGCAGTCCAGGCGCTATGCCGGGGTTATGGTCGGCCACCGGAACTCTCCCTTGCATCGCGGCTTTGATTGTGCAGCGGCCAATAAATGTGGCCCTATCGATAATGGCAAAAATTAAAACAGATTTTAAGACTAAGCCGGTGTTAATCCGCGTTAATCCGCGTTAATTCGTGGTCCAGAATAAAGCACTGTAGAAAACCAGACCAACAAACAACTTAAAACCACAAAAAAATATTTTCAACAATTTTCTTGACGCAACGCAGCAAATTTGTTATATTAATTTTGCAACGCAGCGATGCGGTAAAATCAAAATCAATACTTCAACAGGAGTTTTAAAATGACTAACAACACTAACAAATGGATGGAATTCTCAAACGAATACGCTCAGCTCATGAACGAAAATTTTTCGGTTATGAACAAGTTCTGGAACGCTACCCTCGAACAGCAGAGCGGCCACACCAGAAAGAATATGGAAATGTTCTTCGAACACATGAATCGCAATGCCGAAATCATGCACGAAATCTACAACAACACCGTTAAGGGCAACGAAGAAATGAAAGCCGTTTTCAAGACCGGCGTTGAAAAGTTCAACACCCGCTTTCAGAAAATTTATGAAGAAACCATGAAGAATCTGACCCCGAAAACCCAGAAAGCCGGTCAGTAAGATTTTATAATTCGCTGTCAGCCGTTCTATAACTTCTGACAGGGTTCCTTCTCGACAAAAAAATCAGGTGCCTTCAGACCCGCGCTATGCGCGGGTCTTTTGCTGCCGGCAAAACCAGATGACGACTTTCTGAGAGATGAAAAAGTATGTTAAAATTATACAGGACAGGAATGGACGCAAATAATGTTCCGGGCACCCGAAGCATCAGCGTCACAGGTTTCAACAGTGAAAATAACCAGAAACGAATTGCCGAAAAGCCCCTACCAGACGAGCAAAAAACCGTCTGATGGCAGAGCTTTGCCCGAAACTTCAGCTGCTGAAATCTCTACCCCTGCAACAAAACCTGAGCCAGGCAACACAGCAAACCGGCAAACACCGGAAGCCGCCGGCAAAGAAGGCTCCACCGGCAGTATTTCAGCTGACGGCACAAGCCGGGAGCAAAAAAAAGATACGAAAGCAACCCCGGGCAACCCGGCAAAAGATCTCGACCCCGAAGAACTGGCGGTCATCAACGATCTCAAAAGCACCGATCGCGAAGTGCGCGCCCACGAATCCGCACATGTTGCAGCCGGCGGCCAGTATGTCAGGGGTGGCGCCAGCTTTGAATACAAAACTGGTCCTGACGGCAAGCGCTACGCCGTTGCCGGTGAAGTACAGATCGACACTTCAGCAGTTCCTGACGATCCGCAGGCCACCATCGAAAAAATGGAAGTCGTGAAACGGGCAGCACTGGCCCCCAAAAAACCGTCATCCCAGGACCGCTCGGTCGCCGCTGCAGCCAACCGGGCCCAGGCGCAGGCGCGCATCGAACTGCAGACCGAAAAGCGTGAAGAATCTGAAGACGGCAGCAGAAAAACTGCCCCTAAAATCGACATCAAAGCCTGAAAATGGCGCAATAAGACAATAAGGAGAATCGAATGAGAAAGCCCTTCATCGCACTGGCCTTTGCCACTTTAATGTTTGCCACAACCCTTAACGCTGCCCAGACTGGCAAATTCATCGATTCCGAAGGCAACGTCAGAGAAAAACCCGAAACCAAAGCCAAAATCGTTTTCGTTTCGACCGCCGGCCAGGAATTCACAGTTCTTGAAAAACAAGGCGAAAAATGGCTGAAAGTCCAGCTGAAAGACGGCAAAACCGGCTGGACCAATGTTATAAACGTCAAGCTTGACGCTCCCGCAACCCCGAAAGAAGAAAAGAAAAACACTACCGCCTGGCAGGCAAGAAAAGAGCCATTGCCCTCTGCAGATAAAGATAAAGATGAAGATGAAGATGAAGATGAAAACGAATCGGATTTGGAATCCGAATCTGAGTCCAGTTCTGAATCAGGCTCTGATCTTAAAGCCGAAAACTCCCGCCTGAAAGACGAAGTCGAAAGACTGCAGCAGGAAAAAATGATGATCGAAAGCAGCACCCTGCAATCGCAGGCAATCATCGACAAACTCAAGGATGACCTGCGCAAAATGACCGCTTTAAAAGAAAAACTCGACGCCGAAATCCGCCAGCTCAAACAGCAGGCCGGCAAGTAGCTGCAGCTTTGATAAAGTCCATTCTTTCCTCAACCGGCGCCTGGATTCTCTGCGCCGCGACCATTCTTGGCTTTGCCGGGCAGCTTCACTGGTCTCTCGATCTTTTCTCTCATTTTCGCATGCAATATCTGTTCGGGCTGCTTATCTACGCAGTCTGGTTCAGATTCAACCGCTCGAACAGAAACCTTCTGATCTGCCTGGTCTGCCTGCTGCTTAACTTTCTGGCAATCCTGCCGCTTTACCTGCCAGAATACACAGCCGATCAGCCTGACGCCAGCATCAGGCTTCTCCATTTCAATGTCCATACCCGCAACCGGCAGTTCAAAAAAACTCTCGACCTGATAA
This sequence comes from uncultured bacterium, assembly GCA_964522035.1. Classification (GTDB taxonomy): domain Bacteria; phylum Muiribacteriota; class Ozemobacteria; order Ozemobacterales; family Ozemobacteraceae; genus Rifleibacterium. The sequence continues at coordinate 54,013 of CAZFUG010000001.1, forward strand.
GCGAAACGCGACCTGATGTGGTTGTCATCGAAGAAGTCGATGCTCTGTGGCTCGAAAATCTCATGCCTCTGGTAAAGACTCACCCATGGTGGATTGCGCACCCAAGAGACGATAACTTCGGCATAAGCCTGTTCAGCCGGCTGCCACTGAAAAATCAGAAAATTTCAGATTTTTCCGGAATCGGATTGCCCACAATTCTGGCATCGATAAAAACCCAGAAAGCAGACATGCTGCTGGCCGCCACTCACCCATTGCCTCCGGTCGGCCCGGCTTACGCTGATGTTCGCGACCGGCAGCTGGCAGGGCTTGCAGAATTTGCAGCAACGGCTTCTTCACCGTTTGTTATCGCCGGTGACCTCAATGCCACCCCATGGAGTCACGCTTTTAAAAACATGCTTGCCGTGGGCAGACTGCATGACAGCAGCCGGGGCTTTGGCTTTCAACCCAGCTGGCCGTCTTTCAACCCGTTGCTGCTGATCCCAATCGATCACTTCATTCACAATGACCATATAAGGGTTAAAAACCGCTTCATCGGGCCAGACTGTGGCTCAGACCACCTGCCGCTGATCGTCGATTTTTCGATCAGATAAGTTCTCGGGCCGGGTTCAACCCCGACCACCCGCTTCGCACATGTGCCCAGGATGTCAGTCGATATCTACCGGGGCGATGTGCAGGTCTTTCTTTTCGAGCGGCAGAAACGGCAGCAGCAGAATGCCAGGGGTTGCCAGCACCAGGGTTGCGATAAAAAAACCGACATAGCCGGTGCTCTGCTGCACATAACCGCTGGTAATGCCGGCAGTCATTGCACCCAGAGCCATCAACCCGGTCGAAATGGCATAATGCGCGGTCGGGTATTTCGAATCCTGGGTGATGAACATCAGATAAACCATGTAGGCCGCAAAGCCAAAGCCGTAACCAAACTGGTCGCAGCCGACGATCAGAGTGACCCAGATTTTGGCCGGCTGCACGGTTGCAGCCCAGATATAGAGCAGATTCGGCACGTTCATGGCCAGCACCATCGGCCACAATGACTTCTTGATACCGTATTTCGAAATGACCATGCCGCCGATAATGCCGCCCAGCGTCAGTGCCACGACCCCGACAACGCCGGTCACAAAACCAACCTCAGAAGTGGTCATGCCCAGCCCGCCCTTTTCGACCGTATCGATGAGAAATGGGTTCGACATCTTGCTGACCATCGACTCGCCAAAGCGGTAGAGCAGAATAAAGCCAAGCACGATCGGCAGTTTCGCCTGCGAAAAATATTCGGCAAAAGCCTCTTTAAAGGGAAACGACTCATGCTTGTCGGCGTCTTTGCGCGGCTTCGGCATTGCCAGGTAGCCGACCACGATAAAAAACAGATAAACCAGTGCCGCGACGATCAGCACGTTGCGCCACGCGATCGGGATCAGGGCGCCAGGCGCCGATTCAAAGGTTCCCGCCAGATAAATCAGGCCGCCATTGCAGAAAACATTGGCAAGTCGATACGCCGTGCCGCGGATACCGACGAAATAGGCCTGGTCTTCTGGCGAAAGGGCGAGAATGTAGAAGCCGTCGGCGGCAATATCATGGGTGGCAGAAAGAAACGCCAGAATCGTCAGAACCACAAGTGTCGGCGTCAGAAAGTTTTCCATGGTGATCGTCATCGAGACGCAGAGCATGGCGATAACAGCGAATATCTGCGTGCCGACGATCCATTTGCGTTTCGTTGAGGTCGATTCTACCAGCGGGCCCCAGAGCATTTTGAGAATCCAGGGCCAGGTGATCAGGCTTGTCCAGAGGCCGATTTCGGCGTTCGAGATGCCGAGGCGCTTGAACATGGTCACCGAAATGGTGCTGACGATAAAATAAGGTATGCCTTCGAGAAAAAACAGCGAGGGCACAAAGAGCCAGGGGTTACCGGTGGTTTTCTTTTCTGCAACGGATCCGTTTTCCATATGTTTCTGCTTTCCTGTAATCTGTTGACAAACAAAGCGGTTATGAAGGATTAATAAAAAAGAATATATCAGAAAGACCGGCCGGGTGGCAGATTATTTAATCAGCCGGCAAGCCGTTGAAAGCAGGCCAATAATGCACGAAAACGAGTCCGGAATAAATAACGACTCAGAAATGCCGACGCAAATCAAGCTGGAACTGCAGACACCGCTTGAGAAACTGTGGTTCTGGTTTTTCGTCGGTTCTGTTTTTATAACGTTTTCAGGAATTATCGGTCTTCTGGAAGACGGCACCACTGAATTCGTCGTCAGCCTGATCGGAATCGGTGCAACGATGAGCTTTCTGTTCTGGAGTCTTCAACGAAGCACCGACAATTTCTATATTCTTGATCTTTCAACCCGGCGCCTTTTCTACCATTTCCGCTTTTTCTTCATCAAAAGGATAACACCCGACCGGAACTTTTCAGATATTGTTGCGATTACGGTAGGCGGGCTGTACAACCAGGGCAAAAACAACGTCTGGTGGACTTACCAGATATTTGCTCTCGACAGACAAGGCGATGTTTTTGCTCTCAGTGACGATGTTAAGGCCGAAGAACGCGTTAATATGATTCTCTCGGCCAAAAAAATAGCCGAAATCACTGAAGCTGACTTTGTCGAACTGCCACCGCAAAAAATGGCAAAAACCGGCTATTCAGGCGGAAAACCTGCTTTTTATGGTGCTGACCATACTTTTTTGGATTCAGCCTGGGAAAATCTGAAAATTATCGCCGGAATATTAATATTCATGGCTTTTATCGGTCTGATGTTCGCGCTGATTAAACTGACTCTGAATTGATTATGGGCAATGCGGCTATTTGAGCAGTTCGCCAACCAGTGCCTCGATTTCCTTCATGTTAAAAGGCTTCAGCAGAACTCCGCGAATCCCGAGACCGATCAGTTCCTGGACCTCAAGATTGTTGCCATAGCCGGTAGTAAGCAATACCCGGATTTCTGGTTTAATTTTGCGCATCTCACAATATGCGTCTCTGGCAGACAATACCGGCAGGCGCATATCAAGAATTACGCCATCGATGGCTGTCGAATTTTCTTTGAACACTTCGACGGCGCGCTGGCCATCAGCGGCCAAAAGAGTCTGGTAGCCAAGTTTGCGCAGAATTTCATCGAGAATTACCAGAACCGAATTCTCGTCTTCGACCACAAGAATTGTTCCGCCTGAGCGTGTAACCGCTTTCTGTTCAGGTTTTGCCTCGGCTTTGATCTGCTCTGCCACCGGAAAAATAATTCGGAAGGTCGCGCCCTTGCCAGGCTCTGACTGCAGATCGATTGTACCCCGATGGCTGCGCACGATGCCATAAACCATCGCCAGACCAAGCCCGGTGCCTTTTTTTTCTCCATCCTGCTTGGTCGTAAAAAATGGTTCAAAAATTCTGGTCTTGAGCTTTTCATCGATGCCGTGCCCGGTATCAGAAACAACGAGTTCAACAAATCTCTCACCGGCAAGTTCGGGATATTGAGCCATGTTGAGATCCTGGCGCTGCAGATTTCTGGTCGCAACCGTAATGGTGCCGCGGCCACTGATCGCCTCGCGTGCGTTGACGCAAAGATTCATCGCCACCTGAGTAATCTGGGCCGGATCGGCCTCAATCTGCCACAATTCGGAAAAGAGAAGAGTTCTGACCAGTATTTCGTCGGCCTTGTCGATGCTGCCCCGTATCAGAGCCACAACATTGGTAACGATTTCGTTCAGAGAAACCGGTTCAACGACTTTTTTGCCCCGTCTCCCGAAAGCGAGCAGCTTCGAGGTAAGATCACCGGCTTTTTTGCCGCAGGTGATGATGTTCTGCAGAAACAGAATGTTTTCCGGGTCTTTTTCTTTGCGCAGCATCAGCGTTGAAAAACCCATAATGCCGCAGAGCATGTTGTTAAAATCATGGGCGATACCCGCAGCCAGATTGCCGATCGAATCCATTTTCTGGGCTTCGATGAGCTTTTCTTCTGATTTACGGCGAAACGAAATATCGCGGGCAACCGCAATAAAGTAGAATTCGTTTTCGAAACTGACCTTCTTCAGCTTGATTTCAAAGGGAATTTCTTCGCTTTTTCTGGTGACCAGATCGACCTCGACTGTCAGTTCGTCTTTTTCCGAGCGACCGGCGGCGGCGAAAAAGTCTTCGACCGGGCGACGGTGAGCTGGCACAATCAGGTCGATAAAGCTTTTACCGATGCCTTCGTCGGTTTGTTGAAAAAACATGTCGCGCCCGGTAATACCAGACTCAATGAGGCGTCCTTCCGGGAAACTGAGCATGAAAAAACAGTCGTTGCTCTGATCGAGAATGGCGCGAAACCGCTCGAGCTCTTTGAGCTTTTTCATCAGTTCAGGGTAGTAGCTTTTCTTGTGAGAACGCTCACCCAGACCGATGATTCTCGAACGCAGATCGTTTCTGTCGTTATCAGAGGGCTCGCTCATAGATCCCTTTCAGGTCTTCAAGACTCAACTCTTTCGGATTGGTTACCAGACAGGCGTCATTAAGGGCATTGCCGGCAAGAATTTCGATGTCAGAAGCATTTACACCGAAGCTTGATAAAGTTCTGACGATCCCTGCGGCTTTCTTGAACTCGTTAATTGCATTGCAGATAGAATCGCGGTCAGTAAACGGGTTGCCAGAAATGCTGGCACCGAAAATCCGGCCAATCTGTCTGAATTTTTCAGGATTCGCGGCGAAATTGCAATAAATCACATGGTCGAGCAGAATAGCGTTGGCCTCGCCATGCGGGGCATCGACATAGCCGCCAAGGCTGTGAGCCAGCGCATGCACAGCGCCAAGACTTGCGTTTGAAAAGGCCAGACCGGCATAAAGACTGGCCAGCATCATCTGACTGCGATATTCAAGGTTAAGCGGAAACTCGATTGCCTGCAGCAGACTCTGCTGAATGAGCCTGATGGCTTCGAGAGCATGCAGGTCGGTGATCGGCGACGAAGCGTTTGAAACATAGGCCTCGATTGCGTGCACCAGGGCATCCATACCGGTGAAGCAGGTCAGATCACGACCCATGGTAACAGTTACCCGCGGATCGATCAGGGCAAGATCAGGCACAACCATTTTCGAAACGATCGCGATTTTTACCCGACGCCTGGTATCAGAAATTATGGCAAACTGAGAAACATCGGCAGAAGCGCCTGAGGTTGAGGGAATACAGATCAGGGGTGCACAGGGCAGTGGCACCTCGTCTACGCCCTCGTAATCGAGAATATGCCCGCCATTGGCAGCAACGATTCCGATGCCTTTGGCACAGTCGAGCGGGCTGCCGCCGCCTACCGCAATTATTGAGTTACAATTCTCTCTGATGAATATTTCGGCGCCGGCCATTACCTGCGCTTCACGTGGATTCGGGCTGACACCGGAAAAAATATGCCACGGAATACCCTCTTCTTTGAGACATTTTTCGACATCGGCAACCCAGCCTGCCGCTATCAGGCCAGGGTCAGTGACAATCAGTGCCTTTTCTGCGCCAAGATTGGCAGCATAACGACCGATCAGATTGCGGGCATCGATACCAAAAATGAATTCTGGCGCAACAAATTTGCGCAGTTCGTGTACATTCTGCATCAGCCGTCTCCTCTTCAGTTATATATGACTGGCTGCCTTGAACCTTCTATTATCATTCTATCAGAACAACTGCATACGGGCAAACTTCAGCAGGACTAAAAAGTTGAAACCCTGAAGCGACAAAGAAAAAACAGCGCTCACTGGCTTTGCCGGCCGAACTGGCATTCCACAGTCATCACAAATCAGAAAGACGCTGCTGAAAAAATTCGAGAAATCTTGCCACATGCAGGCCATCGACAAGTCCGTGGTGCACCTGAATTGCAACCGGCAGCAACAGTTTTCCATCTTCTTCGTAAGTTCGACCGAAAGTTATTCTTGGCACAGAATCGCTTGAATTGATGGGTTTGGCAAAAGTGAGTCCCGAAAAGCGATGCCAGGGAATACTTGAATAATACACCTGATCAGCCCGATAATCATTTTCGAGGCACATGCCGGTAGTGGCCATGACCTTGTCGACTCCAGCCGATGCGGCTCTGGAAAACTCGGCAAAATCATCGATGAATTCCATGAAGCAGCAGCCAAAGGTTTCATCGGGGCGCAGAACCGTAGTCGAAGCATGCACCCGGTCATAACAAACCACTTCTTCACCGACAATGCGCATTCGCAGTTCTTCGACCTGATTAAGGGCCTGAAGCGAGCGGTGCAGGTAACTGAGAAAAAACGACTGGCCCTTATGTTTGCTGTTCCAGTAGGTTTTGCTGCAATCGAGCGCGGTCGTAATGCTCCAGTAAGGGTCGGCAAGACTGCAGAAATGCTGGTAGTGCTCGCGTCTTTTCCAGGTTGTCAGATCGATTGTGTGCATTGACGAACTCTTGCAATAGAATGTCTGATTCTACCTCAATTCCGCGCCATTGGCAAAATTCAGAAGTCTGAAACAGGCAGAAAGTCGTGTTAGAATTGTGTCATTCAGATTTTTACGGGAGTCGAATCACTTATGACAAGAATCATGCTGCTCGTTTTTATGCTCGTATGCTCTCTGGCCGCCGGGGAAAACGCCGCGCCGGTCGTCAATCTTAAAAGCATGCGCGACCGAAACGAAGTTGAGCGCCTGATCAGCGAAGCGAAGGGAATGTCACCACAACGACGCATCGAATTCATCTCAAAATACCTGATCGGCCGCAAATATCACCCCGAAACCAGAACCAGAATCAAAAAGCAGCATGCGCCAAAACAGGCTAAAAAAGAAGCAACCAACGAAAAACCGCTGCCGGTAGAATTTTTAAGATCGAGCCTGACCTATCTCGACTGCATGACATATGTCGAGCATGTTCTTGCTATTGCAACAAGCCAGAAAGCTTCTTACAGCGAATTTCTGCTGCGACTCATCGACGTGATGTTCGATGCCGGCGGCAGACCGCTGATGAACCATCACCGCAACCACTTCACTTCACACTGGGGAGTCGTAAACGAACGCAAAGGCTATCTGACTGACGTTGCCAGGCATCACCCGAAAGCTTTGAGCCGCGGTCTCTATCTCAACCGGGTCGGCAATAATCGCACCTATTACATTGAAGATCGCTTCATGATTGCCGAAGAACCACAATTGATGTGGTATTTTCCTGTTGCGGCAGTTCTCGACGGCTCAGCACCCCTTCAGTCCGGCGATATTGTAGCCATGGTCACCGACAAGGAAGGGCTCGACGTAACCCACATGGGTTTTTATATCGAGCAGAATCAAAAACGCTGGCTTCGCCACGCTTCTCTTAAACTCAACCGGGTCACCGATCAGGATCTCGCCGAATATCTGCGTGACGGAAAACACATCAAAGGCCTGATGGCATTCCGGCCGGTATTACAGACAACTGCACCGGCCGTGTACAGATTTCGCAACCTCGCAGAATAACCTGCAGACTGTGGATCTGCCTTCATGTTATAATTGCCACGGAATTTATCCCATTAAGACCCGGAGACACAGATGCGCCGTCTGCCTCATCTTTTCGAAAAAAACCGTCGTTGGGCCGAAGAAATAAAAAAACAGAACCCTGAATTTTTCAAGGAACTTTCCAGACAGCAGAACCCTGAATACCTCTGGATAGGCTGTTCAGACAGCCGGGTACCCGCCAACCAGATTATCGGCCTGCCGCCTGGAGCGATTTTCGTTCACCGCAACATTGCCAATGTCGTCGTACACACCGATTTAAACTGCCTTTCAGTCATACAGTATGCAATCGACGTGCTTAAAATCAAGCACATAATCGTCTGCGGCCATTATGGCTGCGGCGGCATCAGAGCCGCAATGGAAAACCGTGAGCACGGCCTCATCGATAACTGGCTGCGGCACATCAAAGACGTTTACCGCTACCATCAGGCAAAAATAGATGCCCTGCCAGCCGAAACCGATCGCATCAGGCTTCTCTGCGAGCTGAATGTCATCGAGCAGGTTGCCAACATCTGTCACACGACCATTGTACAGAGCGCCTGGAAAAATGGTCAGGAACTCGCTGTTCATGGCTGGATATACAGCCTCGAAGACGGAATCCTTCACGATCTCGGAGTCTGCGTTTCAAGCTCTGAAGAAATTTCTGACACACACCGCCTGAAAATCTGATTTTAACAGGATGAACGCGATCATACGCTCCTGCTTCTGCAATTTTGCCTGAAACCTTAAACTTTATAGCATTTTGCGGGTATAATTGTACATAAATCTTCTGTCTGCGGAGTAAAAGCATATGAAAAAACCTTTTTGCCGGTTTTTCGGCGCCGCTGCGCTTGTTCTAACCATGACAGCCGGGCTGTCGACGAATCTGGCCGCCCAGAATGTGCAGCAGAACAACCCGTTTCAGGTAAACAGCGTCTACATTTCTGCGGGAAAAAGCTTCGATATCAGTCAGATAAACGCCAGCGCCGCTGTTGATCTTACCGAAGAAGAACAGAAATTTCTCGATATGCAGCTGCTGCCTTATTATTACCCGATTCTCAAAAGATGCGCCGAAGGAAAAGAGCCATTCACCGGCAAAGATGGCGGCCTGACAGCAGCCAAAAATCTGTGCAAAAGTTTCTACCCGCAGGGCAAAGGACATTATTCCCGCGACTTCGGCAACCCGGTCAGAATGCTGGACTGGGCAAAGCGTTGGCACAAAGACGAAAAAATGGTGAAAATGGTTACCGCAACGAAGCGTGGCGACATTTTCCTTAACGGCCCCAAAGACAAAGAGGCAATCGACAAGAATTTCATCTGTCTGATGACCAAGGGCCCTTATTATCACGCGACAATGGTAGTGGACAGTGTGCCGCCGATCATCATCGAAGCGGTCGGCATCACCGCCAACAAGTCAGACACGACCAGCGACAAGGTGCGCATGAGCACCTGGTATGAAGAAATCGGCAACTGGAGCAATTATCGCCTTGTCAGACCCACCCATGGTCTGCCGGCGTCACAGGCCCACGCCATCATCGAAAAGGCGGTAGGTTATGCTGAAGCGCAGCTTGGCAAGCCTTACGACTACTCATTCTCGAACAGCGACGGTGACCGTGCCTTTTACTGCAGTGAACTCGTCAGTAAAGCCTATTTCGACGGTGCCGGCTTCAAGGGCAAAATCGCCCAGAAAGACCCCAACCGTGACAAGATTCTCGTCGCGCTGAACGCCGCTATAGATGGCCTCGCACCCAAGAACAAGTATCAACTTTCAGACAAGCTGATGAACTTTGCGATCGAATACAGCCACAGCCCCGACATCAACAAACTGCAGGAATTCATCATCAACGAACTGGTGCCAGGCTGCAAAACTCTTGATCAGGCTTTTCCGGGCCCTGAAGGGCGTGCAAAGCTGAACAAGGTATTCAATAAAATCAAAAGCAATGAAGGTTTTAAAAGCTTTACCGCCGCCAACAAGTCATACGAAGACGACAAGAAAGCCGGAAAATTCAATGCCGGATGGGGTATCGGCAAACTGCGCGAACTGAAAAGCAAGGCCAATGTCGGTCTGTCACTGCTTAAAGATATCGACAGACTCGGCAAAGAAACGGGCGCCAGTCGCAAGGATCTGACCATGGTTCTGATGAAGATTTTCATACCCGTGTATAAAAACCTCGGCACTTTCGGTGAAGTGCTCGGCGGTATGGACAAAACCAAACAGGTCAACCTGCCGGAAGGCGTTAAAACTGTAATTAAAATCGTCGACTGGGGCGTCAGCAAACGTGAAAGCGTCAAAAACTGGCCCATCATCGGCGGAACTCTCGCAAAGCTGATGCCTGGAAATGGTGATGGCAAAGTTTACACTGATCTTACCAGCCCGAGTGATCTCGCTCAGGCCAGCCCCGGCTTCACCATCGACTATCCCTGAGACAAAACCTGGCACATCAAGCCGACCTTAACGAACAAGACCCCGCACTGATGCGGGGTCTTGTGTTTTATGCAGCTGTTTTAACTTATCTGCGGCGACCGATAAAAAGCCGCAGGGGCAAATGAATTCTTTGTTTCCATGAGGCTTCAGAATGACTGCCACCCGGAAATTCTTTGTAAACAAGACCTTTGAAGGTCGGGCATTTTTCTTTAACCGTTTCAGCAAGTTTACGACTGAAATTCAACGCCTCTTCGCCCTCACGAGTGCCCATGTCAGTCCAGATTTTACCCTGCCACGACTCAAGGCCGTTCTGCAGCAGCCATGCAATAATGCCGCCCTCGGCCCACCAGATCGAGGGCGACATCGCAATAATCCCCGAGAACACTTCAGGCCGCGAAACTCCGATATAAAGCGATATCAGACCACCAAGCGAAGAACCACCGACAAATGTATTGCGCCGGTCTTTGAGAGTTCTGAAACTGCGGTCGATCAGTGGCTTGAGCTCTTCGACGAGAAAGCGCGCATATTTTTCCCCATTACCGCCTTTATGTTTCGGGTCTGGGAATGGCGTGTATTCACTCATGCGGTCTGCGCTATTGCCGATAGCGACAACAATCGCTTCATTCAGTTCACCACGGGCAATTCCTTCGTCCATTGCCTCGTCGATGCCCCAGTCGACACCACCAAAAGAAGTGCCCGGATCGAACAGATTACCACCGTCGTGCATGTAGATAACCGGGTAGCGGCGACCAGAACTGTCGGACTTGTCATAAGAAGGCGGTAGCCAGACGATTACGTCACGTGCCGGCGTCAAAAATGCAGACTTGACCTGGCGAAGAATCTTATAATTACCGGTTATCATGGGCGTCTGGCTTGAAGCACCACTGCCGGCCTGATCGGCCCAGGCTTCGACTACCGCACGTTCGACCATTTTATCGCCTTTAACCAGCAGTCTGCGGTTCGGTCTTTCGAGCCCCTGTGCCGTCTTTTCGACGGTAGCGAAACTGCCACGGGTAAATTTGAATTCAAGCATGCTTCCTTCGGGAATTTCACCGCGAAACTGATGCAGCCCCGGGCCGGTTTCCTGCAGAGCCACACCGGTACCCGACCATTCTGAAAGAAGTTCGTGATTGCCGGTAATACAGACCTTTTCGCCATCGGGGGTGGCAACCGGAACATTGACGACAATCGCCAGTTCTGTCGCCATAGCGGCCGAAGCAGACATCAGCAGAGCTGCAAGCGCTAGATTTTTCAAATTTTTCATCATTCCAGGGTTCCTCATTACACAATCAATGCGTGGCATCGAGAATAAAGCTTTCAAGACGCTTCAGAAGCTTTGCGGCAATTTCGTCGTTGTCGTGCACCACCCGATGCTTCAGCGCCTCGCGCATCGGCTTTAGATTATCTGATACAGAGAGAATAAAAGGCCGCCAGCGTTTCGTGAAGCTTTCGATTTTGGCAATGGCCATTTCCGCACGTTGATACTCACCGCCGCTGATTCCATCGCAGACAATCTTCTGAACTTTGTTTACCGCCATTCTGAAAATGTTGGCCTGGTTTTTCTGCTGGGTTGAATTCAGACTCCCTTTCATGGCTTCGAGAGAATTATGCAGAAGCTGCGTATAATCGAGAAGACGGGTAAAATCTTCGATCTTTTCAGGATTGAAAACCCAGACAGTCGGATTGTTGCGCAGATTCACGAACTTGCCGGCCCCGCCGCGTTCTGACACTGAAACCAAAACTGCATATTTCCCGGCAATCTCAGGGGCGGGAATCTGGTTAAAGCGCAGAGAAAGACTTGATTCTGCACCATTTCCTTTAAGGTTGGCGGTTTCGAGAATAAAACCGTTGCTGAAAAACCTGATCTTTTCGTCTTCGGTAGTGTTGCGGCTGCCGCGCAATACTTCGACCGCACCGCGGCCAAGCCCTTCAACCTTCCAGCGGGCCGGATATTCGACCTTGATCTGTTCTACATCACGACCATTGGCAAAAATGTGCATTTCGCCCATAGAGATTGACCCGCCGGCAAAAGGCAGGTCGGCAATCTGCATGAATGCGGCCGAATCGCTGAACTTTCCGAAATATTCGGCGAATTCTTCACGAAACATGCCGGCAATTTTTTTTGAGTGCAGAACCATGATGTTCTCATCATTAGCCCGGTTACCGTTGGTAGAAGCATTTTCGGAGCCAAGCACCACACGCGGGTCTTTGCCGTTTGAATCGACCACAAAAACCTTGTGATGAAATTTGCCTTCATTCGGGTAGATTCTGACCGGAATTCCGACTTCGGTAAGGTGCGAGAATTCACCGAACGGGCCGGTACTGCGATAGAGCATGCGATCGAAAATACCCCTGACATCGCAGCCCTGCTTGAATTTTTTGATCAGCAGATCGCGAAGGTCGTCTGCAGTAAAGGCGAACTGCATAAAGAAAACTTCTTTTTCAGCTTCGGCAATGGCCTCGGCAATACGGGCATTCGGGTTGTCTTCGGGGGCGAAAAACACTTCGATGCTGGTATCGTCGACCTTAACTATCTGGCGTTCTGCATGAGGCGGTGAGCCCGGGCCAAATGAGCGATCGGAAAACATCTCATTGAATTCGGCTGAATAAATGGCAGCAAGCTCTTTTGACTTAACCTGAATGGCGTTATTCGGGTTTCTGTAGCTGCAGGTATCAGTGAGGTTGAAGCTGCCGGTCCAGACAGATTCGCCATCGCGAATGCCGAATTTGTTGTGCATCAGGCTCGAGCGGTTGTTGTCATCGACAATCTCAATACCGGCGGCAAGAAGTCTGGCAATAAAAGGATTGAGCTCGAGCTGAACCGGCTGAGCGCCATTGCGGCGGGCCGGAGCTTTTATCGGGTGCGGAGTCAGCGAATCGACATCATCCTCGGTGGCAGGGTCAGGCGGCAGAAAGTAGTAGTTGTTGTCAACGACCAGTTTAACGTCAACACCACGTTTTTTCGCGCGAATAAAAGCATCGACGACTGAATCGAGACGAATTTCGAAAAAGGCACCGTGCAGAGTTTTTCTGGCGCCATCGACGAATTTGATAAATTCAGTATCCAGACCGATTTCGCCCTGTTTTGAAGGACCAAAACCGATTCTGATATTTGGCGAAACCTGAGTCATCGGCCTGGCCAGAACATCAGAAGGAGCAAAACAGCCTGCAATCGCCAGTGAAAGGGCAAGAAAACATCTGCGCATAAAAGCCTCCACCCCAGAATACTGCCTGAGCTATTAATTATACAGACTGAGAGAATTTGCGCAATCCACAGCCGAAATAAGCATGGCAAAAGCGTTAACCTTGTCAGCGCGATTAACATGCCGAAAATCGCGTGTCAGAAGCTTATCCGGGAATCTTGACGGCCACCATCGTCAGATCGTCGAAAAACGGACCCGGAATGACAAAACGGCGATAATCTTCAAGCAGAGCCTCGACGAACTGCCGGGCGTCGCAACCGGACAGCCGCTCTACGCAGCGCATCATTGCGTGCTCGCCGTATGATTCTTTGGCGGCATTCCGACCATCCCACAGGCCGTCAGAATAAAAAAGGAAAATATCACCCGGCGCAAAAGTCAGGCAGCTCTGCTCAAAAGCCCGCTTGAACGGCAGACCTACCGGGCCGCCATTTCCTTTGACCTCGCGCCAGACCTTTTCAGCTGCTGAATAGCAAAGAATCGGCGCATGCCCGGCATCGACAAAGGTCATCAGTTGTCTCGACCCGTCGAAACTGGCATACATCATGGTGATAAACTTCTGCACCTGATTAAGCCCTGGTTCCATAACCTGCCTGAAAGTCTCCATAATGGCGGCGGGTTCAAGGTTGCGGGTTTCTTCGCACAGCGACAACTGCCAAAGAACGCGCGCCAGATGATTTCGCGCCCCGGCCCCGACCATAGCCGCATGCAGCCCCTTGCCCATGACATCGCCGACCACCAGGTCAAAGCGGTTGTCATTGAACCTGAAAAAGTCGATGAAATCGCCGTCGACGTCTTTCGACGGCACGGTAACCGCAGCAATATCCAGACCATTGGCTTCAGCCGGCACCTTTTCCATCAACAGTGTACTCTGAATTTCGCCGGCAATAACGAGCTCCTGCTGATGTGCTTCTTTTTCGAGCTGCTGCAGACGATATTGCCGGTAGGCTTCGTGCAGAGACCGGTTCAACTGCTCGAGCGGGCATGGTTTGGTAAGAAAACGAAAAATATTGCCCTCATTAACCGCCCGGGTGGCGATCTGAAAATCACCCTGACCCGTCAGAAGCATGCGCACGCTTTCAGGCGAAATTTCGATGGTTCTGGCAAGAAACGCTATGCCGTGCATGTTGGGCATATTGAAATCGGCGACAATTACCGGGAAAGGGCCATGCTGGTCGATAGCCTGCAGAGCCTCTTCGCCACTCAATGCCGTCACCAGCTCCCAGTCTTTGCGCAGCC
>CAZFUG010000001.1:68289-72772 GCA_964522035.1 uncultured bacterium
TGGTTCGTCATCAACAAACAGAACTTTTGGTTTCATGCGTCAGCGTCCTTGCTGCTTTCCTGGTAAAGCACCAGGGCGCGCTTTTTCCAGTCGTTGTGGAATTTTCTGACATTTGCGTCGGCGGCGATGCCAGAGTCGACCGTCACCGGCTCACCGGCCGCCATACACAAAAACGCATTCGCAAGATGAGTGGCGACAAGCACGGTCGATTTCTCGAGCTTCATCTGCCCTGGCCGGTGGTGACAGGCTACCGCCTCGACTACCGGGTCTGGAAGGCCCCACAGACCCAGAAGATAAGCGCCGATTTCCGCATGCGAAGTTCCGAAGGTTTTATATTCGGCTTCAGAAAATTCCTTTTCGGAAGTATCTGAAAGGGGCTGCAGCACGCGGCTGAAATAGCGCGGATGATCGAGCAGCAGCAGCTTGCCGACATCGTGCAGCATGCCGGCAAGAAAGGCGTCTTCCTGAACACTGGGGGGTGAATTCAGGTTGGTTGCAATTTCACGGCTCAGCCGGGCGGTCAGAGAACTGTGAAGCCAGAGCCGGTCGAGCGACAAACCCGGAATTATGCTGTCTGGAGCTGCAAAAAACAGCTTCACATAGCAGACCAGTGATTTGATAACGTTGATTCCGAGAAGAACCACAGCGGTCTGAGGGTTCGAAACCTTGCGCGGCAGGCCAAAAAAAGCCGAATTGACCAGATGCAGAACCCGACCGGTCATCGAAACATCGCGAGCAATTATTTCACCAATTTCACCAAGCGAAATCAGCGGCGACTCAACCGCCCTTACAAGCTCGTGATAAAGTTCAGGAAGACTCGGCAGATACGGAATACCCCCGATGATTTCGAGAAGTTCGCGGCTCTGCAGAAGACGGCGCAGATTGCCGGCCTTTTCAATCTGCTCGAGAAGTATTTCGCCCCGGCATGGCTTTGCGAGGAATCGGTGCGCCGACTGTGTTGCCCTGAGGATCACTTCAGACTCTCCATCGGGCTCGCTTGAGAGGACAATGCGAATTATATCGGGATAAGCGAGTTGAACCGCTTTGAGAAGATCAGTGCCGTCTTCCAGCTTCATATCGAGCTCTGAAATTACTACTTCGGGGCGGTACATGGTTATTTTTCCCATGGCTTCGCGGGCCGAAACAGCAAACAGCAGGTTCCATTCAGGCTTCATGGCTCTGATCATGCGCCGGTGACTGTCATGAACCTTCTGATCAGGGTCTGCGAACAAAATACTGTATGTTTTCACATTTCCTCCGCGGCATCAGAGATCTTTTTCGTTGCGTCGGTGCGGCAGCAGAATTCTGAAGGTTACGCCGCACTGCGGCCTTGAATCGACATTTATCTGTCCACCGTGCGCCTCTTCAACGATTTTTCTGACAAGATCGAGACCAAGGCCGGTGCCTTTACCCGCCGGCTTGGTGGTGAAATTGGGCTCAAAGATTCTGGCAAGATTCTTTTCAGGTATTCCGGGCCCGTCATCAGCAATTTCGATTTCAATACGGTCGCCGGCCGCTCTGGTGACTATTTTGATCCGCCCGCGACGGTAAGCCCCGCTTGCGATTTTTTCAGATATGGCATGGGCAGAATTAACGATCAGATTGAGAAATACCTGATGCAGCTCACCTCTTGCCCCGAAGACAAAAGGCAAATCAATCGCAAGGTCGAGGTCGAGATCGGCAAACTGACTCCATTCATGTCTGGAAATAGTGGAAACGGTATCGATACATTTATTTACATCGATCAGGGTGAATTCATGCATCGAGGGATGGGAAAAGTCCTTCAAAGCCAGCACCAGCCGCGAAACCATATCTATGCCTTCATGAGATTGCTTCAAAGCCTCGGCAAGTTCCGCCTTGAGGTATTCAGGCTCGCATTCTGATTCTATTTCGGCAAGTTCCTGCCAGTCATTTGCAGATGGCAGGTTTCCGGCTCTGACAGATTCAAGAATCCTTTTATAAATATTGAGAAGCTTGATCAGGTCGTTAAATGAAGTTTTTAAAAACGTAAGATTGTTTCCGAGAAAATGCATGGGAGTGTTTATCTCATGCGTAATCCCGGAAATAAGTGCTCCGAGCTTTTCAAGTTTTTTGGCATCTGACCTGGCGGTTGACTCAGCAACCGTCGGCGCCGAATTTCTGTCGTTTTCAGACATTGTCTACCTCAACCGGAATGCCGGCAAAATGAATCCGGATGTGATTATAACATGCAGAAAGAAATATGGGCCGATCGGCATTTTCTTTTTATCATGGCATGTGAATTGGATTCTGCTGGCATGCCATTCTTTTAATTCAGTAATATGGCCAGTATTTTTGCAATATTGTTTTTATTTTAGCCAGATTAAAGCCCCCGAAAAGCAATAAATCTCTGACAGGCATTATTGATCACCATTTTACCTTCAGTTGAAAATTCCGGCTGACCGGGTACATTATTAAACATGTGGATACTTTAAAATTACCTTGAGGGGGAAACAATGAAAAAAGTTCTGTTCGCATTGTTCGCTTTCTGTCTGCTTCTCGTGCCCGGCGCTTTTGCCGGCACCTACACGCTCGACAACTATGCAGTGCATCTTCAGGGTGACACTGGCGTCGGCAACACTTTCTGGCTTGAATCACAGGTCAAGATCAAGTTCAACCATCTGCGCGTCAGCTGGGATAAAGCCGGAAGCATGGGTCGTCTGCGCTATGACATGACCTGCCTCGATGGCAAAGCCGTTCTGCAGAATGTAAAATACATCGACGACGCTCTCAATGGCACCGAACAGGTACGCTGGGAACAGTCAGCAACTGGTCTGAACCGTGATTTCTCTTATCTGCTCGACAGCACGAAACTGAAACGCAACAATACCGTTAAGTTCAATCACAATCTGAATCTTGCCCCGGCCAACATCAAGAATTCAAAAGTTGAATTCCATGTTCATGCCAGCGGCAGACATTACATCATCACCTGGGAACCCTTCACCCAGAAGGTTTACACCTCCTGGAACCGCCTGAAATAATTATTTCAGAATCGTATCGACAGTGGCCGGCCCATGCAGATGGGCCGGCCACTTATTTTCAACCTGGTTTTGCCTTCAGAAAAAAATTCCCGACTGCTCTACTCGCCTGCCCGAAACAAATCTTAATGAGCTTTTGTATAACCAGCGAATAGTGTTTTCTTTTTGCCGTTCAAGGCAGTTTTTAAAATAGCTGTAGCAGCGCTCATCATTACTTATCTGTGGCCGGAAGTCTGTTTGGGCATTTATCCGCAAACAGGAATTTCTGGCAGATGTTGTCAAATTTCCGGCACAGTTTTGTCAGCGCAGCAAATCCCACAAATCTACTAACAGGCTAAAGGCATTATCAGCAGCGAACAAGCACCTGCTGCACCGCAAAATTTTCAACATGGCACACAAATTGCTTAAAGCTGGCTCGCGCCGAAAAACCAGAGTTTTACGGCCGACATTACTGGCGGTTTAAAGGCCAACGCAGGCCCTGCCAGAGCAAATTAAGAGGTAAAAGATTCATGAAACGCAATTTGTCTAAGGTTCTCTGTCTGGTATTGATCTGTTCTTTTGTTTTTTCTTCGCTGCCACAGCTTTTTGCCGGGTATTACAGCCAGAATGACCTGATCAACGGCATTTATTCAGATCTCAACAATGCCTGCAATATAGTCGCCAGCGGCCGCGCCTACACCGAAATACAGAATGCCAGACCATATCTGAAACACGCACAAAGACTTCTGAAAAAGCAGGGCGTCGCACACTGCTTCGACCGCCGCCTGGATCGCGTCATCGATAACGCCAAAATGGAAATTCTCTGGAACAATCGCCACGAAGCCCTTGAACGCATCAATCTGGCAATGCGGCTTGTCGAAAACCACAGCAACAGCAACTGCTCGCAGAACAGCTACAACAACGGTCGTTCAGCAGGCAGAACCGCCGCCGGTGCCGTAATTGCCGCTCCGGTCGTCGTCGGGTTCGGTGCTCTGCTGGTAAATATTTTCAGAAACTTCAACTGGGGACAGGTAAGCGGCACCCCGACCCGCGTCAGAATGCCGAACCTGCCCACTTCAGTCGTTCCTATGCGCTGATACTGCCTGCAGACCAATTCTGCAGTTTGCGCCAGCCCTTCTCGACAATTGCCGACCAGAGATCTTTTTCTGGTTGGCAATTGTTTTCAAGGTAGGCTTTGACCAGCATGGTCATCGCAAACTTCTCCCGGTCGGCCGATGCAAGGCCAGACGGAGCAATTGCCAACTGCGCCGCAAAGTCGGCTTCGCTGGCACCAACAAGACTGAGAAGTCGTTCTGAGCGTTTAAACAACCCATCTGAGCCGGCAAACACAAGAATTTCAACAATTTTATCTTCTTTGCTGGCCGGTGGAGCCGGGGTGAATGGCAGTTCAATCGCTGATTTTCCAGCCGGACTGGCAGCGGCACCAGAAGGAACTGATCGACTGGCTGGCGCAGTTCCAATCCAGCGACCCCGATCTGAAGAAACTG
>CAZFUG010000002.1:0-22254 GCA_964522035.1 uncultured bacterium
TTCTGGTATTTGCTTCGAAGAAGCTGTTCAAGGTAAAGGTTGATCTTGCACCAGGAGACAGTAATGGACAGTAAAACCCGTCAGATTCTGTGCGAACTTCAGGATGGTTTCAAGCTCGAAACCCGCCCTTTCAAGAGAATTGCCAACAAGGTTGGCTGCACAGAAGAAGAAGTCATCGAAATAATCAGTAAATGCCGGGATGAAGGCATTATCAGAAGGATTGGCGCTGCCATAAGGCCGGAACAGATTGGCCATGCCGCGAATGCTCTGGTCGCCTGGGATGTCGCCGAAGAGAATATTGACGAAATCGGTAACGCTCTGGCCGAAATGCGTGAAATTTCGCATTGTTACGAGCGGGAGTGCCCGCCCGGCTGGCGATATAACCTTTTTACCATGATTCACGCCCGTTCAGAAGAAGAGCTGCGCAACTTCGTCGCCGGTATCAGCGAGCGTTTCAAGTTCAACGGTTTCAAGATTTTCAGAACCGAAAAAGAACTTAAAAAGACTTCGATGCGCTATTTTGAGGAACCGCGGCCGTGAACAGTAAAGCCCTGGAAGCAGCTGTAAAAGTTTTTCCGGGTGGTGTAAACAGCCCGGTGCGTGCCTTCAAATCTGTTGGTGGCAACCCCATTTTTATCAGCCGGGCCTCTGGCAGCCGTGTTTTTGACATAGAGGGCCGCGAATATATCGATTATGTTGGTTCCTGGGGCCCGATGATTCTTGGGCATGCCGATCCCGATGTAATAGAAGCCGTCTGCCGTACTGCCGCCGATGGCCTGAGTTTTGGAGCTCCGACTGAGCGAGAAACAGTTCTTGCCGGTCTGATCTGCGAAGCTTTTCCGGTAATCGAGCGTATGCGCTTTGTCAGCAGCGGTACCGAAGCGACCATGTCGGCGGTACGTCTGGCCCGTGGCTTTACCGGTCGCCCGCTGATAATTAAATTTGACGGAGCCTATCACGGACACGCTGATTCGCTGCTGGTAAATGCCGGTTCTGGTGTGGCGACACTCGCGATTCCAGGTTGTCCCGGTATCCCTGAAGACATCGCCAGAAATACTCTGGTGGTGCCTTTTAATGATTATGCTTCTGTCGAAGCCTGTTTTAAAAAACACCCCGGTCAGATTGCAGGTCTGATAATGGAACCGGTCTGTGGCAACATTGGCGTTGTCAATCCGGCCGCCGGATACCTTGAAAAATTGCGGCAGCTTTGTTCCGAAAACGGTGCTTTGCTGATTTTTGACGAAGTCATGACCGGTTTCAGAGGCTGTTTTGGCGGCGTCAGTAATATGTCCGGGGTTAAGCCAGATCTGACGTGCCTTGGCAAGGTTGTCGGCGGCGGTATGCCACTGGCAGTTTACGGCGGGCGTGCTGATATAATGAGCAGCATTGCCCCCGAAGGGCCGGTTTATCAGGCCGGCACCCTTTCCGGCAACCCAGTTGCGGTTGCTGCCGGTACCGCCACGCTGCGAAAAATTAAAGCCGACAATAGCTTCTATAAGCGCCTGCTTGCCAGGTCTGAAAAACTTGACAAAGGGCTGACTGCAGCTGCAGCCGAAGCCGGTATCAAAGTGGTCGGTAACCGGTTTGGTTCGATGCTGACGACGTTTTTTACCGCTGAAGCAGTTACCGATTATGCATCGGCTAAAAAATCAGATACACAGCTGTTTGCCCGCTGGTTCCGAGAGATGCTCGCCGAAGGTATTTATCTTGCTCCCTCGCAGTTTGAAGCCGCCTTCGTTTCGATTGCTCACACCGAAAAAGACATCGACCTCACACTTACTGCTGCCAGAACTGTCTTTAAAAAGCTAGGCTGAGTCTTTGTTTCAGGCAGGCCTGCCAGTTCTATCTGTCCAGGGTGTCCCGTAAATAAAAAGCCGGCTGACGATTTCGTCAGCCGGCTTTTAAACGCGGTTAAACAGATTATTTGGCAGTGATTTTTACCGGGTTGGTTCTGATGGCATAGCGTATCGGGAGCCCTACGAGGTTTTTGTCTACAACTGTCGTAACCTTAACCGGAGTTGAAAGTTTCCGGTCGATGCGGACTTCTTTATATTTTCTGAGGGTGGCCAGATCTTCTTTCAGCGCTAATGAGTGAACGCCAAGTTTTACAGTGTTGGTATTGTTGACCGTGGTTATCAGCACCGAAGATGAGGCAGCGTTTTCTGAAGCATATGCAACTGAAGAGGTTATCCCGAGGGTAACGCTCGATGAAGCAAGTTCATTGTTTTCATAAATCATGAAGTCAGACGCGGCAAGAGATTCGCAGCAGAGGGGTTTGTTAAAATGGAAATACAGAAGGTCGTTGGTATTCATCGTTCGGTCGTTGTCGCTGTCTTCCCATTCAATTCTGACCAGGGCAAGATCTTTGATGTAATAGTCTTTGATATCGTCAGACTGGTCACTTGTCGCCCCTTCGCTGTAAACAAAGCATGAATATGGGTCGAGTTTGTAGTTCTTGCCCCATGGGTCAACCGGAATATAGGTTAGATATCGACCCTGAAGACCGTTGAAATCGTTTTCGCCCGGTATTGGAACTGGATCGAGAAGAGTGGTGTCGGTGGACAGAACTCCAAGATACGGGAAGTCTTCCTGAGAATTGTAGAGAACGACCGCCTGCTTGAACACGTCGAGGTCCTGCAGGGCTTTGGCCCGTTTGCTTTCGCGGACATAGTCAGCGTAGTATGGTGTCGCAACACCAACCAGAATGGCGATGATGGCGACAACCACCAATAATTCAATCAACGAGAAACCGCGTTTCATGATATCACTCCTTTTAGACAGGCTTGCAGCTGATCGTCTAAATCGTTATCTTCAACTTTCGACAACTCAGGCCAATAGTTTTAGCAAAAATCAATAAATTGCAAGGACTTTTTTTGTAATATTCCGGATTTCTATTTCCCGCGCAGCTTATCACGTTTTTCTGCGGCTTCGGCAGTAGTAAAATAACCAAGCGACTTGAGAGTGTTGGCGCATTTAACCGCATCTTCGACGCGGCCGCGTTCGGCATAGAATTCCATCAGCCCCTCATGCAGGCGCCGGTCTTTTTTATATTCGGTGCGAGTGAGCAGAATAAGGAACGCCAGTTCTTTAAGACGGTCGTTTTCGCCATTGAAGGCGAGCTGCATCAGGTTGTCGTCTGGAATTATCGAATCTTTCAACGGCAGAGCCTTGAGCCAGACGGTATGCTCGCCAGTGTATTTATTGGTCAGATCGTTGCCTGAAATTGGCGAATTATCGAGCACCTTGTTATCTTTGTAATCCTTGGTGACGAGTTTGCGGCCGAACAGACTGAAATTGTCCTGATCATTGCGGTCTTTAAGATCTTTTTCGATCATTTTGCGGTTTGCATCAGAAGTAGGTCGTACCTTGTTGAAACGCTTGAACCAGTACAGCGCCTTTTCGTAGTAGCCGCGCTCTTTGTAGAATTCAACCAGCCCCTCAAGGGCACTGGAATCTTCTTTGTTCAGGCTGAGCATCTGCAGAAAATTAGCTTCGACGCCGGCATCATTCATTTTGCGGTCGGCCATCTCGGCTTCAAGCCGCAGTTTTTCCTGCTTTTCTCGGGTTTCCTTGATTTCTTCAAGCCCCATTTCAGCCTTATCTTTATATTCCGGGTCTTTTTTCAGCTGCTTGAGAATCTCTTCAGCCTTTTCGTATTCTTCCCGGCGCAGATAGATATCTGAAGCCTTGAGCAGGCCGTCGCCGAGCTTCTTATTCGCCTTGTAGGCTTCGTTATATGAGGCGATGGCCTCGTTTTCCCGGCCGGTGTCGAGATAAATCTGTGCCAGTTCATAATGCCCGGTGGCTGCGTCAGAATTTTTTTTGATTTCTTTTTTGTATTCAGCCTCCGCTTCCTGCATTTTCCCGGCTTTAACCAGGCTTCTGGCCATGTCGTAGCCGATCAGTTCTTTCATCTCGGGGTCACGACGACCAAGTTTCTTTGCCAGGGCAAAATATTCCGCCGCCTTTTCGGGCAGACCGGCCTGTTCATAAGCTCTTGCAAGCAGCCAGTGAGTTTCGGCGTGTTTCTGATCGAAAAGCAGCGCCTGCTCCAGAATTGGCAGCGACTCTTTCGGGTTGTTCTTCTCGACGAGAATCGAGCCCAGGCCTCTCAGCGTGTCGGGGTTGTCGGGCTGAACCTGCCTTGCTTTGTAAAGCAGATCATAGGCCTTGTCGAGGTTGCTGTTTTCGAGCTCGTAAATGCCGAGTCGTGACAGGGCTTTAGCATTCGCCGGTTCCAGTTCAAGCGCTTTTTTGTAATGTTCTATTGCCTGATCGCTTTTTTTGCTGCTGTCGAGAAGCGTGCCCATGCGTATGTGAATGTCTGCAGATTTGGGGAAACCGACCAGCGCGGTTTCGAGGTGGCGCAGAGCCTGAGCGGGCGAGCCTTCCTCGGAGACCATTATACCGAGGTAGTAATGGGCCATGAATTCTTCAGGTGATTTTCTGACAATTGAGCGCAGAGATTTGATAACTTCTTCTTTCTCTTTTTTAGAACCGATCTGCCAGGTGCGCCAGGCTTTGTCGTAATAGGCTTCGCTGATTTCCTGCTTTGGCTGCTGCAGTTTTACCTTTGGCCGACGGGTGGCAGCAACTGCCGGTTCTGTGTTGATCAGCCCATGCCCGGAAATGATCAGGGCCAGTGAAACCAGTTTTCCGATTTTTACGAAGGTCTGCCGACTCATAAACCACCTCTTGCTTCAGATATGCCTAAAACTAACACGCCTGCCCCGGCAATGCAAAGGCAGGCGTGGAATTCTGACTAATTTATCTGTAATTCAGCTCATCGGCCCCTTGAATAGCACAACCAGCCCGGAAATAAGTGAGTAAGCCGAGCAGACAAGGGTAAAGTAGAAAAGGCTGAAATGGAAGCGCCGCAGATTGTCGCGCGATTTTTCCTTGACCAGGGTTTTAATTGAATTGCCGACAAAGATGTTGGCAAGCATCAGGCCAAGCAGAATCGCGCCGGCAAAGCCGTGCCCGTAAGTTTTTAAGAAAATGGCGTTGATCTGCAGAAACTGGACAACCCCGAAAATGCCGCCGATGAGGCCAACTGCGAAAAGAACTGCAGCAATTTTGCTGACTTTATTGTGTTCGGCAAGAAAAACTCCGCGCTGGTCGGCATCGGGGGCTTTCGGGTTGACCGCCAGCGCCTTTTTGCCAAAACTGTGTATTTTGAACAGATAAGACAGCACAAAAAGCATGAAAACCGGGTGAATGAACTTCATGACGCAACACGCTCCTTAAAGTTTAAATTTGCTGATGTCAAAGTCATCGAGGTCGAGAGGGTCTTTGGTGCCTTTCTTCTTCGATGGCGACTTTTCTTCAACCGGGCTGTCGAGGTCGATAATATTATCGAGGTTGAAGGGATTGTCGTCAGCAGGAGCAGGTTTCGCTGGTGCTGGCGGCTTCTTGCCAGGAGCTGGAGAAGGCGCCGGGGTCGGGGCGTCGTCATTATTCGGGAAAACTTCGAGAACATCCAGTTCCAGGTCGAGGTTTCCAAAGGGGTTCTTATTCTGACCGGAGCCCTGTTCTGCAGGCAGACCAAGGTTCAGATCGCCGTCTGAAAACAGAGAGGCAAAAAGGTCTTTACCGCCCTTGGCATCTTTTGCCGGCGGGGTTTGTGGCCGCATTGGCGGCAACGGGGTGTCATCGTCTTCGAAAACGTCAGTGGGGGCCGGAGCAGCTGGCTTTGCAGCCGGTTTTGCTTCGGTAGTCGGCTTGGCGCCGGCCTGGCGCATCGGTGGCAGCGGGGTGTCTTCGTCTTCTGCCGGTGCCTGCGGTTCGAGCTGACCGAGTGAACCAAGGTCGAAAGCCGGGGTTTCTTCGGTGTTTTCACCGCCGGGCAGACCAAGATCGGTATCTGAGCCAGAAATTAGTGCGTCGAAATTGAAATCAGGAACCGGCGGCCGGGGTGGCTGGGCAGCCGCAGGCGTTGCTGCAGGTTTGATCGGGGCCTGTCTGGGCGGTTGTGCCGGCGAGGGTGTTGATGAAGCCGGTTTGGCAGGAACGTCGGCTCCAAGGTCGGGAATTTCGGTTTTAAGGCTGCCAAAAAGGTTATCGAGTTCAGGGGCGGCAGTTTTGCTCTCTGGCGACTCATCGCCGCTAAGCGCAAATTTGCTGAAGTCCGGGGTGTCGATTTCATCTTCAGGCAGGTCTTCTGCGACAGGCTTTTCTGGGGCGGAAAACGCGGGTGAAATCGGCTGTGAAGGCTTAATAGAATGTGGAGCGGGTTTAGCAGCGGCTGGTGTTGCCGGGGAACCCTGATGTTCTTGAGGTGGCTGATGCGACGACTGCGTCTGCGATGTCAGAGGTGAGGCCGGCGGCTGCGGTACATTGTTTTTTGCTGCGAGGCTGGTCGTCGGTAAGGGCTTGGTTGCCTGGACAACCGGTTTGGTCGCGCCAACTGCCGGTGTCGGCACTTTGGCCGCGGGCGGAACAACTGGCGAAGTTGGCATAGAGGCTGTTTTAACAGGTGAAACTGCGGGCGGCTTTGGCATTTCGGTTGCCGGAACCGGTCTTGCCGGTGCAACCGTTTCGCCGGCTTTTGCTGGCGGCTGAGCCGGGATTACAGCCGGTTTAACCGGGCCGATATTGCCGGGCAGATTTTTTAAAGCTTCGGGGGCGACAACCACGGGAGTTCCGGGCGCAGCCGGTCTGACTACCGGTGAAAGAAGCGGGGAGGCTGGCCGTTTCTTTTTCAGGACCGGTTTGACCGGCAAAGCAGGTCTGCGTGGTCGTGCAGCGCCAGATTTTGCTGCTCCGGCAAGCGGCTTGCCACAGCATGGGCAGAATCTGATGACGTAATCGCAGTCGGGGCAGACAATGCCTTCGCCGTCGAGAACCGGCGCACTGCCGCCACCGCTTGTCTGGGCAGCTGATGCTGATTCCCAGATACCGCTGTCATTTTTGCTCCAGTTGGTCAGTTCAAAAACTATTTCCTTGACCCCTGGAATATTTTTCAGGCTGGATTCAATGAATTTCAGCTCTACCGCTGTTTCGTCAGCCGTTTTTTCAAGCCCGACAAAACACAGTTCGCCCTGCAGACTCACTACTCCGGCCTTGACAGGAAACTTCAGTTTTGACAGGTCAATTCGCCGGCCAGACAGTTCGCGTCTGATTCCGGCGCCAATTGCAAGGTCAGTCGCCTCCCTCAATGTTGGCCTCCAGTTCCGTTCGTGAAATTACAATTCAAGGAGAATAATCGGCAAAGCGGTAGAATTTGTTTAGCAGCGTATTTATGATTATAACGCAAAACGACCAGCGAATGCAGCAATCTGCTGGAAAATTGCTGCAGAGTCATGCTGACTGCCGATGTCGGTCGGAACGACTCCTGGTCTGCGTCTGAACCATGTTTCCTGACGTTTGGCGTATTGCCTGGTATGGATTATGATCAGCTCTTTAACCTGAGCAGTCGTCATTTCACCGTTAAAATTTGCGAACCATTCCTGATAACCGATTGAATTGAGGCCCGGAGCCTGCTGGCCAAATTCGCTCACCAGTTGTCTGACTTCAGCTTCGAGCCCGTCTGCAACCATCTTTTCGACCCGCAGAGCAATAGATCGATGCAGATCTGCACGTGGCCTGGTTACCACCACCGGAAAAAAATCTGCTTCCGGCAACAGGCTTACTGGCCGGTTTTCGGCATAGGGTTTGCCGGTAGTCTCGACAATTTCGATGGCCCGCAACACTCTTCTGGAATTATTCGTGTCGATGCTTGCGACCGCTGCCGGGTCGAGACGCTGCAACATGCCCACCATATGTTCGAGGCCTCTGGATTCAAGCATTTCGCGCAGCTCTTCAGCTCTTTGCAGGTTTTGCCCGGCGTCACCAATGCCCTCTGCAATCGCGGCATAATAGAAGCCTGTGCCACCAGTCAACAGAGGTATTTTTCGGCGATTCCAGATTTCTCTGCAGGCTTCGGCCGCCTTCAACGCATAATCAGCGGCACTGAAATTTTCGGCCGGGCTGAGAAAATTGAAAAGATGATGCGGCACCTGCTGTCGCTCTTCTGAAGACGGGCTGGCGGTGCCGATCTGCATGCCGTGATAAACCTGCCGCGAGTCGCAATTGACTATCTCGCCGTCGAAGCGACGGGCAATCTCGATTGCAAGAGCCGTTTTGCCTGAGGCGGTGGGCCCAAGAACCGCCAGCACCGGTTTCTGCATCAGGTTCGCAAAAAGCCGGTTTCGATCTGCCTGGTGGTGAGCCTGATCACGATCGGTCGGCCGTGCGGGCAGGTGAACGGGTTTTCGGTTTTCAACAGCTGTTCGAGCAGGCTGTTCCATTCTGAGTCGGTCAGCGGGTCGCCGGCTTTAACTGCAGCCTTACAGGCCATCATTTTCAGCAGGTCGGTCTTGATTTCGGCGATCGATCTGCTTTCCCAGCCGTTGAGTACTTCAGACAGCACGTTCTGAATCGACTCACTGTCAGAGGTTTTCTTTTCTGAAACCGGAACTGCCGTCACGTAAAACTGGTTGTCTTCTTCCTGATGAATGGAAAACCCAAGACTTTTCAGCTGTGGCAGCTGATCTTTAATGATCAGGCGCTCAGACGGCAGCAGACGTAACGGCACCGGGAACAGAAGTGGCTGGGCAGTAACCGGCATATCCCTGTAAGTGCTGGTGTACTGGTCGAAGAGAATGCGCTCGTGCGCCGCATGCTGGTCGATGATGAACAGACCCTCTTCGTCTTCGCCGAGCAGATACGAATTTTTCAGCTGCGCCTGAATTCTCGGGTTGTGCAGGGTAACAACCGGTGCGAATGCCGCCCCGGCTGCTGCCGCTGGCGTAACAGAGTGGGGGCCGAGTCTTTCGACTTCAGTTTCTTTAAGCTCATAAATTCTTGCATCGCCGCTGTTTGAAGGCTGACGGGTCGGCATGCTGAAAGACGGGGGCGGCGTAAAAATCGACGGCCGCGAAGAAGGCTGTTGACTGCCGCTGGTGACATCGACGCTATCGTCGAAATCAGGAAGATCGGCGGTATCTGGCTCCGGCCCTGTCGGTTCTGCCGGCCGTACCGGCGCTGAAACCATGCGCAGACCTGAGAGGCTTGATTGAATTGTTTCCCAGATGGTGGCAAAAACCCAGCGTTCATCTTTGAAGCGGATCTCGGTTTTCTGAGGGTGCACGTTGACGTCGATCATTTCTGGCGGCACGCGCAGGTCGAGAATGAGAACCGGGTAACGGCCCTTCGGAAAAAATGCTGAACAGGCCTTATTGATCGCCTGGGTCAGCAGTTTCGTTTTTACCACCCGGCGATTGACCAGGGTCGTCATGTAGCGGGCTGCCGGCCGGGCCTGGTTTGGCGGCGAAATATAGCCGCGCAGCGACATGCCGGTGCCGGCGATCGAGGCCGGTTCTTTAAGTTGAACCAGGCTGCGGGTGACTTCAGGGCCGTAGACGGCGAGAATTGCGTCGATCAGATTGCCAGAACCATTGGTGCCGGCGATCTGAATGTTACCTTTACTGAATTTGAAGGCGATTTCAGGGTATCCCATCATATAGTGGCAGACGACGTCTGAAATCTGCGCCATTTCTGACTGAACGCTCTTCAGAAACTTGCGTCGCGCCGGCACATTGAAAAACAGGTTTTTAACCTGAATCCTCGTACCGCGCGGGAAAGGATCGGAATCGTGACTTACGATGCGGCCACCCTCTATGAGCAGTTTTGAACCGGTTTCTTCGCTTTCGTGGCGGGTTACCATCGATACCCTGGCCACCGAAGCGATAGTCGGCAGCGCTTCGCCACGAAAACCGAGTGAAGCGATGTGCTCGAGCTCGGCGTCGTCTTTGAGTTTGCTGGTGGCATGGGGAGTAAAGGCGAGCAGAGCGTCGCTGCGGCACATGCCTTCGCCATTGTCGGTAATTTCTATCAGTTTCTGGCCGCCGTCTTTTATTTCGACCTCGATACGGGTGGCACGGGCGTCAATAGAGTTTTCGATGAGTTCTTTGACCACCGAAGCCGGCCTCTCAACCACTTCACCGGCGGCAATTCTACAGATAATGTCGTCTGAAAGGACTTTTATTTTCCCGTTCTGCATGCGTTTTCCTTAAAAATTGTGCGGGCCGCCCATTTCCCAGCTGGCGACGGCGTTAACTTCGAGGCTGTTGGCGGGGGCTTCGTCTGCCGTGAAATAACCGTGGGCGGCGATCATGGCGGCGTTGTCGGTGCAGAGATGAATGGTTGGCAGGAGCAGTTCTGCCTTGTGAGCATTTGCAAGCTGCTGCATTTTTTCGCGCAGGGGTCGGTTGGCGGCAACTCCACCGGCCATTACCAGTTTTCTGGCACGGGTTTCATTGAGCGCCATTTCGACTTTTTCGGCGAAGCTGTCGGCAACAGCCTGCTGCAGGCTGGCACAGAGATCACTCATGTTGAGGCGGTCGCCTTCCTGTTCGACGATGCGCATTACAGCAGTTTTAAGGCCGCTGAAGCTGAATACGTAACCTTTGCCGGCCATCGGGCGGGGCAGGCGGTAGCGCTTCGGATCGCCACCTTCGCCAGTTTTCTGAATGACCGGACCGCCCGGATAACCGAGATTGAGGTGGCGGGCAACCTTGTCGAAAAGTTCGCCGGGCGCGTCATCGAGTGTCTGAGCCAGACATTTGAACTGGCGCGGGCCGGTAACATAAACCAGGTTCGAATTGCCACCCGAGACAATCAGCCCGAGATACGGGAATTCAGGCTTGCGGCCTGCGGCAAGAAATGAGGCGGTCAGATGCGCTTCAATATGGTTAACCGGTATCAGAGGCACCTTCAGTTGCCAGGCCAGTGCCTTGGCGGTGCTCAGACCGATAAGAAGAGGGCCGAGAAGGCCTGGGCCCGCGGTTACAGCTATCTGGTCGATATCTTTGAATTCGCAGCGGGCTGCCGTCATTGCCTCATTAAGCAGGGGCAGAATTGCTTCTAGATGTTTGCGTGAGGCGACTTCTGGCACGACCCCGCCAAAACGGCGGTGAATTTCGATCTGCGACGAGACAAGGCTCGCAAGAACCTCGACACCGTCTTTGACGAGAGCAACGGAAGTATCATCACATGAAGATTCGATACCGAGAGTGATCATGAGGCTTCCTTGAATTTGCGTTCTGCCTGCGACGGAATAACGTAAAGCGGCAGAACATTGAGAATTTCTGGCAGGCTGCGGGCAGGAGAATGGCAGCCCAGGTTGATCAGATTATGCAGGGCCGCCGGTTCTGGCTGCAGACTGGTAACGCCGGGGTATGAAAACCTGATGCCATAGGTGTCAGGTTGAGCTCCTGCGGTGGTTCTTTCGATAAGTTCTGGTTGACTGTGATTGAGATCGGGCAGATCAGCGTTTATCGAGAATGCTTTATCAATGAGGGTCGGCATTACCAGACGCACCCGGCCGCTGATATTTTTTTCGGTCAGTGTCTGCAAAGACCAGTCGAAGATGCTTATGCCCACAAGTGGCTTGTTGGCCAGCATGGCGGCGGTTCGCAGAAATGCGGCCGCGACTCTCAGGCCTGTCAGGCTGCCGGGCCCGGTACAGACAGCAAGAAGATCGAGATCGGCAAAGGTCATGTCGGCATTTTGCAGCATTTCATCGCAGATATTCGTTATTCTGGCGGCAAAATTGCGGTCGGTGGCAAATACCTGCGACCTGAAGCCGGCTGCATTGCCGGTCTGGGCAAAAGTGCTGTTCTCTGAAGCGTCGATAAACAGGTATTTCATTGCTGCCCATCCTTCCATTGCCATTCGATCTGCCGATGGTGCTCGTGGTCTTCGTCAAAACAGCTGATGCGAACGTCGAGATGCGGCAAACGGTCGAGTTCAGGCACCCGTTCGGCCCATTCGATCAAGCAGGGCTGACCGGCGTCGAGAATTTCGAAAAGCCCGATGTCGACAACTTCTTCGAAGCAGTTGACGCGGTACAGGTCGAGATGGAACATACTGCCTGCGGCACCCCGGTAGTCAGTCAGCAGCGTATAGGGCGGGCTCGAAACATTGGTTTTGATGCCCAGGCCCTGAGCAAAACCGCGTGCAAAAAGCGTTTTGCCTGCGCCCAGCGACCCATGCAGCAGCACCAGAGCCTTTGGAAACTGGCTTGCGAGGCTGGCAGCCGTTTCAAGGGTCTGTTCTGGTGATATACTTTTGACGATGGCAGCGTTCGGCATTTAATCAGTCTCTGAGTTCAGTAGCGAGAACGATGTCACGGTTGATGAAGGCCAGACACGAGAGCAGTTTGTCGCGCAGACTGTTCTCTTTGACGGCGTCGCGAATCTGTCGCAGCAGGTCGATAACTTGTCTGAAAGCCCTGATCAGGTCGCCTTCGGGTATGTCGGTCATGGCCATGATGTCTTCAAAGGCAGTGCCTTCGCTCCAGGCAATCATAAGGTGACATATCCTCGTTTCGAGCGGCTTGATGAAAGGGTGCTGCCGGGCCAGGCTGTTGATGAAGCCGCGCGCACTTTTGATCTTTTCTGGCATTTTTGCAGCGACCCGGGGCTGTTCGCCATTGGCGCTGGCGCGCCGTCGGTGCTCATAAACGAGCGACAGGCATAACGCATTCACTTCATGTTCGTTGCACTCATGGAAATAACCATGGAAATACAGCTCGGTAACAGCTATTTCTTCAGTGTGAATCCGACTGGCAAGCTCACCACGCGGTAGCAGGCCCTTGTCGTCGATGTAGCCAAGCTTGCGTAGCAGTTCGAGTTTGCGCTCGTAGAGCGGCAGTTGTAATTCACCCTGCTCTTCGAGCATGCTGCGCCAGTAATCGAGCTTTTTATGGAGTCGCTCTGCCTGATAATAGCGCGCAATACATTTGCTGCGGCTGCGACATTGGCCACAGATGAAGTTTTTTTCCTGGGCTTCGAGTTCGGCATAGGAATCGGAGAATTTTTTCTCGACTTCTTCCTGGAAAACCCGGTTTTTTCGGCCGCGCATGCCATGGCGGATGTCATCCATCTGGCGGTGCATCGTATCTTCGAGCTGCTGTTTCTTTTTATAAAACACCATGAAATCAGTGAAATCATTCTTCTTTTCAGGGCAGCGCGGCTCAACCCGTTCGATTTCCAGGCGCAGTTTCGCAACCTTGTCGGTCAGTTCGGGCAGGTTTTTGTTGGCCTGAAACTGCGCGAAGTTGCGCTTGAGAATCATTCTGACTTCATCGGTTTTGTGGCCGGAATAAAGATTCAAAACGCTGTTGAACGAAAGGTCGAAGGCGCTTTTGAGGTTTTCAATGTCGCCGTAGACAAGATTCTGCAGTTCTTCGAACGACAGATCGCGCGGAAGATGCGGCACCACAACCCAGCCGGTCTTGTCGATGCCGCGTCGGCCGGCACGCCCGGATATCTGTGTAAATTCAAGTGATTGCATTGGTCTGAAACTGCGGCCGTCGTATTTTTTCAGGGCATCGTAGGCGACGCTGCGGGCAGGCATATTGACGCCGACTGCGAAGGTTTCGGTCACGAACAGAACCCGCAGGGTGCGTTCGGCAAAAAGAATTTCGACGAGTTCTTTGAGCTGTGGCAGCAGACCAGCGTGGTGACGGCCAACGCCGCGCATCAGTTCTTCTTTCAGGTTGGCGGCAGTTTCGAGGTTCTGCAGAGAGTATTTTTCGATGCAGTTGTCGACCATTTCCTCGATGCGCTCTTTTTCGGCATTCGAAGTGAAGTCCATCTTCTGGGCGGTTTCACGGGCAAGTTTGTCGGCCAGGGCGCGCGAAAAAACGAAATAAAGCAGCGGCAGGCGGTCCTGCTGCCGCAGTTGTTTGATGATATCGAAGTGCCTGAATTCACCTTCTTTTTTCTGACGGCGGTCTCTTAAACTCTCTGTTTCTGCTCCGCCACGCATGCGTTTGCGCAGTTCCTTGAAAGGCATCAGGGCTTTCTGGTGATAAAACAGAAATGAAAGCGGCACGGCGCGCTGATTGTGGCTGATGACCTTGACCTGATGGTCGATTACCGATTCGATCCAGCGGGCCAGTTCGTCGCAGTTCGGAATCGTGGCCGACAGAGCCAGGAAGCGCACGGTTTTTGGCGAGAAGATGATTGATTCTTCCCAGACGGTGCCGCGTTCAATATCGCCAAGATAGTGAATTTCGTCGAAAATGACGTAAGAAACGTTGGCAATGGCCTCAGGGTCTTCAATGGCCATGTTGCGATAAACTTCGGTGGTTACGATCAGAGCCTGGGCATCGCGGTTGATGACTACATCGCCGGTGAGAATGCCGACCTTGTCGCCGTATAGACGTGAAAAGTCGCGATACTTCTGGTTAGAAAGAGCCTTTATCGGTGAAGTGTAAATGATACGCTGGTCGGTTTTGAGAACCTTTTCGATCAGGTATTCGGCGACGAGGGTTTTGCCTGAGCCGGTCGGGGCCGAAAGAACCAGCGAATGGCCGTTTTCGATCTCGGTGATGGCCTGAATCTGAAATTCGTCGAGAATGTAATCGCGATATTTTACGTTTAATTGCATATCTGGTGCTTCGTTCGTTCCTTGCTTAGTGGTGATGCCAACCTGCGTGAATTCTGGTCAGAGAATTATACCCCGCAATCGCCCCTGCCGCAATAACCTTCTGCATCATTGAGGCTATTCAGAGACTGCCTGGCGCGTTTCGGTGTTGTAGATAATCTTCTGGCCCTTCAGAACACTTGGTTCCATTTTGCCGGTTTTAGCATTTTTTTCTTTGGTTTCAAGCACGGCATTGCCACTTAGAATAGCCATGGATCTATCTTTTAGATAGTCTAGGCGATTGCCGTAGCCATAGTTTTCCTGGTCACGCACCTTGACATTGCCGCTGAAAATCATGCGGCTGCTGTCACGGAACCCAAGCATCTCGTCAGAGGTTATTACGGCCCAGGTATAGGTGGCCAGATCCCAGGAACGCTCTTCGATGCGCAGATGAACGCTGTCTGATGCGTTAAATCTGCCATTGTCGCTGTCATAGAAAATGTTTCTGGCTTCGAGATTGGTTTCGCGAATGATTTTCTGTACGGGTAGAGCCTCGCGTCTGAAAAGTCTCGGTGTCATGCTCGCGAGCAGCCAGCGTGGTGAGTTGTTGACCAGCGCCCGGTTGCAGGTGAGAATGTCGTTGGCTCTGGTGGCCTTGACATTGCCTTCGAGAATGGCATTGCCGTCGCGAACCGTCATGGTGTTGGCGGTGATGATTATATCTGGAGGCGTTTCGGGAATGGCAAAAGTGTCTGATGCCGGCTGAAAATCTTTGGCAACAGCCGCAGTCACCAGCAATACAAACAAAAGCAGCAGAAAGTGTCGTGTTTTTTTCATCAGGGCGTATTATACTTAACGCCTGCCGGCATTACAACCCTTGCCGTCATTTGCCCGGGCAACCCCGACCCTTTCTCTTTTCAACAGCGTGTTGCGGCATGTCAGTCGTTGCAACGCTCTGCGATCTTCGCACCCTCATAGTTCCATCTGCTCTCTCTGCTCGCACGACCGGAACACGGGCTCGAAGCCGCATCCTGCGGCAATCGCCCGCGTTTTGCCCTCCAGGCAAACGTCCGGTCTTAGCGGCGTCGTTCACAGGGAACTATGGGGTGCTCGACAAGCTCGCTTATGCAATCGCCTGACCTGCCGAAAGCAGTGTTTAGAGTTAATTATGTTTGCATTCACCCCGCCGTCATTTGCCCTGGTATTTTCATTTTCAGATGCAGGGCTTGTAGGGTATAATCGCAGAAATGCAGAATGTAAAAGCTCAAACCACTACAGAAACCACACCCGCATGGCATGAATTCGCTCTGTTACTGCAGGTTGCCGGCATGGTGCTGTTGCTGCTCGCCATTGTCAGAATCAGCGGCCCGCCTGATTCTCTTGAAATAATGAAATTTATCGGCCCAGAAGGCTGCTTTCTGCTTGTTCTGCTGTTCAGTTTCGCCCTGCGCCGCTATCAACGTCTATTTCAGCTTACTCCGGCAATTCTTCCGACGGGTGCGGCCCTGGCAATCGTTTATCAGACAATTGTTGCCGGTTCGATCATCGAATGGGTGATGCTGAGCGCTTCTCTTGCGGTTCTTGTTCTGTATGGCCTTGAGCGACTGCTTATCTCGGCTGCAGACCGCCGCTTATTCTGGCCGATTCTTGCTTTCAATACTCTGCTGCTTACCTGGCTCTACTTTGACCGCATGATTTTTTCGGTTGGCCGCACTCACATCAGCTTCAATCATCTGGTGCAGCTGATGCACGTGGCCGAAGAGGTTAAAGCAGCCCTCTTTTTTTTCGGAAAGGGCCATCTGGCCGTTGTCTTTGAGCTCACGCTGCTCGTGCTGGCGCCGGTTCCGGTTGCAAGAATGATGCTTGGCAGTTCTGTGTGCCGTCGCCGGCGAGCTTCAGCGCTTCTCTGCTGGCTGTTGCTCGCGTCGATTCTGTTTGGCGTCAACCATCTGCGCTTTGATATGGTCTGCGGGCGGCTCTCGGTTTTTGATTATCTGCCGCTCAGACTCGACCTCGGAATGCTGCCGGTGCCGGATCACCCGGCATTGCGGCAGGCACCGGCCCTGAACGGTCTTCTGCAGCAGCAGTTGACTCTCGACGAGAGCAAAATGTTTCCCGATAATATTCTGGCATTCAAGCCCGGTTTCAAACCGGTAAATCTGGTAATGATCTCGGTCGAAAGTATGCGCCGGCCGGAATTCGACCGCCTGATGCATGAGCTGCAGGGCTTTGCAGCTCGCGGGCTATGGTTGAAAAACCATTTTTCGGTTACCAATATTACTTTCAGCAGTTTTCACAGTATTTTTCGCAGCTCTTTTCCGATCAATCTGGCTTATACCGGCCGCTGGACCAGTAAGATTCCGCTGGAGCAGCTTCTTGAGAATGCCAGCTACTCAACTCTGCTGATCAAGCCCGAAAAAATAAATATGCCGGGTTCGAATTTCTGGGGCAGCCGAACCATCGAAGTTTCTGCCGAACCGAAATGGAAAAACACGCCGCTGGTGCTTGAAAAACTGCACGAAGAACTTTCTCGGCCCGGGTTTAAGGCTATTCATGCCTATCTGTATAATATGCATTACAACTACTATTACCCGCCGGAAAGCGAAATATATCGGCCGGTGATCCCTGAAGACATCAATCTTTTTCTTATGCAGCCCGATGGCGAAAATTTCGCCGGCCTGAATAACCGCTATGCGAACTCTGCCGTTCACACCGACCGTGCGCTTGCCGAATTTCTGTGCCAGGCAGAAACCGAAGGCCGTTTTGCCGACACGCTTTTCGTTATTTTCGGCGATCATGGCGAGTCTCTTGGCGAATCTGGCTTTACCGCCCATGCGACTGGACCCCACGTCAGACAGTTCGAAGCCCCGGCCTTTCTCGTCGGCGCCGGTGTTGTGCCGCGCCATGTCGATTTTCCGACAACGCATTCAGATCTGCTGCCAATCATCTGCGAACAGATGGGAATCAGCCTTAATGGTTCATATGGTAGTGGTCTTGCAACCGAAAATGAATTCCCACTGTTGCAGCTCGACGAAGCTGTCAGCGGGCGCATCGTCGTCAGGCATCGCGATTATATGAGTGTTTTCGACCTCGGCGGTTCAGGCAGCCTGAAATGGCTGATCACAGTTTCAAATGAGTTTGCTATCGATGCGTCGGTCGCCAGATTCTATGCTTCGCCAGATTTTTCAGCTCTGGCCGGGGCAATCAAGGCTGATGCCGATTTCATCATGCAAAAAATCGGTCACAGATAGACACGGACAGCCAGAAGAAATACCAGGACTAAAGCCACAGCCACGACCAAAGCCACGGATAGACACAGATAAACGAGGATAGTCAGCAGAAATCCAAGGGTCACAGCCAAAGCCAAAACCAAAGCCAAGGCCAAGGCCAAGGCCATAGCCACGGATAGACACAGATAAACGCCGATAGTCAACGAAATCCAAGGGCCAAAGCCAAAGACAAGGCTACAGCCAAAATTACAACCAAAGCCAAAGCCACGGATAGAAACGGATGAAATAACGAGTTTTAAAGCTGGTTTGCCAAACGAAATCGCGGCAATAGGCTCGTCTCATTTTATTTACTGGTTACTTTTTGAACAGTTGTGCACCGAAGTTGAGTGAAAATTGTCTTGCGGGTGCAGCTTTTGTGGGGATTTGAACACCCGGCAAGCTATGAATTTTCGCGAGTTGTCCCGGGTTTGTGGTGCATAAGGCTTGCGATTTTGGCCAGCTAATGGTATAAAGTGCACACCTAATTTTTTTTGCAGGAGGCCCTCACTTAATGAAGCCTATTCGAACCTTTATCGTGGTTCCAAGTCTGCCGGAGCCGCTGGCCCCCCTCAAGGACCTTGCTTATAACCTCTGGTGGTGCTGGAATCCCGAAGCCATAGCCCTTTGGCGTCGCCTTGACCCGGTTCAGTGGGAAGAAACCTATCACAACCCGGTAAAAATGCTCGGCGCCATTTCGCAGGAACGGCTCGAGGCAAAGGCCCGTGACGAAGCTTTTCTCGCTAATCTGCAGCGTGTCTATGAAAGCTTCCAGCAATACATGAATGATCACCAGACCTGGTATGCCAAAAACCACGGTGGTTACAATGATAAACCCGTAGTCGCCTATTATTCTGCTGAATTCGGCCTGACCGAAAGTGTACGCCTTTATTCAGGCGGTCTCGGCATGCTCGCCGGCGATCATCTCAAGTCAGCTTCTGATCTTGGTATTCCGTTGGTGGCCGTCGGCCTGCTCTATCGCGTTGGCTATTTCAAACAGAAATTGAACGCCGGTGGCTATCAGCAGGAAGTTTACCCGGAAAACGATTTTCATAACATGCCGCTGGTGCCGTTGGTTGATGCCAATGGTAATCAGATGAGAATAACTGTGCAGCTTCCGGGCCGAACTCTTTTCTGTCTGCTCTGGAAACTTCAGGTTGGCCGCGTGCCCCTTTATGTTCTTGATACTGATACTCCCGAAAATTCGGCCGGCGACCGCTGGATCACCCGTGAGCTCTACGGTGGCGACACCGAAACCCGCATCATGCAGGAACTGGTTCTCGGTATTGGTGGTCTGCGCGCCCTGCATGCCCTCGATCTGCACCCCTGCGTCTATCACATGAACGAAGGACATTCGGCTTTCCTGGCTCTCGAAAGAATCGCCGTCGCCATGGAAAGACACCAGATGACCTTCAGAGAAGCTCTTGAACTGACGAGATCGGGTAACGTGTTTACGACCCACACTCCGGTTCCGGCTGGTATCGACGTGTTCTCGAAAGACCTGATGGAAAAGTATTTCTCTCAGTATTATTCGAAGCTCGGCATCAGCTGGCAGGAATTTCTTGATCTCGGCTGGCAGGCCAATACGCCGAAGGGCGACGGTTTCTCGATGGCGGTCTGCGCACTCAATCTCTGTGGTGAAGCCAATGGCGTCAGCAAGCTGCATGGCGACGTGTCGCGCAAGATGTGGGGTAACCTCTATCCGGCCGTTCCTTTCCAGGAAATCCCGATCAAGTCGATCACCAACGGTGTCCATACCCGTTCATATGCCTCTCAGGAAATGTCAGCTCTGTTCGACCGCTATCTGGGCCCCCGCTGGGTCATGAACCCCGGTGACCAGACCGTCTGGGAAAAAATCGACATGATCCCGATGGAAGAACTCTGGCGCACGCATGAGCGCCGCCGCGAGCGTCTGGTAGCCTTTGCCCGCAGCCGCCTTGAAAAACAGCTCAAGGCTCGCAACGCGCCGCCTTCCGAGATTGCCCGTGCCCAGGAAGTTCTCAACCCCGAATATCTAACGATCGGCTTTGCCCGTCGTTTTGCGACCTATAAGCGCGCAACTCTTCTGTTCAAAGATAAAGATCGCCTGATCCGCATTCTTACGAACAAGGAACGCCCGATTCAGATTATCGTTGCCGGTAAGGCACACCCGAAGGATGAACCAGGCAAGAATTTCATCAAGGAAATCGTGAAAGAGAGCAATGATGAACGTCTGCGCCGCCACATCGTTTTCATTGAAGACTATGATGTTGTTGTTGCCCGTTACCTGGTTCAGGGCGTCGATGTCTGGCTCAATAACCCCCGCCGCCCGCAGGAAGCCAGCGGCACCTCAGGCATGAAGGCAGCAGCCAATGGTGTTCTCAATCTTTCCATTCTTGACGGCTGGTGGGATGAAGCTTACAACCCAGGTATCGGCTGGGCCATCGGCACCCGAGAGGAATTCGAAAATACTGATTATCAGGATGAAATCGAAGCTAACTCGCTTTACGAACTGCTTGAAAAGGAAGTCGCCCCGACTTTCTACGATCACTCGAGCGACAATCTGCCGCGCCGCTGGATCACCATGATGAAGCAGTGCATGAAGGAAGTTAACCCGGTTTTCAACACCAATCGCATGGTCGGCGAATACACCGACCGCTTCTATGTGCCCGCTGACCGTCGTTATCGTGCTCTTTCGGCGAATGATCGTCAGAGAGCCCGTGAACTGGCCGGCTGGCTCGACAATGTCAGACACAACTGGAACCATGTTCGCATCGAACACATCGAAGCCAACGGCAACGATGCACATCGTGTCGGCGAGATTCTCGACGTGAAAGTTCGTGTCCATCTGGCCAATCTAAAAGCTTCAGATGTGCTGGTTCAGGCTTTCTACGGCCAGCTGGTAAGTGATGGCGATCTTTCTCAGGGCGAAATCGTAGACCTGCAGCTGATCAAACAGGAAGGCCAGACTGCAGAATTCAAGGGAGGGGTCGCTCTTTCTTCAAGCGGTAAAATGGGTCTCGCCGTGCGGGTCATGCCGTCACATGCCGACCTGGTTCACCCTCTGCTCACCGGTCACATCACCTGGGCCAGATAAACTTTCGAAATCTCTAATGCAAAAACCCCGGGCACATTAGGTGTCCGGGGTTTTTATATGGTCGTATATCGTTCCCTGAGCTTGTCGAAGGGCCGGGGAAATCTTACTTAAAATTTATGCTCGTATTCGACACCAAAGTGCCAGTAGCCGAACTGGTCGTCTTTCAGGCGGGTGAAGAGGGTGGGCAGCAGTTCGGGGCTGTCTTTGGCGAGGCCGTTGGTCATGAGGCCCATTTCCGACATTTCGGTGCCATACTGAGTATAACCGTCAAAGAATGCAGCACCGCCTACCGTTAGTTTGAGGCCATGGAACAGCCGGTAGTTGACCTTGCCGCTGAAGGTTTTGCGCATCGAGTATGATTCGACCTTGGAAAAATTCAGGTCACCGGCCCAGGTTAGCCGGTGCAGGGCGTTGCCACCGAGGCCGAGGGTCATACTGGTGGCATTGAGGTTATGGCGGCCCTGTTCGAGTTTGCCCATCTTGACTTCGCCTTTTGCCATAAGGTTCTGACTGACCCAGTGGTTGACTTCGGCGCGCCATGAGAATGCTTCGGCTTCGTCGAGATAAACGGTTGTAAAACCGCGGCGGTAAGGCTTCGGATCGAGCTCGGTTTTTTCGATGCCGACGACCGCGGTGGTACGTCTGATTTCGCCGCCGTGGCAGTCCATGCACGAATTGCCACCGGGCTGCATCTGTTTCGATCTGAAGACCTGCACGTCGAGAATGTCTTTTTTATAGTTAAAATCAAAAACGGTCGACCGGCCGCGCAGCTCTACATCACTGTCGCTGTGAGCGAAGCGAACCAGACGGTTATATTCAAAGCCTCCGGTAGTTCTGCGCTCGATGGCGGTGCGCCCTTCAAAAGATTTCGGCACATGCAGTTCGAGATGTTCCTGTCTGATAAAGGCATTCTGCCTTATATCACCGCTGCCTGGAGGTGAAAGTTCCCATAATTCTTCGGCCCAGGCTCCGGATAAGGCCATGGCCAGTCCGGTGGCCACAGCAAAAAGACGAAAAGTGGTTTTTCTGATCAAGCAACCCAGATTTTTCAAAGCAAGCCTCTATAAATGATAGTTTCCCGAATCCTAACACATATCGACCAGCATGCAAATATTCATGACAAAATCAAATTCGGAAAATAAAAAACTCCCCCGGAAAACCGGGGGAGTCTGGGAACTAATTACTGAGCAGTAGCGGTGAAAGTATATGATTTGGCAACAACATAAGTTGTGCCATTGGTAAGATTGCGAACGACTATTTCATAGCTCTGGCCAGCAGTAAGAGACTTGTTCAGCAGTGTGGCTGAAAGGGTTCTGTTAGCGGCGTTGTAGCTGTAAGAGAAATCAGATGAAGAAGCATCGACATAGCTGCCGCCTGATTTTCTGACTTCAACGTCGAAGGTCCAGCCGGTGGGAAGAGTGCTGAAATCAGAGCCGAACAGGTTTTTGTCGAAAACGGCAGTGAAGGTCGGTCTGGTGCCAGAGGTGTTGGTAATTG
>CAZFUG010000002.1:22264-65647 GCA_964522035.1 uncultured bacterium
AGCTGATGTTAACAACATTGGCTGCAGCAATTGCTGTTGCCTGTGATGTGCCCACAGTGGCTCCGGTTGCTGAAAAACCAGCGGTAGCATCGCCGGTTACGGTCATGGCGATGGTGGAAGAGGTGGTAAGATTGGTAGTATTTATGTAAACAGTAAGAATGGCAGTTGTGGCAGCATTCTTGATTACAACTGGAACTACGCCCTGTTTGGCCTGTTCGATTTCACTGGCGGTAGCATTTCTGCTGAAGGTTACAATATAATTTCCGCCCGAAGTTTCTTCGGTTTCAGCAGTAAGAGTGACGCCATTGACTGACATGGTGAAACCCTTGAATTTGTTGGCGGCAACGGCAACACCTTTGAGGTTCGGGGCCGCAGCAGCAGGCAGAGTTGCTGTAGAGGTCAGTCTTGTTGTGGTTATCGGTGTAGAATCATCATCGTCATCGCCAAAAAGGCTGCAGCCGACGGTGAACGGAACGAGAGAGATGAGGAGAAAGAGAACAAAAAGTTTTTTCATATCGAAGATACCCTCCTGTAAAACTGTATGAAACATTGTTAACACGTGAAAAAAGCTTTGTCAACTTTTCATGCTTTGTCTGATTTGCCTAAAACAAAAAATCCCCCGCAAAGCGGGGGATTTTTTATCGAGAGCTTAGTTAGCAGCGGTGAAAGAATGGGTAGTGTAGGCAACTTTGTCAGTGCCGTCAACTTTGATGCTGCGGATAACAACTTCGTAGGCCTGACCGATGGTCAGTGATTTGTTAACGAGGGTTACAGTAAGGGTGAAGGTGGTTGCATCATAGCTGAAGCTGAAGTC
Organism: uncultured bacterium; assembly: GCA_964522035.1. Lineage (GTDB taxonomy): Bacteria > Muiribacteriota > Ozemobacteria > Ozemobacterales > Ozemobacteraceae > Rifleibacterium. The sequence continues at coordinate 23,079 of CAZFUG010000002.1, forward strand.
GCTGGCTACGGCATCTTTATAGGTGCCGCCGGCTTTGCGAACGTCTACATCTACAACTACGTTGCTGGGGAGAGTGTTGTTGGTGATAGTGGTGGTGCCGAGGATGTTGCTGTCGAATTTAGCGGTGAAAGCGGGTTTCACGCCTTTAACAGTGTTGGTGATGACGATTTTAGAGGGGGCGGCGATGACCGGAGCAGTAACGGTAGTACCAGAAGAGGTGGTAACAGTTACGGTCGGAGTGGCGCCAACAGCTGTAAGAACTACTGATACGGCTGCGGTAGAGCCTGAGCTTACAGGAGCTGCAGCAGTGTTGATGTAAGTGTCAACAACCTTTGAACCAGCGGGGCTGGAAACAACGAGGGGAACTACACCAGCGTTGGCAGTGGTGATTTCGGTAGAGGTTACGATTTTGCTAAAGGTAACAACCCAACCAGCAGCGGTTTCTTCTTCGGTTTCAGCGGTGAGAACGATACCGTTGATAGACATGGTGAAACCGGCGAATTTGGTAGCACTGCGAAGTGCAACAAGAGCGCGGAGACTGGGAGCTGCGGCGGCCGGAAGGGTGGCTTTTGCAGTCAGCTTGGTGATGTTGATCGGGGTAGTGTCGTCATTGTCACCAAAAAGGCCACAACCAACAGTGAACGGAACAAGAGCTACGAGAAGAAACAGAACGAAAAGTTTTTTCATTAAAACCAAATCCTCCTAAGGTAATTGTGCAAATCATATTTAGCACAGGGCTTTTTTTTCGTCAACAAAAAAAAATGACTGCAAAAAAAAAATCCCGCTGCTAATGCATATTTGGGCTCTGTACAACGATTTGCGCGATGAAAAAAGTTGCGGGAAGCTTTTGTTATAACGGCCTTTGGTTGTCCGGTTGCTATTTGCCGGTCTTATGAAATATTACGATTGCAGGTTTTTGGTGAGCTTTGGAAGCGGTTTTTAAAAAAGCGACAGAAAACCCATGACACTCAGAGCGATCAGCGGCAGAATCATAAAGGCGCCCAGAAAGAGCAGTGCGGCATATTCTTCCATGACCATGAATGAATCGAGTTGTACCCCGTCACGTGGCAGCAATGTGTAGCGAAACGAGGCCGGAACCATGGCACGCCAGAATGTACGGCCGGTATGATGAAAGAAAATGGCCTGCGCCAGAAGAAACCCGCCAAAAAAAAGCAGCATTGCCAGAATAATGCCCGCGATCTGCATTTTGCCTGCACTCCTGATATCTGTATATCAGTTATATCGGCACTTTCTGTTGAAAAGCGTAGGGTCAGTTAAACAGCTGCCCCTGCAGTTCTTTTGATCATTTACAGCGAGATTTCGGCGTCGGTCAGATAACAGGCGGGGTCTGGCATCCAGGGGTCGTCGTAAACTCTGAAGGCCCTGACGCGCAGCGAACCGCCGCACATTTTGAGAAAACGGCAGGTCGCGCATTTTCCCTTCAATAGCGGCAGACGGTTTTTCAGGCCGGCCATCAGCTCGTCTGAAGTGTCGAGCCAGATCTCTGAAAACTTGCGTTCGCGCACATTGCCAAAGGTTTTATCCTGCCAGAACTGATCAGGGTGAACATTGCCGGCCCAGTCGATGTCGCCGATACCGACACCGGTAGAAAAGGTTCCACCACCGTTCCATTCAAGCAGTTTGCGCATTTCTTCTGCCCTGGCCGGGTTTTCCTGCAGCAGTTTCAGATAAATGTAAGGGCCGTCGACATGGTTGTCGACCGTGAGAATGTCGAGGTCGACACCTGACTCTATTGCGGCTCTGGTTCGACGGCAGATAATGTCGAGTGCCTGACGCGATTCCTGATGTGTCAGGTCATCTTCGCTCTTGCCTCTCCCTGAATAGACAAGATGGTAGAAACAGGCCCGCGGAATCTTCTCTTCAAGAAGAAAGTCGAAGATCTGATCGAGGTCACGAACATTCTGCCGAGTCAAGGTGAGGCGCAGACCGACTCTCTGGCCGACCGCGAGACAGTTTCTGAAGCCGTCCATGGCTTTGCCGAAAGCGCCGGCCACACCTCTGAAGTGATCGTTGGTGCTGCCGATGCCGTCGAGCGAAATGCCGGCATAGATAAAGCCGATATCCTTGATTTTTTGCGCCACCTGTGAGGTGATCAAGGTGCCATTAGTTGACAGGACCGGTCTGAGGCCACATTTAACCGCGTAGGCTGCCAGATCGAAAACGTCTGGGCGCATCAGAGGCTCGCCACCGCTGAACAACAGTGCCGGAATCTTAAATTCGGCGAGATCCTGCATCAGTGACTGACCCTCGGCAAAACTTAGCTCATCGGGGGCGAGATTGCAGTCGGAATTAGTGTAACAATGAATGCATTTCAGATTGCAGCGTTTCGAGATGTTCCAGACCACGACCGGTCGCCGTTCAGAGGCAGACTTTGCTGTCTGATGACCTTTGAAGTGATGCGAATGGCCGACCTGGCCCTGATGCTGGTGCCCGTAGCGCAATGGGTCGCCGGTTGTCGAATGGCTGGCATAAATTTTACTGATATTTATCATGGCAATTACCTGTTTGATGCGGCAAAGTAACTTTGCATGGCCTTTATCAGACCTGGAATGGTGAATTCTTCGGCTTCAACTTTTATGTTAAAGCCAAGTTTGCGGCAGGTTTCGGCAGTGATGGGACCAATAACCGCAGCCGGAATCATGACCGGGGCAATGCCGCTGCCTTCAAGAAGACTGGCGAGACCCTCGGCAGTGGAAGAACTCGAAAAGGTTATCAGATCAAGTCTGTTCTCTTTTATGGCCGTAATAATTTCACTGCTGTCTGGCTTTTCGTATTCAGTATGATAGAGCGGCACGACTTCAACCCGGTGCCCAAGCTGGGTAAGTGTCTGCGGCAGAACTTCGCGGGCTTTTTCGGCACGAAGAATGGCGACGCCGGCCGGTGGCAGTTTTTCGAACCATGGAAACAATGATTCAGCCACATAGGTCTCTGGCACAAAATCAGGGCTGATACCACGATCGGTAAATGCTGTTGCCGTCGCCGGGCCGATGCAGACAATTTTTTTGCCGCCTAGAAATCGCAGATCGAGTTTCTGTTCCTGCAAAGCTTCGATAAAGCCCGTAACGCCATTTACAGAAGTGAATACCAGATGTTCGAATTCTTTGCTGCGGGCAATAAAACTCTTGAAGGCATCGCTGCTGTGGTGCTGTACAATCTTTATTGTCGGACATTCGATAACCTCGGCGCCGAGCGACTGCAATTCTGCGACCAGACTGCTGGCCTGTAAACGGGAACGGGTTACCGCTATCCGGCGGCCAAACAATGGGCGTTTCTCAAACCAGGCCAGTTGACTGCGCAAAGCCACCACTTCCCCGACCACAGTGACTGCCGGCGGTTGAATCCCTTCTTTGACCGCGATTTCCGGTATAGTCGCAAGCGTGCCGGTTACGGTGCGCTGAATCGGCAATGTCCCGTTTTGCACCATCGCTACCGGAGTTTCTGGCGAGCGGCCGGCTGCGATCAGATTTTTACATATCTGCGGCAGATTCTTTACGCCCATGAGAAAAACCACGGTGCCAATACCGGCTAAGGCTTGCCAGTTAAGATCTGATCCTTCTTTTTCTGCTTCGTGTCCGGTCACGACTGCAAGCGAGGCGGTGAAACCGCGCTGTGTTATCGGAATGCCGGCGTAACATGGAGCTGATATGGCAGAAGTTACACCCGGAACAACTTCAACCGCATGTCCACGTTCGATCAAATACTGCATTTCTTCGCCACCCCGGCCGAAGACGAAAGGGTCGCCGCCTTTAAGCCTTACAACGAGCTTTTTTTCAGCCGCTTTTTTGGCCAGAAGAGCGTTTATGTCGTCCTGGGTAACCTTGTGGTTGCCGGCAAACTTGCCGACGTCATACATTTCGCAGTCGGATTTTGCCTGTGAAAGAAACGCGGCGGTGCCGAGCTGGTCGTAGATAATTACATCGGCGCGCCTGACCAGGTCGAGACCGCGCACTGTGATCAGACCAGCGTCACCCGGACCGGCACCGACGAGATAAACGTTGGGTGCTGAATGGGCTGAACTGGGCATAAGGTTGTCCTTTGCTTTCTTTTGCGTCATCTCTGCACAGGCAGGGATCTTGTCTTGATTGGTTGAGGTGTCTGAGATTCCCGCTTGCGCGGGAATGACAGGACCAATATATTGCCGGCCACCGGCGGCAATTATTTCAGCGGCGGCCTTTCGACCGAGTTCGGTGGCCTGCCCGATCGTGCCTGTATGGTTTTGACGCAGCGTTTTTTTGCCATCTGGTGTGCCGATGAAACTGTGCAGGACGAGCTGGTCGCCTCTGACATCGGCGTGAACCGCCATCGGGGTCTGACAACCGCCCTGCAGTTCAGCAAGAAAAGCTCTTTCGGCGGCAGCTCTCACTTCTGCCTGCTGACTTGCAAAATTCTGCAGAAACGGCCGAATTTTATCGGCGTCTTCGCAGCGGCACTGCACCGCGAGAATGCCTTGCCCGGCAGGGGGCGTCATCGCATCGATGGCAAAATAATGGCCGATTCTGTCGGCCCATCCGAAGCGCAATAACCCGGCGGCGGCCAGAATGATTGCGTCAACTTCGCCATCGGCAAGTTTCTGCAGTCGGGTGTCGAGGTTGCCCCTGAAGTCAGAAAACACGAGGTCGCTGCGCATGACGCTCAGTTGCGATCTTCGGCGCAGGCTGGATGTGCCGACAACCGCCCCTGACGGCAGTTCAGCAAAGCTGCGATATTTTTTTGAAAGAAAGCAGTCGCGGGCATCTTCAACACAACCGACTGCAACGAGGCACAGGCCATCAGAAATTGCATGTGGTACGTCTTTTAGGCTGTGAACAGCTATGTCGATACGATGTTCGAGAAGCGCCTGCTCTATTTCCTTGATGAACAATCCCTGGCCGCCAACTTTGAACAGAGGCAGGCCGGTAACCTGGTCACCAAGAGTTTTTATGACGACTTCTTCAAACTCGATCTCAGGGCAGGTGTTTCTGGCAATCCCGATTACATGGCGGGTCTGATGCAGCGCCAGTTTGCTGCCTCTGGTTCCGTAACGTATTTTCATGCTGACTCACGCTTTCTCTGGTTTTCCGGCAGGCTTCGCAATGGCGATTCAGGCAGACAGTCGGTTGACAGACCAAGTATTTCGCACATCATCCGCAATTGTTCGAGATCGGCCGAACCCTGATTTTTCAGGGCGACGATCTGCCCGTGCAGCCATTTGGCCATAAGTGACCTGCTGCATTGATCGAATGCCTGTTTGAGCTCTTCGCTCAATTCAGGGTGCTGAGCGGCAAATTTTTCGACTTCGGCCATACGCAGGGCTTCGGTCTGCTCACGCAACTTTCTGATCAGCGGCACTACGGTAAAGGCTTGGGATGAAATCTGAAACTGCGAGGATTCATAATGAACGATCGCCTTTGCCTTTTCGGCTTCTACCTTGCGTTGTGAAAGATTTTCGTTGACCACGTTCTGCAGGTCGTCGACGTCATAAAGGAAAATGTTGCCGATGCTCTGACAGTCTGGCTCAAAATCTCTTGGCACCGCAATGTCGATGATGAAAAGCGGTCGTTCGCTGCGGGCAGCCATGACTTTTTCCATGCGTTCGCGGCTGACGATTGCGGTTGGCGCCGCCGTTGACGAGATTACTATATCGCATGCGTGCAGCAGTTCGTCGAGTTGCTCGAAAGATTTTGCCTGCCCATCGAATTTTTCGGCCAATTCTTCTGCACTGCTGAGGGTGCGGTTGATAAAAAACATACTCTTAACGCCATTTTCGCGCAGATGTACGGCAACCAGGCTTGCCATTTCGCCGGCGCCGATGATCAGGGCTTTTGATGCCTTCAGGGGGCCGAAGATACTTCTGGCCAGGTCTACGGCTGCAGAAGCTATCGAAACCCGGTTTTCTGAAATGGCGGTTTCGCTGCGCACCTTTTTCCCGACTTCAAGAGCTTTCTGAAAAAGACGATGCAGCTGCTTGCCTACATAGCCTTCGCTGGTGGAGTATTTGTATGATTCCTTGATCTGATGCAGAATCTGATTTTCGCCCAAAATCATCGAATCAAGACCGGCGGCAACCGAAAAAAGGTGTCTGACAGCGTTCTCGTCGGTGTGTTCGTAAAAGTAACCGGCCAGATTTTCAAAATTGATCTGGTTGGCTGCCAGCAGTGACGAAAAGCTTTTTCTCGCTTCGCCCGGAATGCCGGAATAGTAGACTTCGACACGGTTGCAGGTATAAACCGGCACCGCCTCAAGGTTGCAGGCATCGACATCGGGAATTCTGACCTCACAGATGCGAGCGAGTTTTTCGCGGATAGAGACTGGAGCAGATTTGTGGTTGAGACCAAATACGATCAGAGACATGCAACTATCTCCTCTCGTATCTTGTTGATGCCTTCGTTTGCAATGCGGTCAAGAACACCATCGGTGACCCATCTGGCCATGAAGTCGGCTTTTTCGACCTCAGACAGCCCCGAAGTTTTTACCCGCGGTCTGATTTCGGTGAGAACAGCGGTAAGTTCAACCAGTTCTGGTCGGATAAGGCTGTCGATTCTATTCTGAAGATATTTTGAAACTGCCGGAACTCCGCCCGAGACGGTTGAGCAGATAATATCACCCCTGGCAACAATGCTGCCGCCAATAAAATCACCATCACTGAAACTGTCACAGCGGTTGAACAGAATTCTTTTTTCTCGGCATGCAGCGGCAATGGCGTCGTTTACCTTCGTATTGCTGCTGGCAATGATTGTAAAGATGAAATGTGTCTTAAGGTCTTCTGTTTCTGCGCCCCGACAGATTAAAGTTGTTTCCGGCAGACTGCTGAATTCAGCGAGAATATCAGGTGCAACCACAGTCAGTCTGGCCCCGGCTTCTGAAAACTGCCGGGCCCTGCGCAGTGCCACTTTGCCACCGCCGATAATAAGAACTTCACGGCCTGCCACGTCACAAAACAGGGGCATGTACCTCATTTTACTGCCTCCTGAGTATGTTTCATCATTGGCTGCCAGTGTTCCTGATTGTCGGGCAGTGTAATCAGGCCAAGCGACAGGAAAAAGCCGACAACAGCCATCGTAGCCAGGCGCGTGCCGGTGATTTTAAGAGGTTTGCGCGCAATAATGATGAAAGTGTAAAAAGCCAGAACCACAATTGCAAACATATGTTTGAAACTCGGGTTGAAGGTGACGAAATACGAATAGTTACCGTAGAAGCCTGCTGCCAGACCGGCGGTGAAGAAGATGACCCCGGCGCCGATCAGTTTGCAGGTCAGATCATCGAGTCTGCTGAGTGGAGGGAAAAAGAAGACCGCGCGCAGTCGGTTCTTTTTTTTAAGCCTTCTGACCACGTAAAAATAGGTAGCTGAAGAAATAGCCGCGATCAGAAAAAAACATTCGCCGAGAATTGACAGTAAAAGATGCACCGCGAACCATCGCTGTGCAAAATGGCCGCCGGCAAGGGTTCCGTCGACAAAGGTAGAGCAGAAAAGCAATACGATGCTTCCGGGCAGGCTGAAGATGCTGAAAAATGTCTCTTTTAAGCCGTGTTCGGTAATCGCAGTCGTTATGCCCAGGCTCAATGCCCCTGCAATGAAAAGGGTCTCATAATGCAGATGCAGTTCGCTGCTGGTATAGTTGTGAAACGCCAGAATTGCATTGCAGGTCAGCCCCAGCGCCAGTGAAAAGGTCGAATGATGGCGAAATGACTGCCCGGCAACCTTTTCTCTGACGCGAAAGAAGGTCGCCAGTGCGTATCCGGCCAGTGTTGCGATCAAAAGAACCTGCATCTTGCCAACGATACTAGCACATCACCCATCAAAGTACAACGCCGCAAAAAGTAAAAGTCGCTGGCAGGTTATTCGAATTTGAAGCGGTGGTCGTGAACCGAAAGACGGCCGTTCAGATGCCGGGTCGGTTGGTGGCAGACGATACAGTTGGTGCCTGGTGATTCGGGCGGGTGGTCTTTCTGGTCGGCGTGGCAGGTGAGGCAGTATTGATCCTGCGTCAGATACTGCGAGTTGTTTTCGGTTTTGATATCGCGGAAATTCTGGCAGTAATCGCAAGTGAGGCCGGTTGCCAGGAAATAGCGTGATTTAAGAAATTCCCATTGGCGTTTGCGGTCTTCGTAAGTCTCGTCGCCATGAAAATTTTCGGGTGATTGTCCAGGCTTGGGCGTCAGACCGGAGAAAAAGTCCATCAGGTTGTCGCCTGGCCTGTAACCAACCGGAAAATTATATTGCCCGCTGTTGTCGATACCCGAAGTATGGCATGAAGTGCAGATCATCTCCTGGCGTTCCGGTGTCATGCTTTTCAATGAAGTTATATATTCCGGCGATCTGGTTCTGATATGATTCAGGCCTGGCCCGTGGCAGGCCTCACAACCGACGCCGGCTTCGGCAAAACTGTCGTTTTCTGCAGAAAACCCTGTTGTGTGGCAGCCGGCGCACTGTTTCAGCCAGTAGCGAGAACGCCAGCCGTAATCATTGACCGGCAGCCATTCTTTTTTGTTGAGATCCCAGATTTTTGGCAGCACGACCAGGGTGCCGCTGGCTTCGGCAACGAAGCGGTGAACATAATGTGAGCCAAGCACCCAGGCTATTTTTTCGCGTGGCACTCCGAGGTCTTCGACCGGAATTTCCTTCTGGTTGTCGAGGTTTCTGAAACGTCGCGTCATGCGGGCGTGCGGGCTGATTTTCCACTGGTCGTAGATGTCGAGATGGCATTCTTTACATGACTCTGAGCCTGCATAATTACGATTGTCGAATGCTTTGGGGCTGTGCATGCTGCCCTGAAAAACGTCGGTGCCTGCCGGGTGGCATTTTGCACAGAGCTGCCCCTCATTGTTCGGATGATTCAATAAATAAGTGCTGAAATTGTCGTTGCTGCTAGGGCTGATCGCAAGGGGGGCCCATGGCTGCGAAGCCACTGGTGCAGCATGTGGTGAATGACAGGTCAGGCAGCTCATGAACTCACCGTCTTCAAGCGGCAATTCTCTGGTGGCGGTTACCTTGATTCCGGTCGGATGCAAAGTCATCGATTCCATGGCATGGCAGCTGACACACCATTGCCCGGCGCCTTTTTTCAGCCGTGGGTCGACTCTGGTTTCGGCAGTTGTGGGCTTCTGACCAGATTCTGGTGGCATGTAGTGACAGGTAAAGCAGCCGGCTTCTTCAGCCATTTTCTGGTGGTCGCCGGCAAAAAGGCTGCCGGTGAATACTGACAGCATTATGCCAAGGCCAAAAGTGGCCAGAAATTTAATTTTTGCGGAGGTCGGTTTCATGCCTGACTGTTTTCGTCGAGTTCGATTTCGCCGAGAATATCGTCGATCTGGGTTTTCAGCTGCGCTGTGTCTGGTTTGCCTTCATCGAGGCTGGCACGCAGTTTTCGCAGTTTGATGAAGCGCTGGCGGTATTTGTCCTGAAGTTCGTTGACCGCTTCACAGAGAACCTGCCCTTCGTCGCCTTCGCGCAGGCGCAGAGAGGCATGCTGCAAATTTCCGGCCGAAATTTTCTTCAGCTGACCGGCGACTTTGAACATCGGCCCGATAAGTCGGTGTGAGATGAAAATTGTCAGAATCAGCAGCATTACCGACATCAACAGAAAGCTGAGACCATTGGTGACGATAATGGCTGGTTTCAATATCTCCCAGGTGGAGCGCAGGCGGTTGTGGGCTGACAGGAAACCTTCCTGGATATTTTTGCTGGTGATGCGGTAGAGAAAGAAGCCGTGCAGAATCGAGCCAAGAAACAGCACCAGTGACATGAAGGCTACCAGTCTGATCTGATAAGATGGCAGTATTAAATAATGTTTGCGCGATTTCTTGTCCATAGAAAAGGGCTCCTTAACGATTTTCGGCAGAATCAGCGGTTTTCTGCCCGGGGGTTACCTGGCATTTAATCTGCAGAATCGGGTTTATCCAGTAGTCGATTTTATTTCTCAGTTCGATCATATGACGCATGAGTCGCGATTTGCGACTTTCACGCAATTTCTGTTCACGCAGTGAGCGGGTAGCAACTGCCGGGTCTTCTTCAGGGCGGGCGCTGACCAGATAAAGATGCGTGCCGGCCTGATCAGAAAAACCTTCAGTCAGCACTCCTGGTGCGAGATCAAGAAGTTTCGCAAAAACGCCTTCGGGCAGGTCACTTTCTGATTTCCAGCCAATATCGCCGCCAACGCCTTTATACAGGGAACTGCTGTGGCTGGCGTTGAGTTCAGCAAAGCTGGTGCCACTGGCATGCTGCGCGAGAATCTCGCTGGCCGAAGCGGCGTCAGCGAGCAGGATTGTTTTTAAATGCAACCGCACTCTTGGCGTTGCAGTGCCAGGCATGCCGGCGGTTTCTGTTTCGCTGGCAGTCGCTGCCGGCTGACTGAAAAGATACTGGCGCTCGGCCTCGGCGAGTTCTTCGATGAGAAAAGCGGCACGGGCGACCGCGTCGTCGTCGGTGTCATTTCTGCCGGCGGCGGCAAAATCAGTAATTCTCTGCTGAAATTCAGGCTTGCGGTCGAGGCCGTTTTTGCGTGCCCCTTCGGCCAGCAGCAGGGTTTCGAAAAAGTCGGTGGCAAAGGCAGCTTCAGAAAGCTGTTTTGCCCTGATTCCGGAGACGTTCTGAATTTTTTTGAGTTCTTCGAGGCTGATGCTCGTCTGGCCAACTTTCATCGCCAGGTGTTTGCGCCCGAGGATAGAGTCAAAGTCGGCCCAGAGAAAGAAACTCATCAGGGCGAAGGTCATCAGCAGCAGAAAACCGATAAACATAAAAACCGCCCGTTGTGACACGAGCAGCATTTCATGATTGTCGACAACTGTAATTTTTTCGAACATCTTACCTCTCGGCGACGAGCCCGGTCGAACCCGAGGCGGTCATCGCGGCAAGGCCCGCAAAGAATTCATCTAAATCGCTGGGCCCTTGATGAGAATACGCGACTTTGCCGTCAGGTGCAACTATAAAAACCGCCGGGGTCGACATGACTCCCCACTGATCTGCGGTCACCCAGGTGTCGGAGGCAACTCTTTCCATTAATACCGGCAGTTTCAGTTCGCGTTTCTGGCAAAAATTCTGCAGCGCTTTCTGCATTTTTTCGGTGTCGAGCGAAACGAACCAGGCTTTGAGTCCTGGTTGAGCGAGGCTCATGATGCGATTCTGGGCTTCTGGTATCTCTTCGAGGCATGAATGACAGAACAGCGACCAGTAGAAGATGATGTTCCAGCTGCCAGATGCCGGGAAGGTCTGTTCGCTGCCGCCCGTGTCAGTAAGGCGACAGGTTGGCGCAACCGTGCCGGGCTGAAGCAGGCGCGACGGCTCGCTGTTTCCTGCACTGATTACTGGCATGGAGGCCTGCAGTGAGACAGAAAACATGCAGACCAGCAGAGTGGCGAACAGGGTTTTACATAAGTTTGCTGATGGCATCTTCGATTTCCTTTTCTTTGGCGGGGTCATAGCCGAGGTGGTCGTAGAGAACCTTGCCCTGACGGTCGATCAGTAGTGTGCGTGGCAGAACGCTGACGTTGTAGCTGCGGATCAGAGTGCTCTGCTCATCGATGGCAACCAGATATGGTATCTGCTGCGGAAATTTTTTGATGAAGCGCTGAATTTTCTTCAGCGGAAAGCCCGGCGGATGCACTCCGATCACCGTCATGCGGCTTTGCAGAGTCTCATGCAGGCGTATGACAAACGGAATCTCTTCGATACAGGTGCCACAGGTAACCGACCAGAACACCAGCAGCATCGGTTTTTCGGTAAACTGCCCGGCGAGCCTGAATTGCTGCCCGTTGATATTGGCCAGCGTCACCCCTTCGAGAGACGAAATGCTGCCGGGCTGCGAATCGGGAATGAAGAGATTGATCAGCAGAAAGCTGAGAATCGCCAGGATAAGAAGTATGGCATGGTTGCGATTCATTAATCAGTCATTTTTTACCATGGTTCCGGCAAAGGTATCGCCCCAGCGGCGGTTCTGCTCGCCGGTGTGAATTTTGTAGATCTCGAAAATATTGGCAGCCATTGAAATCAGAAACAGTGGCATGACGATGAGCAGACTGGCCAGTTCAGAGATCACCGGTATCGGTATGATGTAGATAGCGGCTGAGACAGCTGAGACCAGCAATGGCATTGCCGGTATGATGTTGCGTCTGATCGACATCATCATCGTGATTGGTCGACCGTTCAGGTCGGTAACTCTGATGTTCATTGCCTTTTTGCCTGGGGTCTGCCCTTCAAGCGGGCCAAGCTGGAACGGCATGTCTTTAATCAGCATGACGACGCCAGCCGCGAGAAAAACGAGAAAATTGAACAGGGCGGCCAGATTGACCGGTTTCTGCGGCAGCAGAAAGAAGGCGGGCAGAGTGATGATGATCGCTGGCACCGAGATCATGACCATATCGATGAAGGTGCCGATGAAGCGCTTGAAAATCAGTTTCTGCAGAAACGAGTCGACTTCTGCGAGTTTCTTTTTGACCTCTTCGGGCGAGGGCATCTTGATTTCTGGTTTAACCGCCGGTTTTTTTACTTCTGGCATCTTGTTAAATCCTTTGAATGTGCGTAAATATTAATACCGAGTTCTAAAAAATAGACCATCATCAAAGTTTAGTCAACGAACATTCTGCAGCCCGCGGAGCCATAAAAATGAAAATGAAGATCGGCATACTTTCTGACACGCATGTGCATGACCACGACAATCTTGATACTCCCGACTGGATAAAAGAAGCCTTCGCTGACGCCCAGATGATAGTTCATGCCGGTGATGTTGGCGTGCCGGCGCTGCTTGGCGAACTTTCGCAGATCGCTCCGGTCTATGCCGTGCGGGGAAACTGCGACGGCGGAGCTTTCGATACCCCGTCACACCGCTCAATACATATCGGTTGCGGGCTGCTGACCGTTGCTCATAACGCCACAACTGCGCGGCGTGCCGTTGAACCGCAGACCAGAGTGATGGTCTACGGTCATACCCACATTGCCCTGATCAATCAGGAAGAAAATCTTCTTGTCATCAACCCAGGCAGTCCAACTTTGCCCCGGGGTGGTCTACCGGCATCGGTGGCCGTTCTGATTATCGACGGTGAAGAAATTCATGCAGAATTAAAGCAAAAGCCCTGACCTGCCGATTAACTGAAAAGAGAAAAAAATCTATTTATCAGGTGGCAACATGAAACGTATTCTCTTTTCGACGGTATTTATCTGTGTAATGGCTCTGGTAGCCAGTTTGCTGCAGAGTGCTCCCGCCGAAACCAACCCGGTCAGTTTCAGAGGTACTTTTTCCAGCTATCTATCGAGTGAACCGGCAAACCTTGACCCGGCCCGTGGTGTCGATGTCAATGAAGCCACCGTTCAGGCAAAGGTTTTTGACGGCCTGGTCCGCTATGACGAAAAAATGCGTCTGGTTGGCAACCTTGCCGAATCATGGAGTGTTGCTGCCGACGGCAAAGAATTCATTTTCAAACTCAAACAGAATGTTGCTTTCCACAACGGCCAGAAATTCACCGCTGCCGATGTGGTTTTCTCTCTTGACCGCCTTCTCGACCCCGAAGTCGGTTCACCGCGCACCTGGGTTCTCGAAAAGGTCGAAGGCGCTGCTGACCGCATGAAAGGTGTTACCAAAGTTGTTGCCGGTATCACCGCTCTCGATGATCAGACTGTTTCGATCAAACTTGTTGCCCCATTTGCGCCATTTCTCAGCTTGCTTACCATGCCGGCCTGCTATATTCTGCCCTCAGAGAGCAGAACCGCGATTCATGACCACAGCTTTTTCGAAAAACCTGCCGGCACCGGCCCGTTCAAAATCACCGAACGTGTGCGTGACAGCTATCTCAAGCTGGTTGCCAATGAATCTTATCATGATGTTAAGCCCAGTCTCGCCAAAATCGACATGCGCATTATCCCCGAAAACATGAAGGCTGAAATGGAATTCGAAAGCGGTAATCTCGACCTGCTGCAGCTTTACCCGGCCAACTACGAAAGATTCAAGGCCGACCCCGAATTTGCCGCCAGAATTCATGATGTGCCTGCCCTTAACGTGTTTTACGTCGGTTTCAATAACCAGACCGAGCCGTTCACCGATATCAGAGTGCGTAAAGCGCTGAATATGCTGGTTGACCGCGAAAAAATTATCAATGCTGTCTATCAGGGCCGCGCTGTTCCGGCCAACGGCAGCATTCCTCCCGGTATCTCAGGCTACTCAACCACTCCGACCGGCCTCTCATACAACCCGGAAGAAGCAAAAAGACTGCTTAAAGAAGCCGGTTATTCAAAGACCAACCCTCTGACTTTCGATCTTTACCAGCGCTCATCACAGTCGGCATTCGAAATCACACGCCTGCTGCAGGGTGAATTGAAAAAACACGGCGTCGTAGTTAATCTTAAACCCATGGAATGGAGCGCCCTTAAGGATGCCGTCGCCAAAGGCGAAGCTCCGGCCTTTTACATGAGCTGGTTTGGCGATTATCCCGATGGCGAAAACTTTCTCTACCCGCTGTTTCATTCCAAAAACTGGGGTTCTGGCGGTAATCGCGCCCGCTTCAAAAATGCCGAAGTCGATCTGATGCTCGATGAATCAGTCAAAATTCAGGATGCTCAGCGCCGCGCCGAGGCTTATGACCGTATCAACCGCAGAGTTGCCGAACAGGCCCCCTGGATCTACCTCTGGCATTGCAGTGAAAGCTATCTCACTGGTGCTAAAGTCAGCCATATCGATTTCTCACCAATGTTTTTCTGTGACAAAGGTCTGACTTTAAGCGTCAGGGATTGATGAAACGCCCGGCATGTTGTAAGTTGTTGCAGTAAAATTCATAACCCAAAGGTTCAACAATGCTCGAATTCACGCTCAGAAGAATTGTCGCCACCATACCTGTTCTTCTGGGCATTCTTATTGTCGCTTTTACCGTTCTTTACCTGATTCCGGGCGACCCGGCACAGACAGTCGCCGGCCCGCGTGCTGATGCCGAAACCATCGCGCGCATCAGAGCCGAGATGGGGCTCGATCAGCCACTGTTTACCCGTTTCTGGTCTTATCTCAGCAAGGTTGCGGGTGGCGATCTCGGCGATTCAGTAGTTACCGGCAAACCGGTTCTCGAATCGCTGACCGAGAAACTTCCCTATACCCTCAAACTTGCTTCTCTTGCGATGCTGGTGTCGATTTTTGCCGGTGTCGTCATGGGCATTGTCAGCGCCATTACTCAGGGCCGCTGGCTTGATCGTCTCTGCACCGTGTTTTCGGTTGCCGGTATCAGTATTCCGGTGTTTCTGTCGGGTCTGGTGTTTCTCTATGTGTTTGCGGTCAAGCTGCGCTGGTTCCCGACCTCAGGTTTCAGAGCCGGCGACAGCCTGCTGGTTTTCGTTCTGCCAGCCTTCACTCTCGGAATAAGATCCGCGGCTTTTCTGGCCCGAATCGTCAGAAGCAGCATGATCGAGGTTCTCAATCAGGACTTCATCAGAACCGCCCGGGCCAAAGGCCTCAGCCGAACCCGCATTCTTTTCCGGCACGGACTGGTTAACGCTCTGGTTCCGGTGGTTACCGTAATCGGCCTCGACCTGTCGAGCTACCTGAACGGCTCGGTTATTGTCGAAACGATTTTTGATCTGCCAGGAATCGGCCGTTTCGCGATGGATGCAATTTTACAGCGCGATTACCCGATCATTCAGGGGGTCGTACTTCTTGGCGCTTTTGTTTTTATTATGGTGAACCTGTTCATCGATCTGTTCTACGCCTGGATCAACCCGAAAATTCGTGATGAAATGATGGGAAAATCAGCCGGATGAAACAGATATTCAGACGCATGACCGTAGCCGGGTGGCTCAGCGTGACCGGAATCTTCGTGGTTCTTGTCGTTGCACTGTTTGCGCCATTGCTGGTTACCAACGACCCTATGGAAACCGACCCGCTTCGCCGTCTTTCAAAGGCAGATGGATTTCCGCTCGGTTGTGACCAGCTGGGACAGTGTGTCTACTCGCGACTGATATATGGCGCGAGATTGTCTCTGATAATCGGTTTTTCATCGCGACTTACCGCGCTTCTGATCGGTCTCGCCGTCGGGCTTGCCGCCGGTTATTTTGGTGGCTGGCTTGACTGGTTTCTGATGCGCATCGTCGATATGTTTCTTGCTTTTCCGAGCCTGCTGCTGGCTATAGCCGTTTCGATGGTTCTTGGCAGTGGCATTGGAACGGTAATTTTTGCGCTGGCAGTGGTCGGCTGGGCTGAAATGGCGCGCATCATACGCTCGGCGGCTCTTGAACTGCGATCGGCCGAATACGTGATTGCTGCGAGAACTCTGGGTGCAAGTCACCTGCGCATAATTCTGACTCACATTCTGCCAAATTGTCTGCCGTTGATTACCGTAATTTTTACCATGGGCATGGCGACCGCCGTATTGTCCGAGGCCAGCCTCAGCTTTCTCGGTCTCGGTGTCGACCCCTCTCTCCCCACCTGGGGCGGAATGGTAGCCGCCGGAAAAGATTACATGCTGCGCCGGCCTGAGCTGGTAGTTTACCCCGGGGCCTGCATCGCTTTTCTGGTAATTGTTTTTAACGTTTTTGGCGACGAACTTCGCGATATTCTTGACCCATCACGCAAAGGACACTGGTGAAATGAGCTCTTCCAAACGACCTCTGATCGGTATCGCCTACGCAGACTCTTCGGTGCGCGACCAGGAAATGCGCATTCGAACCTACGTGTCGCGCAAATATTATCATGCCGTGCAGAAGGCCGGTGGCGACCCGATTCTACTGCCAGCGCCGCTGCTGCTGCCCGGGCAAAATTCCCGTGAGTTCTTCGAGCGTTTTGTCATGCGCTATCTTGGCCTGATCGATGGTCTGCTGATGCCGGGCGGCGAAGACGTGCACCCGCGCTTTCAGGGCGAAGATCCTCTGCCAACGCTTGATCTCGTTAATCCGTTCCGCGATGAATATGAGTTGCTGCTCGTCGAAAAGGCCAGTCGTGAATTTTCACTGCCGGTTCTTGGCATCTGCAGGGGTTGTCAGGTAATTGCTGTTGCCCTCGGCGGCAAAGTGCATCAGGACCTCGCCGGCGTCGCCGGTGTGCAGCATTCGCAGAAAGCTCCGCGCTGGTCACCTTCACATCAGGTAACCATGTCAGAGGGCTCGCAGCTTGCCCGGGCAATAAAATCGCCCTCGGGCAAGGTTTTTACCAACTCGTTTCACCATCAGGCGGTTAAAGAAGTGCCGGCCGGTTTTATCGCCTCAGGTCATACCGGCGACGGAGTCATTGAAGCTATTGAAAGCCGTGAATCAAGGTTTTTTGTCGGGGTTCAGTGGCATCCCGAAGAAACTTTCGACGGCGACGAATACAGCCGTAATCTTTTTTCTGCCTTCATAAACGCCGCCTCAGCATAGCGGTCTTATCACCTTTGTCACATTAGAGGTCGGGAATGGGCAACTTGTATATCATTCCTGCGAAGGCAGGCATCTAAGCTATTACCAACAGTATTCCCGCACTTTCCCTCTTCGGGGGGTATTCTTCACTGGAATGATGGCAAAACTACAGATTCAGATTTGACAAAACACTTACGTCTTAACTGTCCCCCCTAAACTTTTTGGGCATTTATGCCGATATATAGTACAGGGACGATAAAAGGGGGCAGTGTATGAAAAAGATAACCCGCGCGATTCTGCTGGCTGTGATTCTGGTCATGGCTTTCAGTGGTTTCAAGACCATTGAGAACCGCTCGGTCGAAATCCTTGACTGCCAGCTGACCACCAACGAAGCCAACCTGAAAATTCTGCCGGGTACCCGCTATCGTCAAAATTCAGTCAGTCTGAGAGTTGCTGTTCACGAAAACACAAAAACCGCCGCTGAAGGTTTCAGAAAAGTTGAATTGCTGCAGATTCCGGCTGGCGGCATAACTTTTAGAGTGCCTCTTTCAAAACGGCTCAATTCTGGCCAGAGCTATAAAGTGGCTGTAATGGTCGACGAAATCGAAACCGGCAACCGTGAAATCCAGTGGGCTTCGCTTAAAGTTCAGGGCACCAGCTCCGATGACTTTTTTTCACGCAAATTCAGACCGATAAACGAGCCTGCCAATCTGCGCAACCAGATAAGCGCCGGGGCAATCAGAAGCCGCCTTTAATGCGGTTTTCGTTTTTCTTGCCTTAGAACCGCGTTTTTGTCCATGAAAATACTGCTTTAAGAGCAAAAAAGGCATGAATTTTTCGTGACTTTCCTCTTTTTATAGCCTTTTCAGCTGGTCCGACCCCAATTATAAAAACCGGTAGGAATGGATCACCAGAACGACGGCTATAGCCCAGATAACCACGCATATCTGCAGTGGCCGGTCGCTCAGAACCACTTCTGATGGATTTTCTCCCAGTTCCTGGATATGAATCAGGTAGAGATACCTCAATATACCGTAAATAACCATTGGCACCGTATAAATCATTCTGTCACTGCCAAATTTGGCTATCGTTTCAGGGCTGACCGTATAGAACGTGTAGGTGACAATCGCTGTGGCGGCGAGAATAGAAGTCATCTGATCGATATAGTTCAGTGAATATTGCGCCAGAATCTTGCGATGCTTGACCGCATCGTCGTTATAATTGGCTATTTCCTGGCGGCGCTTGGCCAGGCCGAGAAACATTGCCAACATCAGTGTCGAAAGCAGCAGCCAGTGTGAAATGTAGATTCCTGGTTCAAGACTTTTCAGGGCACCGACGCCGGCAGTCGCACGCAGCACAAAACCGATGGCAATGCACATTACGTCGAGTATCACAATGTTTTTCAGTTTGAAACTGTAAGCGAGATTCAGCATGAAGTAGGCGAGTGACAGCGAGAAAAACAGCGGCGAAAGATTCCAGGCTGCCAGCAGGCTGATTATGAGAATGATGATAAGAGCACCCTTGGCTTCTGTTACTGAGAGCTCGCCGGATGGTATCGGTCGCTGGCATTTTATCGGATGCAAACGGTCTTTTTCAAGGTCGGCGAGGTCGTTTAGCAGATAGACGCTGCCTGAAAGGCCACAGAAAGTGAAAAAACCGGCAACGGTGAACAGCCACGCCTGCCCGGAAAACAGCAGACCTTTCTCCGAAAACAGCAGGGCCGCGAACAGAATCAGGTTCTTGGTCCATTGTTTCGGGCGAAGACTGTTGAACACAGGTGCTATCATAGATGTTCCTGACTGAATTTTGGTTTATGTCGCAGATTCTAGCAGCTGAGCTCGATTCTGTAAAGATTTCCATGTTCTGAGCCGGGACTGCAACATTGAATATTCTGGCTCAGCGCTTTTTACAGAAATCGCGAAGATGGTAATACCGTTTTAAGGATGCCTGATGCGTTTGTTTGATATCCTTGTCTGTGGTTTTTGTTCATATTTTAGGTGACTGCAGGCCGGTTTGTGTTAAAATTCGTTATTACTGTCGCAACGTATAAATAATGCAAACTACAGGACCGGAAATACTGCTGATAAAGCTGCCGGCCGACTGTGATGTCGTCTGGCCCTGCTATAATCGATTCCCCGGGCGGAACGCTCCCCTGGGGCTTCTTTGTCTTGCCGCAGTCGAGCCTCAGAGAATCGTGACTCTCGATGCGGCCACCAGTCAGGGGTTGATCGACTGTCTTTCTTCATATCCGCCAGAAAGCATTAAAGCGGTTATTCTGCAGCGATCAGACAAAACCGACCCGGAAAAGGCCAGAGCCTTTTCGCATCGGGTTCGCGAGCTTCTGCCCAAGGCCTCTGTCGGTGTCAATACCGAAAAAGCCGAAGTGCCTGTCTGGGCAGATTTTGCCGTCGACGGCACCGGCAAATCAGCTGTTTTGAGAATTCTGCGCGGTGACCGACTCACGGGTTTTATAGATCACCGACATGACGACGATCTTTCGCCGTTGCCTGTTCCTTTGGAGCCTTTTATTGACTGTGGTTACGACATTCACCCTGAAAAATGGTTGGCCGGAACCACCCTGGAAATTTGCCAGCCGTGGCAGGGTTTACACGATATGAGCTCCACCAGACGCAGCTGGCCAGGTCTGGATTGGGTTTCAGGTCTGGTTTCATGGCTAAAGGCTTCAGCCATTGCTGCCTTTCATTTCCGGCCTTCCGGTCTCAACTGTGATGATCTGCATGAATTGCGCTCGCTTCTGCTCAATCAGAAGGCCCGCTTTGCAGTTTCTTTCGCTGCCGATGACGATATCAACATTCGTCAGATCGGCTGGCCTCTGCAGCAGGTCTGGCTTTATTATCCGACCCGGACTTCAGCTGACAGAATGCGCGAACATCTGCAGCACATTCATGATGCAGGTTTTCAGGCCGGTCTGCAGGTAAACTCGGCATGGCTGGGTTGCCATGGCTATGGTGGCATGACCGGGCTTGTCGATCGTCTGGCGATAACAGATGACGGGTTCTGGCCTGCAGGAGAACTTCGCCGACTGGTTTTGCGCTACTGGGCTGGCAAAAACCGTTTTTTTCGCAGACTTTTCTCTCTCAGAAATGCTTCTGAACTGGTTATGTTCATGAAGACTTCCTATTTTCTCCTCGAAACTCTTTTTTCATCTGACGAACAAGGCGGTAAAAGATGATACATATTGTTAATGGTCCGAATCTGAATCTGCTTGGCCGCCGTGAACCAGCAATTTACGGCACGCGAACCCTTAAAAATATTCAGGAAGAACTTGAAGAACTGGCATTCTGCAACAATGAGCAGTTGTCTTTCTTTCAGAGCAATCATGAGGGCGAGATTCTCGATTACCTCCAGAAACTGAAAGAAGGCGACCGGGTTATCATCAACCCCGGTGCTTTGGCGCATTCGAGCATCAGTTTGCGCGACTGTATCGTCGGAACCGGTATCGAGGCCGTTGAGGTGCATATTTCCAATATTTCCGCCAGAGAAGCTTTCCGCCAGAATTCACTGATCAGTCCAGTCTGCCGTGGAGTCATTTCTGGACTCGGTGCCGATGGTTACCGACTTGCCCTGACCTGGTTCATCGAGAGGGAATAGTGACAGCATTGCCAGCCAGACCGATCGAGCTTCTTGCGCCTGCCGGCAGCCCTGCATGTCTTAAAGCAGCCTGCATTGCAGGTGCTGACGCGGTTTATCTTGCCGGAAAAAGATTTGGCGCCCGCGCTTTTGCTGCCAATTTTGACGAGAAAAGCCTTCGCTGGGCGCGCCGGGTTACTCAGGCTCTCGGAAAAAAAATGTATGTAACCCTTAATACCATTGTTTTTGAACATGAATGGAAACTTCTCGACGAAGCTCTGAATTTTTATGAATCCTTACAGCCTGACGCGCTGATAATTCAGGATATCGGGGTCGCGATTGAATTGAAACGCCGCGGCAGTCGGATACCGCTGCATCTCAGCACTCAGGGGGCCTGGTTTGGCTGCGGCGGCGCCGAAGAACTCAGGGAACTTGGTATTTCCCGGGTGATTCTGCCGCGAGAAGTCAGTGCTGACGAACTTGAGCAGTTGCTGAAAGCTGCGCCTTTCGAACTTGAAGTATTTGTGCATGGGGCCATGTGCTACAGCATTTCCGGGCGCTGTTTCTGGAGTATCGCGCTCGGAACCCGTTCCGGGAACCGCGGTACCTGTGCACAGCCATGCCGGCGTGAATATTCGCTCGATGGCAACTGCGGCAACAGTGGCAGTTGCCTTTTCAGCCCGCGCGATCTTCGCCTGATCAATGAGGTTGAGTGGCTTAAGAATTCAGGTGTCGCGTCTTTAAAAATTGAAGGGCGCATGAAGAGCCCTGAATATGTTTATCAGGTCGTTAAGGCCTATAGAGAAGCTCTCGATAACTGCAGAGGCAAAGAGACTGCAAAACTCAACGAAGTTTTTACCAGGGCGGCATCACCGGGTTTCTTCAATGGCCCGGTTGAACCTGCCAACTGGCAGACCGGCGAGAATCCAGGTAGAGAAGGAGTTCTGGTAGGTGTTACCACCGGAAAAACCTCCGACGGACTCGTTGAACTGCAGGTTAAAGAGATGCCTGTTCCCGGCGATGGCATCGTCTGGGAAAAAAATGGCGAACAGCAGGGTGCCAGAATTACCTGGGTCAAAAATGATAGAAAACACCTGAAAATGGCCTGGGTGCGCGGGTTGCCGGTTACTCTCGGCGGTGGCGTTGAACTGCGGCGAACCTCAGCCTCAGACGAAGGTGCCTGGGAATCACAGTGGAACCGCGATTGGGAGCGCCGGCCCGTCGATCTTTTCTGGTCGGGGCATGAGGGGACTCCTCTTGCTGTAGAAGCGGTTATCAATGAGCACCGACTGCGGCTTGAGTCAGAAGAGCTTCTGCAGCTGGCTCTCAACAAGGGGCTCGAAGATGGGCCGCTGCAGGAAAAATTTGCGGTGCTCGGCGACCTTTTCAAATCAGGCAGAATGATCACCAAACTTCTGGGAAAGGGACTGCATATCAGCGGCAGTGCTCTTAAAAAACTTAAACGATCACTGGTAGAAAGCCTCTGCCGCCTTGAGCAGTTGCCGCCGCCAAAGGGGGAACCGTCGCTTGCAGCCCTGATAAAGTCTTCGCGTCAGAGTCGGCCTGATTATTCACGGCACTTTGCAGAAAATACCAGGCCCCAGGTCAACCTGCGCGTCTGGAATCACAGCTTTCCGTTTTTGCGCGACCTGCCGGTCGATGGCTGGATCCTTCCCTGGCATGGCGACAATACCCGCGCCGAAATGGTTCTGCGCAGTCGTGTTTCGTGGTGGTTGCCGCCAATACTGACTCGGAAACAGTTCGAACGCCTGGCTGACGAACTCAGAGGCCTTGAATCAGGTAGTTTTATCTGCTTTGGCTGGGAAGGCTTCGCTCTGGCAAAGATGTTTCCCGGGCTTAAATTCGCTTTCGACTGGTCTTTCAATATCTGCAACCTTGCTGCACTGGATTTTATACGCAACTGCGGCATTGATGCGGTGTTCTCACGCGAATGGCGCGAAGAAGGCATTCCGGCTGATCTTGCCGGTTTTCGCAGTAACTATGCCTGGAACCCGCTGGTGTCGTTTACCCGTTTCAGGCCTGATTTAAAGGCTGGTGCGGTTGCGCAGAACTCTCATAACGACAGATTTTTCGTGCTGCCGGTCGGCAATGAGGTAACCGCGATGTTTATTGAAGACAAGCCGACTTCAATCATTCGCCGGAACAGTGCTTCGCTGCAGATCGATGTTGCGATTTCGCCTGAAGAAAAGACCTGAACCGGATGCTGGAATCTTTCAGAAACGCCTGAAGTAAGGTCAGGCAGATCTTTCGACGAAACCGCGACCCTGTGGTTTTACGGTAAGAACCGCACAGGGAGATTTTCTGGCGATCTCGTAACTGTTGCCGCCAAGCCATGAATCGATGAAACCGGTTTTGCCATGGGCACCGATGATGATCAGGCTGATTTCGTTATCTTTGGCATAGTTGATGATGGCTTCATAAACCAGGCCGCCCTGAACTTTTCTGATGATGTCGAAATCGTTGTATTTGGCAGGAACAAAGCTTTCGAGCTGCTTCATGTTCTGCTCGTGCCACTTGGTAGAAGTTTCGAGCGGATCACCAAGGTTGCCGGCGTGAAGAACGTCTTCTTCGATGACGTTGAGAAGATGAATCTGCGCGCCATATTCGCTGGCAAAGGTGGCGGCATATCTGAGAGCCAGTTCTGAACCTTCCGAAAAATCAACGGGTACAAGAATTTTGTTAATTTTTATCATCGAAGAACCTTCCCATAAATGTTTCGCTCATTTTACAATTCAAAGACTTTGAGGTCAATTTATTTAATCCATGAGGGTGTACGGCCCGCAGTAAGGGTCTTTACGTCAAGCCCTTCGATAGTGGCCATGCCGATGGTGTTGCCTTGCTGAAAGACAACATGGCGGTTGTCAGGCGAGAGGCTTGGGTAGATACCTCTGACAATCGGCCGCTGAACTTCACTCTGGTCGACGGCCAGATACTCAAGTTCATTTTCGCCGTGCCGGTCAGTGAAGTAGACGAGAAATTTACCGTCTTTGCTGAAAACCGGAAATGATTCGTTGATTTTTTCGGTAGCAGTAATGCGCTTGATACCCTGCATCATTGTTGAAATAAGGTAAAGGTCGGAAGTACCGTCTTCAGTCAAAGCTGAAACGGCGATCCATGCACCGTCGGCAGACCAGTTGGCAGCGGTGACCTTGAGTTCCTGTGAAATTTTGTTCGCCTGCTTGCGCTCCAGACTGTAGACATAGAGCTCGGCCTTGCCATCGCAGCTGGTGTAGAGAAAGAACTTGCCGTCTGGCGAAAAGTCTTCGAAAGCCGCATCGGTAAGAACTCTTCTGACCCGGTCGCCGGCTTTGTTGAGCAGGTAAATTTCTGAGGTCATGTCGGAGGTTTTATTGGTGAAGCCGATCCAGCCGCTGGCCTCATTGTAGCGCGGGAACATGATATTGTTGAAAGCCGGGGTCAGGCGCAGTTTGCCAGTGCCGTCGGGGTTGATGACAGCCAGATAGTTTGTGTCTGGCTCTGGTGAATCGATGAACAGTATTCTGCCTTCGGGCATATCAGCAGCCTGAGCGGCAAAACCAAACAAGGTCTGAATAAGCAACAGGGCAATCAGCATTTTCCTCTTCATGTTTCTACCTTTCGCGGAAGAAAAATCTGGTCAGGGTATGACCCTGACCAGAAGTATAAACCATTATCACGCTGGCGACCAGCAGTTTTTAGGAGGCGTTAAACAAAAACCATGACAATGGTTTTTGCTTTTACGGCCCCTTATGGCCGGTCGCATGGACAAAGTGTAACAATAATTTCTTAACAAGGCCTTAGATTTTGAAGACGCTCTTGAGTTCTTTGTAGTTGTTGAGTTTCTTTTCGTCGTCAGAAATCTTTTCGTTGATGTCCTTGATTTCTTTGCTCAGCTTCTGAACTTCGCCGGCATTCTTCGAATCATATTTGTCGAGCTTGTCGAGTTCCTTCTGAGCGGCGGCAGCTTTGGCCTTGTTGCTGCTGACATTGCCTTCGAGTTCTTTGGCTTTCGCTTTTGATTCATCGAGGGCCTTGCCGAGTTCGCCCCAGGCTTTTTCGAGTCTGGCTCTTGACTGTTCGACCTTTTTGCCGGCACTTTCGATGGTATCACCGAAGATACCCAGGGTGCGGCTGGTCTTGTTCTTGTCGATCGCCTTTTCATAGCTCTTCTGGGCTTCGCGCAGGTCTCTCTGCAGCGACGGAATATCGTATTCGGGGTAGTCCATGCTGTTTACAAACTTGTAGAACGAGGTGGTGCCACCGAAGAAACCCTTCGATAACAGATCAGAACCATTCTTGATGCCTTTGTAGTAAGCATCGCGTTTGTCTGCGAGATCAGGAACCCCGATTTCGCCGAGCATTTTCTGATAGCGGGTTTCGGCGACTTTTTCAGCTTCGGCAGCGGCTTTTTCGGCATCTGCTTTTTCTTTGGCGGCTTTTTCAGCGGCAGCCTTGTCGGCAGCAGCTTTTTCAGCATCCGCTTTTTCTTTCGCGGCCTTTTCTGCGGCTATCTTATCAGCAGCAGCTTTATCGTTTTTGGCTTTGTCGGCCTTTTCTTTGGCAGCTTTTTCGGCTTCGGCCTTGGCCTTGGCTTCTTTTGCTGCTTTGTCGTGGGCTTCCTGTTTGGCTTTAGCATCAGCGTCGGCTTCGCTCTTGCTCTTGTCGACAGCCGGTTTGGTTTCGGTTGCGGGCTTGGTTTCAGGAGCCTTTGCCGAATCTTTGGCTTTTTTGTCGAGGGCGGCCATGTCGGCATTGGTCAGCGGCTTGTTGTCACTGCCGACCAGCTCGATTTTACCGACCCGGTTCAGGCGATAGGTATAGCCCTGGGGCGGATTCATCGCCATCCATTCTTCTTCGGTCATGAACTTGTTATCGATCAGGAATCTGACAGTCTGCTCGTTGAGGTCGGCGATGCGCTTCTTCTGGGCGAGCAACGCGCGATTGGCCGAGTCGAGGGCGCTCTGCAGTTTTTTAACTTTCTCTTCGGTTGACCACTGCGGCAGCTTGCTGACTTTGTCAGCCGAAACTGTTGTATCTTTTTCAACCTTTGGTTCAGGTTTTTTGGTTTCTTCAACCGCCGGTTTGGTTTCTTTCGGTTTTTCTTCAACCGGTTTCACTTCTTTTTCGACCGGCACTTCAAGTACCCAGCCGGCATGAATCAGGTCGGGATTCTTTTCAAGTGAAGGGTATTTTCCCTTGTTGGCTTCGATGATTTCGCGATAGCGATTGCCGTCGCCGAGCAGTTTCTGAGCGATGCGCCAGAGGCTGTCGCCAGCCTGCACGGTATGCTTGGCGATTTCCTTTACCGTCTGGGGCTTGGCTTCTTCTCTCGGTGCTGCTGCAGGGGCTTCAGGCACCTCTTCTTTGGCTGCATTCTGATTTACGGCAGCATTGGTGCCGCTTTGTACCGAAAACGGGTCGGCTGTTGACGCCATTACGGGCTCTGCTGCTGGGTTAGAAAGAATAAGGGCCAATAAAAGACTTAAAAATAAACCAGAGCGTTTCATAGCTTGCACCTCACGAATGATAAGTTCATTACTGCAATTATACAAAAAAAAACGCTGTACGGTAACAGTATCTATTTTTTTTGTGAACCAATTATAAGGGTTTTACTGAAGTCGGATATCGTGGTATGCTGTGGCCTGTTATCAATAGAGACAAGCTGGAGGAAAGAACTTATGTGGCCAAGATGGGTGCGCGCAATTGCAACTATATGGGTTGCCTGGGACAGCCGTCAGAGAAAAAACCTCGACTGGTTCTGGGTGCTGGTAATCTTTCTGCTTGGGCCGCTGCTTCTGCCGCTCTATATGGCAACCCGCCCGCTGCTTAGATCCGAAAGACGCGTTGGCGGGCTGCTCTGGAACCTTCTGGTCAGCTGCGAAACTCTTTTTACCTGGCTGGCCGGCCTGGCCGCTGCGGCTGTATTCGTCGAAAATGTTTCTATGCCATATGACAAGAACCTCGCCGAAGTTAAGCGTGCCGAAATCAAAGCCGGCAGTCTTATCGGCGTAGCCCTGTTCATCGTTGCGCTTGGCCTCGAAAAGATGGGCTTTGACCTTTTCCGGGAACATATCGAAAAGAAATACCTCGAATCCTGACAGAATTCGATGCGAAATATTTTCAGGCTGATTCTGCTTCTTCGGACAGTCGTTCCGACTGCGGTCTGTGCCCGTGAAGTTGCCCGCGGGCCGGTTCAGTGCGCTATGGGTCCCGGCGGCCGCAACTATCTGCATGCAGATTTCACCGTCTGGGAAAGCGGGATTGCCCACGAGCGCTACCAGGTTTTTGAGCCTGCCGGGCCGGCACCTGCCAGTGCCGGAGTTGTCATACTGCTTCACGACTGGATGTCGCCCAACCCAGGTTATTATCAGGGCCAGATCCGGCATTTGTGCCGCTGCGGCTGGGTTGTAGTTTTTCCATACTACCAGGGAACCGGGCAGTTCACCCGTTTCTACCACACCAATGTCGTGCGTTCGGTCAAAGACTTTCTGCAGCAGGCCTTTGCCCGTCAGAAAATTGAAATAAACCGCGACCGCTTCGCCATTATCGGACATGGTGCCGGCGGTGTGCTGGCCGCCAACCTGGCTGCCAGCAGTGACTATTTCGGGCTTCCGGTTCCGCTCGCGCTTATGGTTGTAGCGCCGCACCAGAGGAGCATCAAGCTGCTCGATCTCACTGGAATCAGCCGCAGAACCCGTATGATCATTCTCTGTGGTGATCGGGTTCAGGAGCCGGTGGCGCAGGTCGCCCGCGAAATTTTTTACGCCTCTGACCGTGTCAAAACCGAAAATAAGGCTTTTATAACAGCCTTGTCAGACTTTTATGGCCAACCGCCGCTGGTTGCCGATGAGCTGGCTGCTCTGACACCAGAAGAACCAGAATATGAGCGTTTTATCGTCGAAAATCGCAATGACTTTGTCGGGCTTTTCAAAGAAAATTTTCATGCCCGATCTTTGCGTACCAGTCATATTGACGCCTTCGACTGGAATGGCACATTCAGACTGTTTGACGCGCTTGCATATGCTACTTATACCCTTGACTCAGATCTTTCTGCTTTCAAAAAAGCTCCAGAACTGCGTTTTCTCGGCTACTGGAGCGACGGCCGCAAACTCAAGGGCCTGATTGTCGGCGACCGCCCCTGAAAAGCAACCCGGCTGCTAGGCCGAAGCATTTCAATTGGGATAAATTCACTGGAACTTCTGCATAGCAAACACTCCCTGCTTAAGCAGGGAGTGTTTATGGTTAAGAGTTGGTTGTTGCTGTCAGGAAACGGCGCTGAGTGATTCCTGTTTGTCGTGATAGCGTTCGATGGCGAGTTCTACCAGGCGGTCGACGAGTTCTGGGTAGCTGATTCCGGTGGCTTCCCAGAGTTTGGGATACATGCTGACGCTGGTGAAACCAGGAATTGTATTGATTTCGTTGATGACGATGCGATTGGTTTTGCGTTCGAGGAAAAAGTCGACACGGGCCATGCCGGCACAGTCGAGAGCTTTGTAGGCTCTGATTGCGGTTTCCCTGATTTTTTCGGCCATTTCAGCCGGCAGATCAGCCGGAATTTTCAATTCAGAGCGATCATCGACATATTTTGCGGTGTAATCGTAAAATTCATTGCATGGCACGATTTCACCGGGCAGAGAAGCGATCGGGTGGTCATTGCCGAGAACCGACACTTCGATTTCACGACCGTCGATATGCGCTTCGACAAGAATTTTTCGGTCGTAGCGTGCGGCGAGATCCATGGCTTCGCGCAGGCTTTCACGGGTTTTTGCCTTTGAAATGCCTACTGATGAGCCTGAGTTTACTGGTTTAACGAAACATGGGTACCCGAGTGTCTTCTCGATTTCAGTGATTACTGCATCCGGGCTGGTGCGCCAGGTGCTGCGCAGAAATTCACGGTAAGGTGCAACTTCGATCCCGGCTTCATGAAACAGGCGCTTTGAGAAGGTTTTGTCCATGCCGACGGCAGACGCGAGCACGCCACAGCCAACATATGGCAGGTCGGCGAGTTCGAGCATGCCCTGAAGAGTGCCGTCTTCGCCATAGGTGCCATGAATGATCGGGAACAGAACATCGAGCTTAACCTGTTCGCCGGTTTTGTGCTGGTCTAGCAGCATCAGACCTTTGTTGGAAGGGTCGCAGTTGAGGCTGGCTTTGCCGCTGTTGGTGCCGGCAAAGGCAATGTTGCCGGCTGTGCGGTTTTTACTGTATTCGAGCATGGCGTCTGGCTTAACACCGACCATCCATGAGCCCTGGCGCGTGATGCCAACCGGAATCACCTCGTATTTATCAGGGTTCAGAGCTTTCATTATTGAATTGGCAGAGACCAGCGATACTTCGTGTTCTCCAGATCTGCCACCAAAAATGACGCCTACTTTAAGCTTGCTGCCGGTTTGTGCCTTCATGCTGCACTCCTTTAATTCTGATTAATACCACGACAGTCTATCGGCAAAAAAACGGCAGATATTAAGGGGCTTCGGAATGGGCTCTGTAGGCGCCTTTGCCTGTTTGAATCGGCATCTGGCGGCGCAGGCTGTTGCGAGTCATCTTGCTGAGGCGCGGGTGGCTCTGGCCGAGTTCGTTTGGCTTTCCGAACAGATGTTTGGTCAGCAGATACTGGTCATCTTCACTCAAAGATGGTCCGGAAACCAGTATGGCGTTAATTTCGACCGCCGAAACTTCGGCGGTCTGGCCGGGATACTGGTTGGGTGCAATCGTCGATGGAAAATAGAATGAATAGCTGTTCACGAGCTTCTGAACCAGATCATGCTCAACCGGAATCAATGTGATCTCTACCTTTTTGGCGAGTTCAATGATCGATGGGTTGGGGAGTCCGCTGGTAAAAATGAAACCGTCGATTTTTCCTTCCTGCAGTTCTTTCATTGCATCGGTGCCGCCAATGAACTGCTGGTCGATCTTTTCCCAGACACCTGCGAGAGTGAGAATCTGCTGGGCATTGTAATAGGTGCCGCTGTTTTTGCTGCCAACAGCGATCTTGCGGCCTTCCATCTGCGATAGAGAGCTGATACCGGTTTCCTTGCGCGCGATGAACTGGACAACCTCTGGGAAAAGAGTCGCAATGCCGGTTACGTTGGTGATTTTCTGGTCGGCGAACATCGCTTCGCCTTCAGCGGCATAAAAAGCAATGTCGTTCTGCACCAGTGCCATGTCTGCTTTGCCGTCTTTGAGCATCTGCAGGTTCTCGACGCTGCCTGCGGTTTCAAGAACCTTGAGCTGTATATTGGGATAATCGATCTTGAGAATGCTCGCGAGCGTTTCGCCAATTGGGTAATAAACACCCGATTTTGAACCGGTGGCAATCGTATATTCGGTTTTGCTGAGGCTTGAGCCGCCGCAGCCCAGACTGAATGTCAGCAGTAAAGCAAAAAATAGCGTCAGGCCGAGTTTTCTGTTCATTAAATTCCCCTTCCTCTGGCTGATATGTCAGCATGATAGCACACGATATCAGCATTAAACATATTAAGGCTGGAAATAATTGCTTCGGGGTGGTACTATCGGTGAAAAATATGGCTGCGTGACAGTTGAAAATTCGCAATCTTAAAACGATCACTGAGTGTGGAATGCTTCTGGCAACGGCTTTGGCACTTGCCAATTTCAAGCTGTTCCAGATGCCGGGCGGCGGATCGGTCTCGCTGGGAGGTCTGCCGGTTCTGCTTATTGCTGCCAGACATGGCCTGGTTACCGGTTCTCTCTGCGGCGCCCTGTTCGGAATTCTGCTGCTGACGAGTCGCCCGTTTATCGTGCACCCGCTTCAGTTTCTGCTTGATTATCCAATTGCTTATGCCACGCTGGGCCTGGCGGGTTCTGTCGTGTGGGAAACGCCACTAAAAGCGGCAACGGCAACAACGGTGGCAAACTTTGTTCGTTTGCACTGTCACGTTGTCGCCGGTGCTGTTTTTTTTGTGACCGATGCTGGCACATTGTCGCAGACAATTGCCGCAAGCTATGTTTACAACCTCAGCCACATGCTTCCGGAAACTCTGTTGTTCGCAGTTCTGACCGGTTATCTCGCCGCATTTCAGTCGGCGCTATGTGCCCGTCAGAACTGAAAAAAGGTTTCAGTTAGCTGCAACTACCTTATCACTGCCCAGGCAGCGGGTGCATACATAGCCGCGAACGCGGGTGCCGTTAAGCATTACGCGTTTTCTCTGGAGGTTGATGCTCCAGCGCCTTTTGGTGCGATGATGAGAGTGGCTCAGCTTGAAGCCAACTTGTGGTCCACGATTGCAAACCATACATACTCTAGACATTTTCAAACCTCCAATATAGAGCCGATGTGAATGTCTACTATAACAGAAACCGTTTCACGAATCAAGCCAAAATTTTTCAAAATAGTATGAGCCTCTTGCCCGATTAATGATGCCGCGCCGCCCGAAATTGGTCGGCCTGTGTACATTAAGTTTTTCGACTGGCGTTAACAAATTTCTGCATTCGGCCGATAGGGCGATCAGCCGGAGGTGTTTATGAAAACACACAGAATCCTTACTCAGATATTTTTTCTGGTTGCCTGTGCATGGTTGATAATGACCTTTGCCGGGTGTTCCAGTTCTAATTCTTTATCATCAGTGAACCCAGCCGCTGCCGACCCTGAAACCTCAATCAACAGAGGCGATGCTACTGCAAGCGAAACGACCGGGTTGAAGCTGGCTCCGGTTGTGAATATCTTTGCTTCAAAAACCATCGTTGGGCCAATGAGCGAAATCGATCTGCGCGCCGAAGCCGTCGATCCGGCCGGCGGTCAGGTGACCATAGCCTGGCAGGCCACCAGCGGCACAATCATCAATACCAGTGGCAGCAACGCCATCTGGAAAGCTCCGGCCCAGACTTCCAGCAACAAGATTGTCTGCATAGCTACCGATGTTCGCGGCACTTCAACCAAAGCCGAAGTGACCGTAGAGGTAATCGGTAATGCCGTATATCGCCTGATAATCAATGCCGACCGCTCGTCACTGCTGACCAGCCGCGTTACCTCCGACCCTGCCAGCCCATTTGTTCCGGTTGCCGGCGCCCGCGTGTCGGTCGATGGTTTTGCCGATGCAGGCGTTTCTGACTCTTCCGGTGCGGTTGAATTCAATCTTGACCAGAGCACTGCCGTAGCCTCGAGCGCAAAAGTTACCGTCAACTACTACGACTGGGAAGCCTCATTTGTAGCTAACCTTGTTGTTCCTGAAGGTATGCGTATCGTTGATAACCTGACCTTTTACCCCGGCTACGACAGCGTCACCGTCGCAATTGCCCGTGGCGACTCATTTCAGCTCAAACGCGGCATGCTTGAGGTAACGGCCGTCGAACTTTCTGCCGGCGTGCTTAAGCCGGTTGCCGAAGTTCAGGTCGATGCCGGCGCGGCTCAGGCAGTTTCTGCCCAGACTGACGGCAGAGCCCTGGTTTCATCGAATACCACCGGTAACTCAGAAGTTCTGTTGCGCCTTGCCAGATCCGGCTACCAGACAATCGAAGGCTATAACGTGCCGATAGCGATCGACGGTCTGACGCTGGTGCGTGCCAGAATGGCAAAAGCGGGTGCTATGCCTGATTCACAGGCAGTAATTTCATTCGTCAGACCATATAACGGCCAGACAGCCTTTGCCGTTACCGCTCCATTCGTGATTGGCTTCGGTCAGCCCATGGAAAAAAGCACTATTTTCGACAACGTCAATCTGATGATCGAAAACAAGAATACCGGCTCGCTTCTGTCGATTTCTGGCCCCGAAATTCTGCGCAAGTTCAAGGTTGAGTGGGTGGGTGACACTCTACTGAAACTATACCCCAATTTCATGCTGCGCCCGGTAACCCGCTACAGCCTTCTTGTCAGTCGCTGGGAGGCCAGGGCTGCCGATGGCCGCATGCTTAAAAATTATTCAGGCATGTATGGCGAATTCGTTACCGATATCGATCCGGCCCCGTCTATTGTTGCCACCAGCCCGAAAAACGGTGACACCGCTGTGGGCCGCAACGGGCCGTTCACCATTACTTTTGACCGCCCGATGAATACAGCATCTTTATACAGCAATCTGCAGATCGAAATCACCAGCCTTGACTCAAACGCAAAGCTCACCGTCGATGGCAGCACCCTGAAAAGCCACTTCTCAGTAACCTGGAAAGACGGCAACCGCGTGCTCGAACTGGTGCCTTACCGCATGCTGCGCGCCAACGCCTCTTACCTGATCAGACTGAATAAATCTGGTCTTGTATCTGAGTCTGGAAAAGCCATCTCCGGTTTTGCCAATCTCTGGGGCCAGTTCAAGACCTCAGGCCTGTGATTCTTTCACAGACCTGAAACTGGGCCGGGCCATTGCCCCGGTTGATCTCAGATGCCAGTGCGCATGATTGCCGTCGGCAGTGTGTCGATGATGATTATCAGGTCGAGCAGTATCGACATGTTTTCTATGTAGAACAGGTCATACTCGATGTGATGATGAATCGGCAGATTCTCTGACCTTGCGTAAACCTGCCAGAGACCGGTTATGCCCGGCTTGACCTTGAGCCGCTGTCGTTCAAGGGCAGTGTATTTTCTGGTTATGAATGGCATTTCGGGTCGAGGCCCTACCAGACTCATTTCGCCGCGCAGAACATTGAGCAGTTGCGGCAGTTCATCGATCCCGGTGGCCCGCAGAAATCGGCCAATGCGGGTGATTCTCGGGTCGGCCCGTTCGCGTGGAGTTTCGGCATAAGGGTCGGCCGACTGCTGCATGGTGCGGAACTTGAAAATGTCGAATTCAACACCATTGAGACCATTCCGCCGCTGCCTGAAAAAAACCGGCCCGGGCGAATCAAATTTCACGAGAACTGCGGTTATCAGAAAAATCGGCGAGAAAAGCAGAAGCGCCAGCGCTGCGCCGGTAAAGTCGATAAGCCGCTTGGCGAACATGCCGGCCCTGCGGCCATTTGGTGAGCTCATGCTGAGCATAACCATGCCGTCGAAGAAAAAGCCCTGCAGGTTGCGCAGATAAAGATTCGCGAATGAAGGAACCAGATGCACGGTCATATCCTGGTTCACTGCTGATTCGCGAAGTTGCCAGATGAACTCGTATTCGGCCTGATCACGAAAAAGAAACAGATCGTCGATGCTCTGGCACCTTAAAAATTCCATAAGTTCGTTGTCGTTTTTTGCCGGACAATCGACGAGTTTCAGGCCGCATCCTGGGTTATTGCCAATGCGCTGCTGCAGAAACGAACTGCTCGCAGAACTGCCATACAGGCACGCAGTTCGATTGCCTGTTCCTGAGGCGTAAAGATGCCCGAGTATTTTGTGGGCAATCTGGCGCGCAAGATTACCGCTGAAAACCAGCAGGATGCCGGAAAAAATAACGATCAGACGCGAATAATCGTAATGCTTGTAGAGAAATGTCGCCGACATCACCATAAAGACCAGCATGATCGAGGCTTTGTAGTGAAACAGCAGTTCGTCGATCTTGAAAATTGCCGGTTTACGACGATATGCACCGGCTGCCGCGGCCATAAGATGCCAGAGTAACAGTGCTACACCGAGCAGCAGCCAGTATTGCCCAGGATTCTGCAGGTATTCGTCAACTTTGAAAAAGCTCGACAGCCTTAGCTGATAGGCCAGAAAGCCGGAAACCACAATGGCAATGCTGTCCGCGGTTCCGAATACAAGCAATGGCAGCAGATTTTTCATACAGAACTACGAATTTCGGCCTGATTTCCAGTCTGAAACGAAGAGAAAGAACCTGTACCAGACGAAAGCAACCAGCACCGAAATCAGCGTTGCGGCAACCACATAACCGACTCTGAATTCAAAACCCGGCGTTGCTTTATCACTGCCGGCTTCAGATTTGGCACTTTTCTGCGCATTGCCGGATGCCCTGCTGTCATTAGAAACAGCAGAAGAAGCGGCGGTCGAAGTGCTGGCCAGGTCACCATTCGGAGATTTGACAATCTTTACCTCCGGCGGTTCACTTCTGGCAGCTGTTTTTGTCTTTGCAGCCTCTGCCGATACTGCTTTGGCCGCAGTTTCGACTTTCGCCCGCTCCGGCGCGACAGCCTCGGTTGTCGGAGCTTCTTCGCCCGAAATCACTCTGGCGGTTGGCTCTGGCTTGTCTGCATGCCTGATTGCCGAAGTTGCATGTCTGAGCTCAGGAACTTCATCACTTTTCAGCGGTCTCTGCGGTGCGATTTTAGGTGGCTGTTGTGCTGGTGCCGGGCTGTAGGTCTTTACGCCCGAGGCCGTTTCTTTTCTGAAGCTGATCAGGTCAGCGAGATCTTCACAGAAATCTTCGAGTTCCTCGAGTTTTTCATTCGAAAAATTAAGTTTTGAAACCTTCTGTGAATTGCCGACCGGAACAAAGGTCAGCTGTACGCCCACCGGCCGCTGAAAATACTCGATCTCATGTATATCTTTTCTGGCCAGCATGGCAATCAGAGGTTCCTTGCCGGTCTCGCGGGTGTGAAAAACTATCGAGTGGCTCGTAAGGATCAGCCAGACCTGGCCACTTGCAGAAGTTTTGTTGCCAAAAGGCGAAAGTGCCTTCAATACCGTTTCTTCCGGTGCAAGGTAGATGCTTATGTCCTGGCGGATATCTTCAGGCAGGCTGGCCGGGGCGTTCATCGATCATTCCTCCTGATCGTCATTTCCATCTTCTTCGCCTTCTTCTTCATCTTCTCGGTTAAGCATGGTATCTGCCTGAAAAAGAAGGTTCTGTACGAAGGCTCCGAAATCTTCAGGAGCGAATGCGTCAAATGGCAGACGGGTCTGAATGATCAGCAGATCCTTCATTTCCTGCTCTTCATCGTCATCGTCTTCAAAAATCAGGTCTTCACCCTCATCAGCAAAGGCGACTTCTTCGTCGTTTTCATCTTTCGGCGGCTTTGCCGGGTATTTTACGACGCTGAAATTTGCATTGATGAGCTCGGCATTCATTTCAAGAATCCCAAGCAGTTCTTCACGACTGCTGTCAGTGATGTCCTTCAGATGCAGACCGACCGAAACGGTTCTTACATTGAGGGTCTCTTCGTTCTCTTCGATACCAAGATAGCCGCTGATCGAGTCTTCGATCAGAAAGGTCCAGAGAACCCCGATTTCATTATCGTCGAGAAGCACACATTCATAGCTCGAGCACTCTTCCGCCATGACTTCTTCAATTCTTACGGCAAAATCTGCAGGTTCCATAGTTTTCCTTTCACGGGCAGGTGGTTGCAATATATCACTCTTTTGTCAGTACATAAACCCGCCATTTTTTTTGCCTTTGGTGACTGACGGGTCAGGTATGCTATAATCGCGGTCAAATTCATGACAGGGAAGGTGCGATTTTGTCTGAATCAGACACACTATCATTGAATAACTCATCAGACACAGTTGTCTGGCAGAACAGATTCTTCTGGCTGACCGGTCTGCTGATCGCTTTTCGCCTGTTTCTGTCGCTCTACCTCGATTTGACTCCTGACGAAAGCTATTACTGGGAGTTGTCGCGCCGCCTCGACTGGTCGTATTTCGATCACCCGCCGCTGGTAGCCTGGCTGATCGCTCTTTTTCGCCTGCTGCCGGGGGAAAGCCCCCTCGAAGTTCGTCTTATTTCGATACTTGGTTCAGCCTTCGTTGGCTGGTGCCTGTTCGCTGTCGGAAGAGACTGTCTGAAAAATGCCGCCGCCGGCTTCATTGCCGCACTGATGGTGAACTTTACGCCCGCCGGAGCTGCTCTCGGTTTCGTCACTACCCCGGACACTCCTCTGGCAATCGCCTGGGCGGCCGGCATGCTGGCCTTCTGCCATGCCATTAACGATGAGAAACCCGTCTGGTGGGTGCTGACCGGTGTGGCGCTTGGTCTGGGAGCTCTGGGCAAATATAACATGATCATGTTTGTGCCCGGTGTCGCAATTACCATTCTCGGATTCAGCCGCTATCGCCAGCTCGTCGCAACCAGACGCTACTGGTTCATGGTTCTGCTGGCAGCAGCCGGCACTCTGCCGATAATTTACTGGAACCTCAATCACGACTGGATCTCTTTCAAATTTCAGTTCGATCATGGTTTGAGCGCCAATACCCGTTCACTTGGCCGCAATGTCGGCGAATATCTCGGCGGCCAACTTGGCACCGTCGGCCTGACGCTTTTCCCGGTTATCTGGTGGATCGTCTGCCAGCAGGCTTTTCAGGCATATCGCCGCAATGATGAAGTGCGCTTTTTTCTTGCCTGGCTGGCACTGCCGAGCATGCTTTTCTTTACCTGGACAGGTCTCAAGTCTAAAGTCGAGGCCAACTGGCCACAGGTTGCTTACCTGAGTGCTTTTCTGCTCGTCGCCGAATGGCTGAGTGCCGGCATTGCCGCCGGTTCGTGGCGGCGTTTCAAATGGGTCGCCGGGCCATCGCTGCTGCTGGCGGTAATTGCTCTCGCTCAGAGCATTACTTTGCTGCTGCCGCTGCCGGTCAGATCTGATGTCACTGTGCGCATGCACGGCTGGAAACAGATGGGCGAATTTGTACGCCGGGTTGACGCAGAAACCGGGCGAAAACGCCTGTTTGTCGTTCAGGGAACCACTCTGACAACGCTGGTTGGTTATTATGGCGGTATTGAACCGGAGCGTCTGATCGAGCTCTATGTCAACGGTAATTTCAGGGTCTGGTGGCGCGGAAAAACGCTGCCGCCCGGTAGCGATGTCGTTTTTGTCGATGCCGACCACCACCCGGAATCGGCTTTCTTTGGCGGGAAATTCTCAAAAACCGCTTCTGAATCTCTCGATATTTATTCATGCGGCCGGAAGATTCGCCGAATCAACATTACCCGCATGGATGGCCTGCTGCAGCCTCACGAATTCATACCATACAAGGTGTTTTGATTATGAAACCAGATACAATGCGAAAAATCGATGCTACAGTCGGGCCGGTTCTCTGTGCGGCTTTGAGTTTGCGTCGCTGGTTGATCGACCGGTTCATGCCACGCAAAGGCGGCGCCCTGAATGGCGTAAAAAGAATGCTGTTCGTCAAACCGGCTGAAATGGGCAGTACGATTCTGATGTATCCGATGCTGCGACGGGCTCAGGAGCTCTGGCCGGGCGTCGAGTTTCATTTTCTCGTTTTTGCCGAGAACACTGCTGCGGTTAATATGCTTGGTCTGGTGCCTGAAGCCAATATTCACACCATCAGAACGACTGATATGCAGACCTTTGTTAAAGATTCTTTAGCAGTTCTGTTCAAACTGCACTTCATGCGCTTTGATGTGGCCCTCGATCTTGAATTCTTTTCGCGGGCCTCGGCTATCCTTACCGAGCTTTCAGGGGCAGCTGCAACCTGCGGTTTCAATCGCTATACCATGGAAGGCATGTACAAGGGCAGTTTCTTCTCGCATCCGGTGCAATACAACTGCCATATTCACACTGCCCAGACTTTTCTCAGCATGATCGAAGCTCTGAATCAGCCATCAGGTCAGGTGCCTCTCGTTAAAGCACCGGTTAAGCCGCTTGAACAGCTGGAACTTGCGAAGCTCGTCACTTCGCCCGATGAAAAAGCACAGGTGCGCCGACTCGTCTCTGAACATTGTCAGGCCGTGAACGAGCAGTCTCGCCTGGTCATTCTCAATGCCAATTCGAGCGATCTGGTGCCGCTGCGGCGCTGGCCCCTCGAAAACTTTATTGAACTCGGTCGCCGCCTCCTGGCCGATGAAAACGTTGTTATCGTTCTTACCGGCGTTAAGTCTGAAAGGACTGAATCAGAACACGTGCAGGCTTCACTCGGCAGCGTCCGGGTGGCGAATCTGGTCGGGCAGACTTCCCTCAGACAGCTGCTGGTGCTTTATTCGCTCTGTGATCTGATGGTTACCAATGACAGCGGCCCTTCGCACTTCGCGTCGCTGACTGATCTGCAGGTAATAACTCTTTTCGGGCCCGAGACCCCGAAGCTTTACGGTGCTCTTGGCAGAAACAAGGTCGCCATTGCCTCTGATCTGGCCTGTTCGCCTTGTGTAAGTTCCTATAATCATCGCGCTACAGCCTGCAATAGCAATTTGTGCATGCGCGCGATCACAGTTGACCGTGTTTTCTCGGCCTGCAGGGAATTTTTGATCTGATAAACTGAATGCGGGAGGTTTTCTGATGGCACCTAAGGTCGTTGTTTTTATGGCTCAGGGCTTTGAAGAAATGGAACTGACGATCACCGTCGACGTTCTGCGGCGTGCCGGCGTCGAGGCTGTTATTGCCGGCATTGTCACAGAGATCGGGCCGATTACTGGCTCGCGGGGCATAAAAATGCTGCCCGATACGACTGTTGACAAGGTAGATCCGCAGCAGTTCGACATGGCTGTGCTTCCCGGCGGCATCGAGGGCACAAAAAATCTTGCCGAGAGCGAAAAGGTGCTGCAGTTGCTGAAGACGATGCACAAGGCCGGAAAGAAGCTTGCTGCCATCTGCGCTGCACCGGCAGTTCTGGTTAAGGCCGGACTGCTGAAAGATCGCCGGGCGACCTCACACCCGGCTGCTGCAGGCCACATGCAGGGAGCCTGCTATTGCGAAGACCGGGTTGTCGTAGACGGCAACATAACGACATCACGCGCTGCCGGAACGACTTTTGAGTTCGCCTTCGCGCTTGTAGAACAACTGATAAGCCATGCTGCAGTTGCAGAAGTAAACAAAGGCGTTCTCGCAAAAATTTAAAAGCAGATATTGCCATGAAAGGTGGCAAATATCTGCCTCGATAATTCAAAACAGGTTTCTGACATACACCTGGCGCAATAACTGAGCGCCAGATGCGCCTGAATGTTTTGTCAGTGCGCCGGTGGTGTGTCTGATGGCTTTTCGTATTTCTCGTTCATTTTGAGATTGATGTATTTGGCGTTCAGGCTGTCACCCAGATAGGCATTCAGGGTTTTGGCCGAGGTCACCAGGTCCATATAGTTGGGCACCTTGACGTCTTTGCCGCACAGGCTGCAGAACATCTCGCCGGCCTTTTCCTCGACAGAGGTGTGGCTGACCTTCATCACATTGCGGCAGTTGGCGCATTCAACGGTAAAATAAAAAACCAGTTTATCGATTCGATCAAGCATTTTGCAGTTTCCTTAATCAATGAATTCTGACACGTATTTTATCACCATCAGCACTTTTAATAAACAATTTTCCCAGAAGTCTCTTTAACGCATCGCCTGTTGAAAGCTGCAACAGCAAGACTTTTCGGTTTGCAGCCAGACTGATGTATCTTGGGTTTGGCCAATCCGGTTGAATTTACGGAAACAATTCTTTTAAAAGCAATTCCGAGTCTTTCCATTTCGGTTTCTTGCCATCTTTGTAGAAATACCCCGTAAATTGGGGGAAGTTGTTCTCAACCATCTCGAATTTACCTGGGCTGTCGCTCATTTTGAGTTCTATTAACAGTGCTTCCTGGCCGGCCCGGCTTCCTTCTTTTGCCATAATATCCATGAATCCGAGCTTGTTAAATTTCATGTCGGTTACGATGTATCTGGTAGCCCATTGGTCATTGGCCATGCCGGCGTTCTGCAGAAACCCTTTCAGGGTCATTCCCGGCAATTGTGCCTCTATGCGGTAATTTCCATCTTTGTCAGGAACATCGATTGCCAGACTGGATGATTGATATGACTTCCCGCCGGCAGCACCAGACGCTTTCTCTTCTGCTTCTTTTACAGCATTGCTGTTGCCGCCACTTTGGGCCATGTAGGCAAAACTCATGTTTGCGACCTGTTCAAGGGCAGCATCTTTGGCTTTTTTAAGGGTGTCAGGTAATGAAGCGTCGAATGCGCATTTTCCGACATATCTGCCCGCAAGCAGATCGTCGACCGGGTAGTATAAAGCTTTTGTGCTTTCCGGGCCGGTGACATCAGAGTTCTCTCCACCTGTGGCCGCTATTTCCCGGTA
Source organism: uncultured bacterium (assembly GCA_964522035.1). Lineage (GTDB taxonomy): Bacteria > Muiribacteriota > Ozemobacteria > Ozemobacterales > Ozemobacteraceae > Rifleibacterium. Next base: position 63,793 of record CAZFUG010000002.1, read on the forward strand.
ATAAATTTCGTATGGCACTTTGCAAAGTCTCGGGTCTGTGCTGATTTTTTCGAAGTCAGGAAGCGCCAGTGTATAGCCTGAGCCGCCTCTGGTGACGTTGTGAACAGCCGGTTCTGCAGAATCAGGTGCTTTTATGTAGATTCTGTATCCTTTTACAAGGTTGTTTCTGGCCAGAATCCCTTCTGTGATAACCACCGAAACTTTGCCGCCATCAAGCTTTTCAACAACCGGAATTTCGGGCTGGCACATCAGAGCAATCTGAGATTTCCCGGAAGCCGAGAACAGCCAGGACTTCTCAAGCATGGGGGAAATTCTCTGAAGCGTTATCCTGCTGGCGTCTGCCGCATCGATGGCGACCCCGCCGTAGTTGTAGTCCTGCCAGTTTTTATTGCCGTCGGTTGAAAAACGCAGTTTTATGCTCTGCTTTTTGAGAGCCTCGTCATTTATCAGAAGCTTCATGTCCTTGGGAATACTGCCCTTGGGGATCTGAACGTCTATGAACCTGAATTCACAGGAAAGGGGCTTTTCGACCGGGTAATCCCATTCGTAAATTGGTGACTGAGGACTTATTTGGGGTGAGATATCCTTGAAAAGATTTTCCTTGCCGACATTTCTCGCTTCGTCAGCCTCTTCGCCCTTAATACTGACGGCCATTACGGCAGAATTGTCGCTGCAATACTGAATAAAAGCCTGTGAAAAGTCGCCCGGTTTCATGTCGACGGACTGGCAAAGTGCTTTGTTTGTAGAAAATGAGTGCGTGCTGCCAAATGCGTCCATCAGTTTCCTGACGTATTTTTCCTTGTCGGTCGCATGGTGGTCTCTCAAAAATTCCAGAAAATGCGACATGGTATAGCCGTGGTGGCGCTGTATGATTTCTGCGTCGTTATCTTCCATGGGGTTCGAGAGGGTAATATAGTAATCCCGGTCTGTATTGCCGGCCTTTTTACTGATTCTTGCCTTTCCTGGCAGGTTGGGATCAGAAAAATATTTTGTCGCTTCGTATTCAACTAGAACAGCGGTGGCTTCTAAAAAAGTCAGATAATACGGTGACTGTAATCCCTGCAGATAATAATAATCCTCCTGCAGAACGTGAAACAGTTCATGGGTCAGGTTCAGGTATAACTCGTCATTATCTCGAATATTTTCGGCATTGATATCCACGTAAGGCAGCACGGGCCCTCTCTGGTTAACAGACATCGCAACGGCCTTGGGATCAGAGGAATGCGGCCATGTTTCTTTTGTGCGGATGACGATGTCGATGCCGAGAACATTTTTGGGCGGCAGGCCTTTTACATTGGTAAAAAACGCGTGGACGTCCTTGAGGGCTTTTTCGGTCTGCCTGACTTCATAAGGCGGGAACCCGGACGAATTTAAAAGCTTGCTGGTCCACTCCCTGATTTCTTTGAAATCCTCGGCAAGTCCCGGATTACGCAGATAATCTGAAATGGTTTTCACATAATTATCGTCACCGAGCAGACTTGCGTCGTTCATTTTTTGCTTGAACGCTCTCTCGTGGCTTGCCAACCTGGCTTTGATTTTTTTAATCAGTTCCCTGTTGTCGGTCTTGAGATCTTCAGGCCAGAGAAGCCTGTAGGTCGTTCCATCTTCCATGACGCTGTTTATGGCGACATAGGCTGTTGTTCCTTTACTGTAAATACCCGTGACGTAATATAGTGCCGACAGCCCCGTTGGAACCCCGACAATGACGAAGACACTGTTTTTGGTTGTGAACAGCCTGAGTTTGTCGCCGTCCAGTTTTGCGGTAATCGGTATTTTCAGCTCATCGTTCTCGACCCGGTAAACTCTCAGATTTTGCCATTCTTCCTGAGGTATTCCCACTTCTTTCAGTTCGAAA
>CAZFUG010000002.1:65669-67467 GCA_964522035.1 uncultured bacterium
CATCAGTCTCTCTTCCGGAAGCAGTCCAAGACTTACCTCATAGGCCACAATGATGGGGCCATCAAGTAGATCATATTTGCTGCGTTCAACAATCTGTTTCGCAGAAAGTCTGCTGGCAGTGAGTTTCAGTTGTTTGTCTGCTGCAGCCTTTGGCACGGCAATTTGCAGACCCTGGGCCGGATATTCACTGATTTCTTCAGAAAGGGGCGTGTTGCCAGAGATTTGCCCCTGTATGGCCTCTGAAAAATCAGAGTTTTCAGGCAGGAGCAGCAGCCCGGATATGAAAATTGCCGCCAGAAGAGCGGTTCCAAAGAAAATCCGCAGCAGTTTTTTCATCAGTGAATCCCTTTTATTAAATCTTGCAGCTGCATTTTAACAGATAAGCAGGAACTGCTTATCTGTTTTTTTGACTGCGTAATTTGATGAATCAATCCAATGGTGAGTTTGATCCAGGCAAGCAAAAAAATTGCAGCCGGAAGGAAAACCGCGTAAAATAGAAAAACTTGCCCAAGATTGGCAAGCTCTATCAATGGTCACGGGAGGTTTCTGTCATGAAAAGCTTCAGACAAGAACTGTGGTTTGAAGTAAAGGGCAGGAGAGGCCTGATTAACATCACTCCGCAGGTTGAAGAAGCCCTGCTTGCCAGCGGCATTAAAGAGGGACTGGTGCTGGTGAATGCCATGCACATCACTGCCAGTGTTTTTATCAATGATGACGAGAGCGGATTACATCAGGACTTCGAAGTCTGGCTCGAAAAACTTGCCCCCGAAAAGCCATACTCGCAGTATCAGCATAATGCCGGTGGCGAAAATAACGCAGATGGTCATTTAAAGAGAACAATCATGGGTCGAGAAGTTGTTGTCGCCATTACCGACGGCAAGCTCGATTTTGGCCCGTGGGAACAAATTTATTATGGAGAATTCGACGGCAATCGCCGAAAAAGGGTTCTGATAAAAATAATCGGAGAATGATCTTAGACGGGCCAATTTTGGGGCCTGATGTTTGCGTGTTCTTGGAAATTCAGGTTGGTTCAGCGGTTTGCCCCTGAACAGGAGGAAAAATGGCACAGCGATTTTCATTGGCTGTCGTACTTTTGTTTTGCGTGACTTTGCTTGTCACTGGTTGTAGCGGAGGTGGAGGCGGCGCTTCGCCTGTAGCAACGATGGCTGATTCAACCTCGCCGGAGGCAGCGGTCGAGCGTATATTCGCGAACTGGCGGGCTGATTCCGGCCCGGTTTTCAATATCGATACCGAAGGCAAAATTGCTGCCCAGACAACTGCTTCAGAAGTCAGATATATCAGAATGCGCGATCTTTCCGGCAACACCTGGAACCTTACCTTTACCGGAGTCGAATATATAAGTTCAATTCTTGCCCGCGTTAATACCCGCTATTTTTATGGTGGCGACTCTGCTTTCGGGGGCATGGCAATAAGTTTTCTGATGGGTAAAGATGCTGGAGTCTGGTTTCTGGAAGGCATTCAGGTAACCGAGCTTCCGGCAGTGGTAGTCGAGCAGTTTGGTATTAAAGGCGTTTTGAGAGATAAAATAACTGGAATCCCGATTTCCGGGGCCAGAGTAGAAGCATATAATCAGACTACCGGTGTAATTGCAGGGTATTCCATAACCGACGTGACCGGCTTCTATGGCATTCTTGATCTGTCGCCTGCCACTTATTATCTGGTTATCAACCGCACTGGTTACGAGCCATACACAATATCAGGCATAATCGTTAAGTAAGAGTTTTTAGGAGCCAAAACGTGGGTAAAAAACTAGCTTTGTTCGCTTTTTCCGTTCTTT
>CAZFUG010000002.1:67477-69352 GCA_964522035.1 uncultured bacterium
CACTTTCGTACTGCTCGGCGGCGGCGGCGGCGGTGGTGGTGGCGGTACCACTGGCAACCCGGTCGGCCCGGCAACGGTTAGCGGCCCTGTAGCCGACCTGTCTGGTACGGTGCGATTTGCCGGTCAGCCTCTCGGTGATGCAGGCGTTTATCTTTACAGCTCGGAAAAAGCACTTCAGGCCGGCGTTTCCAGCCTGGCTTCCCTGCGCGGCTCAGTTCTTGCTCAGACAAAGCTTTCCGATGGCAGCTATTTTACAAAAACCGATACTACCGGCAGATACAGCTTCACTGGTATTCCGGTTGGCGAATATACCCTGATTGCAGTCAAAGATGAAGCGCACCAGTTCGCTCAGACCGGTGTAATGTTAGGCAGTGTGACTACTGCCGATGCCCAGCTGACTCCCACCGGCAAAATTTCTGGCAGACTGCTGCTTACAGGCGGTCAATCCGCCCGCGGCGCCATCGTTCATCTCGAAAAAACTTCTTATGTCGCCATCTCTGACCTGAACGGCGATTTCACCATCAACCATGTTCCAGCTGGTCAGAACTTCACGCTGAACGTTGTTTCAACTCAGGGCACTCTTCAGAGCCCGGTTGCAGTTAACATTACCCCGGCTGAAGACCGAAAGCTCGGCAATCTGACCCTTGCCGTTCCGGTTCAGCAGGTCAGCGCCATTAATGGCTCAGTCAGCTCTGCCGATAGCTCAGTGCCGACCACAGCCCTCAATGGCAGAATCGTTCTCGTTACTTCTACCGACCCGACTCCCCTCGTTGCACTCACTGACGCTTCCGGTAATTTTACTCTGAATGTTAAATCCACCGGCAATTTTAATGTGAGCGTTGTGGGCGGTGAATTTGCAGTCGCTCCAACTGTTCAGACCGTAACCGTTTCAGCCCTCGGAAGCACCGTTACCGTGCCGCAGCCATTTGTGCTGTCGAAACCGACCGTCGTTTTGCCGCCGACAACTCAGTTCTATACCTACAGCGGCACAATCAACAAGCGTAACAAGGCTTTTAATGAACCTGATAACGCCGGTGTTCCGCTTACTCTGACTTCTATCGATTCCACTGCTAATGTCTGGTCAGCGGTCACCAGCCCGACCGGCTCATTTACTTTCAGCATTCCCGCCGGAACCTACAACCTGGCTGTCGGTGGCGGCTATGCCTTTGAAACGGCTTTCGCCAACCCGGTTACCATAAATGCCCCAACCACACTTAATAATGTGGTATGGGTCGTTCCAACCCAGGTTTTCACTGCCAATTTCCTTGTAGAAGGCAGTTTGACTAAAGTAACCAGAATTAATGGCGAAACCGACGACAGCAACGTCATCGTCACTCTTACCCCGACGACGGGCGCCGCTGTGACCTTTGCCGGAGCCACTACTCCCACCGGCAGCTTTGCTATCAGAGTTCCCGCCGGCACTTACAATCTTGCCCTGAGCGGCGATTATAAATTCGAAACGCCTTTTACCAACCCGATCACTGTTAATGCGGCGGCAAATGTTGGCACAGGTCTCAGACTGATTCCGGTCAACCCTGCTCCGGCAAACTATGTCGTTTCTGGCACGGCTTTGAAGAGCGTTTTTGTAAATGGTGAAACCGGCCATGCCGGAGTTACCATTTCTCTCACTTCTACCTCTGGCGCTGCCAGCACCTACACCGGACTGACCGACGCTTCTGGCAATTATTCGATCACCGTTCCGGCCGGCACTTACAACATGTCGGTCATCAGCAGCAGTTACCGCCCTGCCATTGTCCTGAACCAGGTCATTGTCACAATCGGTAATGTCACCGTTCCGTCTTTCAATCTGCAGCCGATTCAGGCCCCGGTGGTGCTGAATACGGTTTCAGGTTCGATCAACAAAGTCGATTTTAT
>CAZFUG010000003.1:0-46857 GCA_964522035.1 uncultured bacterium
CGAAAAGTGCGGCCAGGCCCCGAACGTGATGATCGGCGACCAGCTGATCAGCAAGTGCACCTTCGACAAGGCCCGCGAAGCGCTCAACGCCGAACTGAAGAAGAAGACCTCGTAATTATGTTTATCGGGGCGGCGGCCCCGTTTTGTGGGTGCCGCCGCCCGGTTCCCGATTCTTGAATCTCTCTATTTTGCCCGCACCGGCGACACAACCTGCCGCCCGTGCGGACTTTTTTTCTCCGGCAGAATCCAGTTCCGCTGCAACCGTGAATTTAAATTTCCGACCTGGCCGGGATTCTGCCTTCCGCGGTCATCTGGAATACGGATATCATTCAAATACGACTGCTTGTAAATGGTAATATAAATTCCCTGCGAAGTCGGAAAGTGGCCGGATTAAATCAGAACGACCGGCCCGAATTTTCAAGAATACGCAGCAGGTCACCCCTGCAGGCTGAATGGTGACGCTGGGGGGCAGCTTTTTGGCTGATCTTGCAGGCAATTCTTTTTCTATTGCAGCTTCAGGTTTCAGAACAATCAGATCAGCCAGGCAGGGACAGCCCAGTTTTTTGTGTCGATGGGCAGGAGGTCGCTGGCCATGCAAATGACGACGCCTTCGCCAATTGCAACTTTCATCTGTTCGAGTTCTCCAGATTTTTCTGGTTCCAGGACCGGTTTGAGAACATCGAAGTTTTTTATGGCAGCTTTGCCAGGCGAAGCGGTTTTTTTGATCTCGATCGGGTAGAGAGTTCCATTCAGGTAGATCATCAGGTCGATTTCTTTTTTGTCCCGATCGCGGTAGTAAAAAAGAGGCGGCTCTTTCCCTTCGTTCAAGAAGCTTTTGTAGATTTCAGAAAACACATAACTCTCAAAAAATGCCCCAGACATGGCACCTTTTTCTAATATCTCGGCGTTGCTCCATTTGAGGAGGTATGCACACAGGCCAGTATCTAAAAAGTGCATCTGGGGCTGTTTGATTACCCTTTTTAAGACATTGTTGTGATAAGGCTGAACCAGGGCAACTATATGGGATGAGACCAGAATAGAGAGCCATTTTTTTGCGGTTGGTGCACTGATACCTGATTCTTTTGCGATTTCATCGTAATTGACTGGTTTTGAAGTTCTGGCGGCCACAACTGTCATGAAGTTATAAAAAGACATTTCGTCTGCAACCTGGGTTAAGTCTTTGATGTCACGTTGCAGATAAGTGTTCATGTATGACTGATAATAGGTGCTCAGATCAATTTCAGGATTTACATACAATGCGGGCATGGAGCCTTTGAAAATTCTCTCATAAATCTCTTTCAACCCCAGCTTTGGCACTTGCTTCATGCGATTCAGCAACTTGTCGGGATCAGTTGAAAAAGCGATGGATGGCGAAGCTTGAATTTCGCTTGTTGACAGGCCAAGCAGATTTACAACACCCACACGACCAGCAAGCGATTCGCTGACATTTTTCATCAAATGAAACATCTGTGACCCGGTCAACCAGAATTCACCGCTTTTTCTAGACTTATCAACAGCCATTTTTATATAGGGCAATAACTCGGTGGCATATTGAATTTCATCGATCAGAACCGGTGGTTTATACCTTTGCATAAACAATGCCGTGTCATGCCTGGCAAGATAACGTATCTCAGGATCATCTAATGTGACGTATTGTCGCCCTTCCTCTGCCAATTTTTGCAGAAGCGTCGTTTTTCCAACTTGTCTTGGGCCGGTGACCAAAAGGACAGGAAAAGTTTTAGAAACCTTGCATACAGCAGTCTCTATGGCGCGTTTGATATACTGCATTGATCACCTCAAACCTTTGACATGCCGTCAAAACAAGTCAAAATCCATTAAATTCCGTCAAAACTAAAATATAAATTTAGATTAGCCGGAAAAGAGGCGGCGCGTCAAATTAAATTTGGCTGCGATTAAAACCAGCATTTCTAAGGGATTCTTCTATGTTATGAAATCTTGAACGACCAGAAGCATTAACAATCAGATCAACATCCCGGGTTGTTCTGATGCCGCTGAAAGCCTCATCGGTAACAAGAAGAGAGACAACAGAGCCACCCAGAAAAACAACCTGATCTTTTAATTCTGCCGGCAAGCTGCTGGCAACGGTAAGCAGCATTTGTTCATTTGTAGAAAGTGGTATCAATGAACCCCCAACTGCTTTTGCAACTCTTTGGCTGCCAAATCTCGTTCGCGGGCTTGTCCGCCTCTTATGGCGTCAACCAGAGATAAAAGCTCATATAGCCTCGGATCGGCTTCAGCTGCTTTTGGAGCAGATTTGTATAATGGAAGAAAAGCCTGGCCGCGAACTTTCCCGTTTGGGTGTGGCCATACTGGCGGGATGCTGCCATCATCAAGCAAGTGTTTTTTTAACGGGTCGGCAGCATGGGCCGTGGGAATACCTCTGGTTAATTCGCCTCTTTCTGGCGGAAAAACGTAGCGTAAGCCATGTATGATGAACTCATATAATGCACTGGTATTGGGTTGTCTGGTATGCGGGTTGATTAAAGAGGATTTAACTGCTCTCTGAAAGCCGGCATGAACCTCAGAGGAACTCATGTATAGCTCTTTTGCAAGAGAAGCAAAGTTCCAGGGCAGGCCAGCCGAATTTTTTGCGGCCAGTTTGAGAGCGATGACAACATCTTGTGGTTTCAGCATACTAATATTATATTCGCTATTCGCGAATAGCGCAAAAAATTTTCATTATTGATTTTACGGGAGGCCCTGGGGAGCCGGGGGAGGTAGTTTATATAAGCGGTGGCTCGATTGCCTGGTCTTGCTCTGGTTCGAGATCTTTGTAATTGCCGTGCCACAGGTCGAATTTTTCGCCGATTTTCCAGCTCTCGACGTCGGTTCTGCTTTGCAGCCAGGAAATTATTCTCTGCAGTCGTTCTTCGCAATGCTCCTGCAGACCCAGTTCGACGGCGATATCAAGCATGTTTTTGCTGCCACCGCCACCGCAGTAGCAGTCATTCGCTTCGACTGCTTCCTCTATGAAAGCATCAAGAAATTTATCAAAATTATCGCTGCAGTTGCGGTAAATGAGGATCTGGCGCCCCCATTCCGTGAATTCTCCAACATGCTTCTTTTTGCGCATTCTCTTTTTCATATAAGCTTTCAGAGAAGATTCGACGAGCCGTTTGAATCAAGATAAAGCCAGTTCAAACTTCTTCTTGTTTTTGATTCGGTAGATCGTGAAATCACGGTCTATCGTTGCGATCCTGGTGACATTCAATTCTTCGGCCAGATAAACAAGACAAGCGTCAGCAAAATCCATGGGAAGATCTTTGTATTTGATCGTAAGATCTCTAAGTCGATTAAATGCAGGCACTTCTATGTTATGGACTTCGACAGCACCCTTGCTGATCCAATCCAGGAAATCGATTTGTGCATTGCGGTTAAAATCTAACAGATGAAGCGTTTCTGTTATTGATGCCAGGGTTGTGCTAAGAGGAAATTTGTTTTCCCTGATAAAGGTGACCGCTTTTTTATGGTGTTTGTCACTGGCATCAAATAAAGCGATTAACGGGCCTGAATCAATCAGAATTCTTTGCATTTCTTCTGTCCCGGAGCTTTTGCTTTAAGATTGATTTGCGATTTTCAGACAGATCAGCCTGCCCGCTGGAATACCTGCCAAAAAGTTCTTTGCCGGAATTCCAGGCATTGTTTTTTTCCAGGTCTTTGAAATATGCCTTTAAGCTTTTTCGCACAATCTCAGATTTTGGAATGCCAAGCAATTCAGCCAGGTGATTCAGCTTTTCTTCCATGTCTGAGCTTAATCTTAGAGTTAACATTTTCACACCTCTTGTATTACAAATTGTAATACAATTTATCATTTCTTGCAAGCTACACTACGAGCTTGCTTTTCTGAGGCTGGATTCATCTTTTTTTGCAGGTTAGCAGGTAGCCGTCGACCATATTATGGAAGATAGGAATAATCTCTGTTTGACAATGTCAGTTAACGAAACTGCTCCTATGCTTAACGGCAGGCCTCTTTTTACGCCATTTTCGAAATGAGGCCTGTGAATGTATGAGATACTGCAATGATCGCAAGGAATCCGATGTAACTGGAAGACGATTATCGGGATTTTGTGATTTTGAGAACGGGTGAAGATTTCTCAGAGTCGGAAAGGTCAATCGCAGCTTCGTGACCACCCGGCAGCATGACCTTTGCAACTGGCTCGGCACGGGTGAGTCGAATGTCGAAAGGCGCTGTCATGCGTTCTATGATGTTATTGAGATGTTCGGCGTTATTGAATTTCGCACCTGTCTTTTCGGCATGGCCATTTCGGGTAACAGTTATCTGGTCATGGCTCAACACACAGATTTCTGAAACATCGCCAGCATCGAGAAATTTCTGGAGAGGGCCAAAACCAAGCATTTCATCGATCAACGCGCTCTGCATTGCATCTTTTTCATTTCCGGAAAGTGATAAACCTTCCTTTTCAGCCTGCTCGTCGATCAGTTCGCTTAGACGCCTGTTCAAACAATTCCGCATTTCCATATGATCATTTGTATATGCCATTTCACGTGAAATATCTTCAATGGCCGCAGCATGCAGCATGGTTTCAATGGTCTTAAGATCTTTGCTGTCGGCGACCCTTGCCGGTTTTATATCTGCCATTGGTGAAACCTGCTGATCATTTCTGTCAGAGCTGGTTTCACCGGACGAGTTGCCAATATTCATAAGCGCGAGAACAAGTATGATTGCAAAAATCACAATCAATGCCATTACCATTGAGCATTTCCTCCCCTTTTTTGTCCTTCAGATTCTGTATTTTGTCGACAACTCTTATTTCGTGAAGTCTCTATAAAATACCATACTAATCCTTTGCCACACTAGAATTGCATGGTTTTCCGTTATTCCGGCGAAGGTGGGAATCTTATCGTTAAGAGCTTAGATCCCTGCTTCCGCAGGGATGACGCAAAAACTGACGACCCTTGAATTCAAATAGGGCGGAACTGTATTTGCGACTCCAGAGAATCTGGCATAGACGCAAGCTGATGCCGCCAGAACCTTTTTAAAGGCGGCCCGCAAAGTTTTTAAAGCATTTTTTCCCTTTTTTGCTTTTCAGTTGATTTACCTGCGAGACATGCCCACAACCCAAAAAGGAAGGAATTAGCCTGCTCTGTAAAACCGCAGGCATAAATGCTTCAAAAAGATCTCTGCAAACCATATTTTCGTGGGCGAAGAAGGTGTTATTTGGACCTTGACCTTTTGTAGCTCACAGACTACAATTATTAGTGAGGGATGAATGAATCAAATCGTTCAAAACTATGTCTTACCAGATGGAACCGAGCCAATTGTTGAATGGATTGAAGCCTTAAAAGACATTAAAAGCCGCGCAAGAATTCGTGCGAGAATAAACCGGATAAGAACCGGGAATCCGGGAAAATTCAACGTAGTTGCACCCGGGATCATGGAAATGAAAATTGATTTCGGACCAGGTTACCGGGTTTATTATGCCCGGGTTGGCAATAAGGTTATTCTGCTTCTTTGCGGTGGTGATAAACAAACACAACGCGCCGATATCAAGAAGGCCGCTGAGTTTTTAAGCGATTATAAAAGGAGAATGCAGGAATATGACCAAGACAGTTAAACCAGCCAGGGCATACGAAGAAAGCCTGCTGAAGGCTCTTAAAATTCCTGAAGAAGCGGCAGAATATCTTAATGCCTCCCTGGAAGAAGCCATAGAAAGCGACAATATCCAGATTTTTCTGCTGGCTCTGAAAGATATCGCCAAAGCCAGGGGAATGACCCGCGTTGCCGGTCTGGCAAAACTTAACAGAGAAAGCATGTATAAAATGCTTTCAGTTAAAGGGAATCCCGAATTCGGTAGCCTGTGGAACCTATTAGGCTCATTCGGTCTCAAATTTTCCATAGAGGTCAAGAACTGAAATAAAAGCTTGATCGAGCTAAGAAAAGTTGCCGGGGCTTCTGTTTCCGGCAATTTTTTTCATTTAGGACCCATGTAAACCTGACTTAGACGCAATCAAATGCCGCCAGAACCTTTTCAAAAGTGGCCCGGCAAAATTTTTTAAAATTTTTTCCCTTTTTTGCTTTTCAGTTGATTTACCTGTGACACATGCCCACGGGCAAAAAACTGGAGGGAAAAAATGTTCAGAGTTAAATTTTTCGGCTTTCTCGCTGCGTTTCTTTTGATTGGTATGATCTGTTCGGCAGCAGACAAGAGTTCTGAAGGCAGATTTCTGCAGATCATCAGTGGCGAATACAGATTCAGACTGCAGGTGCTCGGTACGAGTCCGATAGCCGAGATTCAAAATGCCACCGCCACTATCTCGATCTATAAAAATGAAGCCTCGATCAAGGTGTCGGCTCCTGGATACAACTCCAATTACCGCTCCATTGAGCTGAAAGAAGGTGTCTATTACTATGAAAGTGTGGTTTACCTGCCTGACCCAACCACTTTCACCTTTCTGCGCGATCATACTCTGAAGCAGATTAAAAACGGAGCTGCCTACCAGGAATGGGAACCCTGCAACAAATGCTGGTATGACGAGATCTGTGTTGCCGGCGAGTTTCCCAAAGCGGGTTTTGAAAATCTTTCCGTCAACGACTTTCATGTTCACATCAATTGGACACATGATTATGCCTGGCCGCCGCGCGTGTTTATTTTCGACCGCGAAGACAAGTGGGGATTCGAAATCATGGTCGATCGAACCACCATGAAATCCAACAAAACTAATAAAATCGATGTCATCATCACCCGCAACGGCGAACACAACCAGCCGCAGACAAAATACCTGCAGCATCTGGCCGCAGCATACGGAGCCGGTCTCGAAAAGCTAAGCACCGCTGCAGATGAAGCTGACTTTTTGCGCCGGCAGGAACGTCTGGCAGCGACAGCCTCAGAACTGACACGCAATTTTGCGAATCTGAACCCGGAAACACAAAACGGGATTCTCGCTCAATTATCAGATGAATGGCCTTTAACCAGAGATCTCAAAAGCATCGCCGCCTTCGCCAATCTTCACAATTAACCCGACCGGTTTATTAAATGGCGTCTTTGAGCTGCAGGATGGTTCTGACGAGAACTTCGCGGAAAGCGGTGCGCAGCTGTTCGTTGAGAACCTTGAAGCCGATCAGTTCTACCGGTGCCAGGTCGTCAGTAAGAATCAGATCTGACTTTTCGGCGTCCTTGAGGCCGGGAAAAGCCCGCTGAGTGAGCTTGAACAACGGGTGATCGATCGGCAGGGCATCGAAATTGGCTTTGAAATTGTCAAAAATCTGACCGTCGCGTGAAACGAAAAACACGCGGTTATAGTAATCAGGGTGCGTGCAGAGCATCACCTTCGGAAACAGGCCCTGCAGAGTACCGGTCAGATAACTGACGAGATCGGGTTTTATCTGCGACCGCATGTTGACGTTGATAACCAGAACCCCGTCGTCGGAGAGATTGCGCATCAACTGCTGAAAGAACTCTCTGGTAGCCATGTGAAACGGGTAGGTTACGTCCTGAAAGGCGTCGAGAAAGATAATGCGGTATTTTTTGTCGGTCTTCGTCAGAAAGGCCCGCCCATCATCGACGAATACTCTGGCATCGTCATCGGTCAGCGCAAAGTATTTGCGGCCGGCCTCGACGATACCGGGGTCTATTTCGACGCCGTCGATCTGACTGTCAGGAAAGTATTTGCGGCAGAGCTTGGCAAAGGTGCCGGTGGCAAAACCAAGCACCAGAACCGGCACCTTCTCAGACTTTTCGGCCGGCTTGAGAAAATAATGCGACAGCAGTGCCAGATCATAACAGAGATCGGTGAGGCCCATGTCAGGCGCATACATCGACTGCACACCGAGAAAAACGTGCGTTGACAGGGTGGTCACATCATCTTTGCGGTTGATCAGCAGATAGTTATAGATCGACTCGGCTTCGCACAGCGGCTTTTCCCAGAAGGCGAACGACGGCGAAGATGGCGTTACAGCCAGAATAAAAATAAGCAGCAGAGCAACCCCTGGCTTCGCGCCGCCAAGACGGGTGCGCAGCGCATTCAGCACAGCAAGCAGCGCCAGAACGCCGGCGAAGAGAAAGAAGGTGCGATTGGTGCCAAGGGTCGGGATTGTCAGAAAAGTCGGCAGAAACGTGCCGAAAATACTGCCAAGCGTCGAGAGAGCATAGATTTCGCCGGCAATCTGGCCGTTATTATCGAGGTTGCGGGTTGCCACCTTGATCATGCATGGCGAAGTGGCGCCGAGAATGACGCACGGCACCGCAAACAGCACGGCACAGGCGAGAAAACTGCCAACCAGGATCGGATTTTCCGGAAAAAGAACGATAGCGGCACCCGAAATCGCCACGATAATATGCTTGCCGACAACCGGAATCAGGGCCACCCAGATCGAAGCCCAGAGAATCAGCTGGTAAAGACGGCTCTCAGGGTTCTGGTGATCGGCCATACGGCCGCCAATGAAATTGCCAAGGCTGATGGCGACGAGAATGACGCCGATGATGATTGTCCAGGTGATCATCGACGAACCGAAATACGGCGCCATAAAGCGGCTCGAAGCGATCTCGACGCCCATTATCGACGCCCCGCACATGAATGTAGTCAAATAAAGAAAAGCGTTTCTTTTCATAAAAATTGCCATAATCCTTAGATATTACAGTACAGCCATGGGGCCATAACAAATCAGACTCTCGAAGAGTTGCCGGCAGACAATAAACTTTTGAATATAATACGCATTAAATCAATCTGAAGCCACAATCATGATAAAAAAGCCAAAAGCCGGGGCTGCAAGCAACCCCGGCTTTCAAAAATCAGCTTAATTTCAGGCTTCGGCAGTTTTAGCGGCTGAATTACCCCATACAATCTGCATCAGAGGGCGATAGTTTTCTTCAAGATTTTTAACGCTCAGGTCAATGAGAGCTCTGATCATGTTGGGTTCGAACTGTTCACTGGTAGTGGGCAGACAGATATCCATCACGATTTCGCCGGCTTCGGTCACGAAATACTTGAAGGTTTTATAGCTGCTGTTGAGAGTGTTCAGAAACTTGAGGGTTTCGAGGCGATTCGCATCGGTGAGGCATTTGCCGGCCACAAGAGTGCGGCAGATTACATAAATGCTGTCGTCGATTATTACAACCAGCGGCAGGCGCTGCCCTTCGATTTCCATTGAAGATCTGAAAAGAACCGTATTCAGTTCATCTTTGACTTCTTCTGGGGAAAAACAGTTGATGCCGTTATCAGTCAGCATTTTCGCGAATTTTTCGGCCTTGGTGTTCATTGTCTGCTCCTATTTTTTATTAAAAAGAAATACTCATCGAAAGTTCGACCTTCTGACCATCCACCTGCTGGTTGTTCAATTCTTTGGCGAGCGGATAACCAACGCTCAGAACGACCTGAGAATCATTGGCAAATGAATGGCTGAAACCGAAACCAAGCGAATGAATCATTCTGTCTGTTACAAAACTCTTACCATATATTTTACCCCAGTCGTAGAAGGTAAACATCTTTGTTGTTTTCATGCCCTTCAGAGGGAAAAAGTAATCAAGTTTGAGGTTCATGCCGCCGTCGCCACCAATAACGCTTTCTTCATAACCCCTGACACTATACATACCGCCCAGAAAAAACTGGTCAGCCGAGGGCATGAATTCATCTTTGGCTTTCTGAGCGCTGAGGCGCAGATTGAGCTGCTGATTACCGCGCAAAACCTTCTGCCACATGGCATCTATCTGATATTTCTGCACTTTTTTATCTTCGCCCAGACCATCATAGTCACAGAAAGTGATCAGCGGCTTGCAGTAAAGCGCCTGGCCGGGGGAGAGTCTTAAAAATGACGAACCGATTGAAAAACGCTTTTCGCTGTCATCAACGAAGGTAATGCCAAACACACGGTTTTCAGAGTTCTGGCGCTGGGCATCGAAGATCAGTTCGCTTTTAAGCCTGGCCGTTACCTGCAGAGGGTGAGTGATCGAGAAACCGCTTGCCTGAGAACGGCCGCGAATTTCAAGACCGGCATTGTCAATCAGAAGGTTATTGAAGCTGTGGTAAAGCGACACTCTGGTACCGCGCCGGCTTATCGGCACGTTGTAGCCAAGCATTGCCGCTTTTGATGAATTTGACATCAGCGAAGTCATGGTAAAGGCATCACGATTACCGATAACGCTGGAATCAGAGAAGGTCAGGCCCGTACGAGTCTCGCCGGTGCTTTTGTTGCCGGCCGTATCGACAAACAGAACGGCAGTCTTGTCTAATGGCTCATAAGCCAGAAGAAAACAGTCGGTAGTGCCTGGCTTCTCTCCGGCCTGCAGCTTGATGCGAACTTTCATGTCGTTTGTGCCGTTAAACCATGCAAGATCACGATCAAGCGCTCTGATATCGAGAAGTTCACCCTGCGGCACATCGATGCGCCCTCTGATGTAGCCTGAGCGGGTATTGGCATTGCCCTGAACCAGAACATTGCCGATTTTACCTTCAATCAGAAGGACCTTCAGTTTGCCATCCTTGATTTCCTGGGGGGGTAGAACCGCCATAGCCGTAATATAGCCATGACTGCGGTACCATTTATTGATATTGCCGATAAATTCTTTAAGTTCGGCAATACCTATTTCACGATTCACATATTTTGCAGCCATTTCCTGCAGCATTTCCTGAGGCAAAACCGAAGACTCCGAGAACTCGACGGCTTTAAGATTCACTCTGGTTTCAGGAACCGATGGCTCAGGAATTGGAGCGGCATTTGCAGGTTTTTCATCCTTTTCCTGGCTTTCCATTTCCTTTTTAAGTTCGCGTTCCATTCGGGTTTTCTGCAGATTGTCGAGAATCCTGTTCAGATCGGCACCAGAAGTTCTTGCCGGCTCGATAGCCGGCGCAGGCGGGTTGGCAAAAGAACAGGTCAAAGAGGCACAAACAAAAAGAGTTGTCAGCAAAGAGCTTCTATTTTTCAGCATCAGTCTTTGATTTCCGTTTCTGAGGTTTCATTTTCAACATCTGCAGACATTTCGCGTTCTTCTTCATCTGAATCGGTCAGAAATACCCTGTTTCCATGGCTTGCGAGTTTTCCTGAAACGGCATTATCACTGCTGACAGCAGAATAATCGATCATATCTTCAGAACTGCCTGCACCCTCCAGTCCAGCATTGTCACGGGCTTTTACATCTTTTCCCATACCCGCGAAATTGCTGCTGAAAATGCCTGCGACTCTGTCGGTCAGGCTCATTTCACTGCGCTGTTTTGCGCGGCGGGTGACACTTACGCCAGAGCCTGCGAATTTTATTTCAGAAGAGCTGTTTTCGCTGCCGGTAACGACAACTGAAGTCTGATTGTTGGCAAATTGCCCGAGTCCGAGAAGATCAACGCTGTTGAGCTGTAAATTATCACAGTCTGCGTTGATTCTGGCAGTAATACTGTCAAGATTATCTACCTGAACACCTTTGCCCGACGTAATCTTATCAATTGTCACGTCATTCATGTATCTGCCATTGGACCCGGTAAATCCAAGCTTCAGATTATCACCGGTTTCTGTATGCTCAAGCAGACCGCCTTTGAATTCTCCGGCGGTGACATTCATAGATTCACCAAGCGCGGCCTGGTCGACGTTCACCCTGCCCTGATCGTTGTTGATAATGAGCGTTACCCTTTTTCCGCCAATATTGGCCAGCATGATATCTCCATTTTCGGTTAAACCGTAAACATCTTCTTCTGCGAGAAGATCATGCACATTGATGCCGCCGGATTCAGCAATCTGATTGACAGCACTGCCTGAAACTCTGCTGTCTGTTGCGGCTTCAGCATCTTCAAGGTGCAATCTCAGGTTCAGATCAGACTTGCCGGCCAGGTTCAGAGCCAGTGAGCTCTGAGCCACACCGGAAGTAAGTTTTACATTTCTTGCCCTGACGGTGCGGGCAGTAATGTTGCCTGTGGCGTTAACAGTGAGGTCGTTCGCAGCAGTCAGTCTGTAATTTGAATTTAATGAGCCGATTAGATTTATCGTAACCATTCTGGCTTCGATATCTCCGAGAGCGGTTATATTGCCGTTATTCCCTATGGTAAGGCTGTCACCGCCTCTGACATACTTCAGCTGCAAAGCGGTCTTGTTTTTGAGCACCGTATCGCCACGCCGGTTTTCGATGCCGGCGGTAAGAATCTCATTGTTCAGACTGTCGAGAGACATGCCTTCTCTGGTCATTACCTGCAAAGTTCCAGCTTTGATTGCAGATGACGATTCGTTCTGGGTTATCGTGTCAGCATTGACCTCAAGATAGCCAGAAGAAACATTGCCGGCAAATTCAAGATTGCCGATCTGTTGAATTCTGTCTCTTTCCCTTTCGGTGTTTGCAACACTGCTGAAACCGGCCAGCTTCAGGCTAACCGAATTGCCAAATTCAATTCTGCCGGTCGATGAGTTGCTTAATGATGCCTGTTTGATCTGGTTATCAATATTGCTTAACAGCATGCCGTTCTGGGTTACCGCACTGAGATTGTCGGTTATGATCCTGCTGCCACGGTTCTGAGTTAAAGCCAGTGCCTTGAGGTCAATGTTCAGAGCATTCAGTTCTCTTTCAATCATCAGGCCAGCAGCACAATTCACGAGCATCTTGTCTGATACAGAGGTGGATTTGTTAACTGCCGACAAAATCAGATCGGTTTTATTCTTCAGTTCCACATTTCCCTTCGTTGCGTTGGCAAGATCAGCACGGCCGATCTCATTATTTGTGCTGTCGATCGAAATACCGTTCACAGCGCTGACCAGGAGATCAGCAGCCTTAACCACGCTCGACGCTTCGTCCTGCGTAATTGAATCAGCCTTGAGATCGATTCTTTTACCGATCACATTCCCGTTAAGGCTGATGCTTCCGGTATTTTCGATGACCACTGCACCTGAATCGGCAGAATTATTTTCTGCCAGCAACAGCTTAAGAGTCGGCTTATTTCTGAACAGGATACCGCCGGTAGTTTTATTTCTCAGAGAAGCGGCCGAGATATTGTTGAGCTGGCTGTCTATCGACATTCCATCTGTGGTTTCAACCGAAAGCTGCGTCGCGGAAATTTTGCTGGCGGCCTCATCCTGAGCGACAGACCTGGCCTTAACGAATACATTCAGGGCATTCACTGCGGCACCAAATGTTACGTCTGAAGTGCTGCCGATGAAAAACCTAGAATTTGCGGCGGTTGATAAATTATCAATACCCATCAGTTTCAATGAAACGCTGTTTCCAAGCTCAATATCACCGGTCGAAGTATTCTTCAGGGTTGCCTGGGCAATCTGATTTGTGCCGTTGTTAAGAGACAGGCCGTTAACAGTCGTCACATTCAGGTCTGGAGTGATAACACTTCCATATCTGCCCTGGGAGATTGAAGTGGCTGAAAAATCTACCTTCGGACCTCTCACGGTACCGTTAACCGCAAGAGACCCGGTATTGACGATCTGCACCTTGTCTGCGGCGTTCACGGAATTATTATCTACCATTAAAAGTTCGAGATTAACCTTGTTTTTCAGATAGATACTGCCGCTTGTTTTATTAGCGATTGCAGCTTTGGCAATCTGGTTATTGGCACTGTCGAGCGAAAAACCCTTTTCGGCTCCGGCTTCAAGTTTATCGGTAACTATACTGCTGGTTTTCTCATTCTGAGAAACCGAAAGAGCCTTGACCGAAACGTTCTTTGCGTTAACTGCCCCGGCAAAATCTACAGCCGCAGTGCTGTTTACCGAAAACATCGATGAAGTTGAGGTCGAAGAGTTGGTAATGCCGGCAAGGGTAAGAGCGATCTTATTGCCGAGCGAGATGTTGCCATTCTTCGAATTGCTCAGCGTTGCTTTTTTGATCTGGTTTTCCAGGCTCTGCAGATTCATGCCGTCACTGGTGGCAACATTCAGATTGTCGGTTTTTATGCTGCTGACAGAATCCTGACTGACAGCTGTTGCGGCAATTTCGATATTTTTGGCATCGACAGCCCCGCCAAACGTCAGATTAGCTGTATTGTTAACTATCAGCTTATCAGTAGACGCCGTTGAAGAATTGGTTATGCCCAGAAGTTTGAGAGCAGATTTGTTTTTCAGCAGAATACTGCCTGAATTATTGCTGATCGCGGCATTCGATATCTGGTTGTTCAGACTGTCGAGAGCAAAACCGGCTGTGGTTACGGAATTCAGGGTTCCGGCCTTGATGCTGCTCTTCGCTTCATCCTGCGAGACCAAAGTGGTGTTTACATCCATGGTACCGGCTTCAACCGCATCGCTGAAGTTAACTGCGGCAGTATCGCTGACAACCTTGAACGCGCCTGTCGAAGCGGTTTTCACTTTACCGATATTCAGTGCCGGCTTACTCGAAGCATTCGTCAAGCCTTTGATAAAAATGCTGCCGCCAGCAGTTGCATCAACAGAATCAAGGTTGTCTGTAAGCAGTCTGATGCCCTTACCGTCTTCGCCGATGTTTCCTGAATCAGAAACCAGCGTCAGCTTGCCAAGAGCATTGACATAGCCTGAATCGTCGAAGGTTATACCGGTATTGACGCTGCCCATATTTTTGAAAGAGCGGATTTTAACATCTCCGCCGCCGTAAAGAGCCGAAATATTCAGAGTATTCGCACTGTTCTGGAAGATATTGATATAACCTTCGGCTCTGGCGGTAAGTTTGCCGCTCAAATCGGTCACGATTGCCTTGTCTGTTGTCCCAATAGCGCTGGTTGTGCCGACCGCGCCGCCTTCGATTATGAGATCTTTTCCTTTTACGTTAACGGAAGCGGCATTCGAGTTCAGGTTGAAAATACCGTCTTTGCCGAGAAGGCGTATGTCGCTGCTGCCGGCATTGACGTTCTTCAGATAGATCGGGTCTTCGGTAGCAGCGGCAATATAGATATTGTTTTTGGCAGTGGCGGTAAGACCGCCGGTTGCATCTATCATTTCGATGCCAATAGCGGTTTTGTTGTTGATGATCGCCTTGCCTTCGGCCTCTTTCCAGGTAATATCGGAAGCTTCGGCTCCCGCCAGTTTTTTGAGCACGTCGAGATTACTGCTGAGATTGGCGATGCTCAATTCTTCCGGGGTGCCATCTTTGCCGATTCCGCCGTTTACAGCGGTAAGAGTTATGTTTTTGCCCTTGACGTTGGCCGGGCGGTTAATAGAACCTGTCGAGCCGGAAGTCGGATTCATGATCGATTTCTGCAGGGCATAGAGAAGGTTGTCTTTTGTCCAGCCGTAAGTATTATTGGCAATCTTGTAATAATCGCTCGACGCATCTGCTTTTTTAGCGGTCAGATAGGCGGCGGCAGAAGAATACGAGCCATATTTTTTCAGCAGTTCATTATAGGATGCGGTTTTTGTAACCGTCGGGTTAGCGGCATAGAAAGTCTTCTGGGCAGAGAAAGAGGCAAACTCACTCTTAACCGAATTTTCGTAATCAGCAAGCACACGCGTCTTGACCGCCGCGCTGTTATCGGTTCCATCTGCGTTGATCAAGCCCATGGAAATCCATTTTTCGACCAGATCATCGCCCTTTCGATCGTTTGAATTGTCGACAACCGGCAGAACATTGTCGAAACTGCCATTGGTAACTTTCAGTTCGACATCGCCAGTTTCTGATTCAATGCGGCCAAGTCTCATGTCTCCAGAGGTCTGTTCGAGATAAATACCGTTGCGGGCTTTGGCATTAATGCTGGCAGACATGGTGTCGCCGGAGGCTGCCGGAGTCTGCCCGGCCTGAATCCAGAGTGCTGACCCGGTTTTACCGATACTGCCATTGTTGCTGACCAGGTCGATGCGGCGACCCTTAACAAGGGCATCAGCAGCTGAAGATCTTGAAATAGATCCATCCACAGTCAGCTTAACATCGCCGCCAGTCGTGACTTTACCGAGTTCAAGATTTCCCTGCTTACCAGACGAAGCTTTGGAAACAATATTGATATTGCCGGTTGTTGAAACCGCCGACAAAGAACCATTATCACTGACGCCAAGATGCTTTATGGCGCCATCTGAGCCAATACCGCTCTTTGCGGTAAGATTGAGGTGGTCGCCGATCAGACGGCCGCCAGTCTGCTGGATTGAACCATTCGTGGCCGAGATTGTCATGCTCGTTCCGGCATGACCAGCAATATCGCCTGTCATATTCACGTTCCCGGCAGAAGAAACATTCACTTTGCCGCCGCTCGTAGAACCGATGAAACCGATGTTTATATTGTGGTCAGCTTTTATGGAATGCTGGAAAGTCAGAATCTTGCCGACTGTCGAGCCCCATTTGTAATGTTCCGAACCACGTGACTTGATGGCATTGCTGTAGGTAATCCATTTATCGAAGTAGCTTGAATAGTAATCAACGTCGTTGTCATAATTGATTACATATTCACTGGTGCCGGATTTTGGCAGAGTTCCGATATAGGTTCCGGGAAGCCTGTTCTGCTCGCCAGAGCTTGAGCTGAGCAGGTTTTCTTCGCTTTCATACTCATGAATGGTGGTTTCATTTTTTGTATAGCCGCCCCAGAGCCTGAAATCGACCTTTTTATAGTAGTTTTCAACCGCCGCAACGGTTTTTCCTGTCGTCCAGTTGTAGTATTGCCCGGTCTTTGGCGTGTAAACAGCCGAGGGCCCTGAAATGGTCGAAGTTGTCGCTCCTATCGTTCTGGTCGATGTCGAATCACGTCTGAATTCGGTAATGTTGTTCTTTTCGAGGTCAGTAATACTGATCAGACCGGCTTCCTTGCCGAGGTTGATTTTGCCAAGGGTTATCGGGCGGCTGGTCTGATTTACCAGATTAATTTCAGAAGAACCGTCGAACGCCAGGATTTTACCGTTCCCGGTGCTGGCAATACGACCGGTCAGATATACCCGACCGCCCTTCGGATCGATATCTTCAAGAATGACCTGTTTTGTCTGCGGGTTATAATAAGCCTGAACTTCAAAATACCATTTGCCGGCAGAATCTTTTTTAACTCCGCCGGTGTTGAGTTTGTATGCCTGAAGCATATCCGGAGTTATGTTCTGACCCGTGTAGTTTTTATCGAAAAGATTGATTTTATTCTGGGCATCAGTGCTCAAAGTCATCTTGTATTCGCTGTAACCGCTCTGAATCAGACCGTTAACGTTGATATTCGTGGCGCTCAGATATACGCTGCCGCCGGCGATCCACGTTCCCTGCTGCCGGCTTTCATCGATAGAATTGCTGACAGAGGTTTTGCTGACAGACGTGCTTTCGTTGCCGTTGATGAGCGTTTCCTGGACTGTTGCAAAATCTTTGTAGATTTCTTCGGGGGTGCCGCCGATGTTGAGGATTCCATCGCTGAATCCCTGAGAAATTGCGCCCTCGGAAGCTTTCATTTCTATTTCGCCGGCAGTGATGGTTGCGCCGGTCTCTGCAGTCGCTCCCTGCATGACGATATCGCCGCTTCGGTTATCGATAACGACCTTACCCTGAGGATTGCTGATATTACCGTTGAGCTCGATGTTGGTAATCGGAGTCAGGGTTTTGTTGACGCCGTCTTCGACAACATTCAGAGTGCCGTTCCAGTTTTCATTGATCGCAATCCTGGCAGACGAAGAATCGCTGGTCTGAACCTTGCTCAGGGTCGTAAACACTGTTTTCGCGGTATTTCCAAGCGAAAGCGAATTGTATATCAGCTCGCCACCGTAATCGATGATGCTCAGGTCGTTCACTTTCATGTAAAGGTTTGAATCGTTGTTAATGACGATCTGAGGAGCACCCTTGGCATCAATACTACCGGTACCGGCAACCTTGTCGGCATCGATCGACACATTGCCGCCAGAGCAGACCATATCAGGCAGAGACAGATACTGAATATACAGGCCGCCAATAACCGTTTCGGTCGCCGGGTCGTAAAGACCGTATTTTTCCATTTCGGCAAGAAGTCTGGTTTTTTCGGCAAGATAGCCTGCTCCGGCGACCGTTCCAGCGTATTCAGCGATCAAGCCGCAGATTTCCTGATATCTTGTGAACAGTTCGTTGCCGTAGTCCATGATACCGGTGGTTACGCCGGCGGCATACTGAGAAACCGTCGAAGTCACGGTCGGACTGGTGGTCGAGCCGGTTACCAGGCCGAGCAGATCGACCAGACCAGTGATTTTCAGTTCCACATAATTATTGATACCAGAGACAAGGCTGCCATTAACGGTAACGGTGTTGCCGGTAACAAGATTTTTGCTGCGAAGTCCTGAAGCGGTGCTGGTATAGCCACCGGTGGTCGAGCTCGAATACCAGGTATATTCGCTGGCAGTCTCGGTCATGGCCATTTTGCCGGTGCCTGAATGCAGAGCGATATGCCTGATCGTGTTGATATCTGCGCCGCTGTTGATGTTGATTTTGTTGTTCTGATTCGTGGTGCTGTCGAGGGTGGCTTTGGCGACGGCAACGGCTGAATGCTTGTTATATGCATCAGCGGTAGCGGTCAGGGTATAAACTGCAGTTTTGCCCCGGGCGTCTGCATCTGTATACAGCCTGGCATCATTGGCGCTGTAAATATCGCCGGAGATATCGACAGTATTATTTCTGGAAATATCGGCGCTGGTTTTTGCTTCTGAATAGCCGCCCAGCCCGCCCTGCATGTCTGAATCAGCGGTAAGCACCGCAGTCAGATTGTCAGAAGCGGCAAGGTTAATGTTTTTACCCGGTTTAACCGTCTTGAGAACAGAATTGGTGCCGGTTAAAAGTTTATTGTTGAAAGAAACGGTGTTGTAACTGTGGGCCAGAGGATTGGCGACCATACCAGCGCCCTCAGTGAGAACCCTGTTATGAATTTCCGCATCGGTGAGAGCTTCGCCATAAATATCGCCGTTGGTTACAAGACTGGCATTTTTGCCAATCTTTGCCTCGGTAGTAGAAGTGATGCTGCTGTCAGAATAAGCCCCGTTAACCACAATACCGCCATATCCGCCGCCAGATGCTGAATTTGCACCATCATCATTACAGTCGATCGTGTTTTTCGCCTGGAATTCAATATTGCCATTGGCATCGACTGCAGAATTGTCAGCAATTGCGACTTTCGTGGTCGAGTTGATGGTATTTTCGGCTTTTGTGCCGCTGTAACCAATCAACGCGGCACGCATGGAATCGGCACTCATGTTGACGGTATCATTTTGAGCCGCAAAGAGATTCAATTTATCAGTAATTTTCCATTTACCGCTGATTACAGCCTCTGCCAGGGTCGTCATTTTGTTTATGGCATAGGCAGAAAGGCCATCGACGGAAATCAGACCACCACCGTTGCCATCAGCAGCGATATCATGAATAGAAGAACTGTCGGCCTTGATGTCGATTGAACCGACTTCGCGGGCGCTGGTAGAATTGCCGGTCAGTTCGACTTTCGTGGAGGTATTGGATTCAGCTTTGGCCTTGTTATTGCCAGACGCAACAATACCACCGATATTCAGACCTCTAGTCTCAACATTCTGGGTGACGATGTTCGTACCATTCAGAGCCAGTTTTGTAGCCTTATTGATGAAAGTGCTGTCACCGATCAGCACTTTGACAATTGAATTGTTCTGAGCATCGCTGAGGTTGTAACCAAAGCTGGTTAAAAACCCACCGCTCAGACCTTCGGCCAGCAGAGTGTTTTTACCACTGTTGGTCGAACTGAACGCCACTTCAGGTGCATTGAATGAGTTTGTTCCGGAAACACTCACTTCGGTCGTGCCCGAAAGTTCTGACTTCGCAACCGATACCCCGGCCGAGACAAGGCCGCTGATCGCGGCACTTTTAGCCTCAGAAACAGCTGTCGGTTTACTGGTGGCATCGAAGGAAATTTTGCTTTTGCCGGTGTAAGTCCCGCCGGTAGAAGTCACAGTGGCACTGCCAGCGTCTTTTATCGTTGAGCCAATACCGGTGCCGGCTGCGAAAAGACCTGCCGCTCCGCCAAGCGATTTTGCGGTCAGAGTGCCGGCTCTTTCGGCTTTAATGTTTACCTGGCTGGCCGACCCGCCGGAACTGATTGTGTTGCCGGTCAAGGTAACGGCGGCAGAGGTGTCGTTATCGATCTGGGTGATCAAGGCACCGGCAGCGATCATGCCTGCAGTCAGGCCATAGGATTCTGCAGTAGCCGAAGTTGTATCATCGGCACTTATCAGAATGTTTCCGGTCGATGTCAGACTGCTGTTTGTAAGCTCTGTAAAGACCTTGCCGCCGGTACCGATTCGCCCGTATGCGGCTGTGCCAGCACCAAGATAGCCTATGGAGCCCTGATACATGTCGAGATCGCTTGAACCGGTTATTTTAGCATTTACATCAGTAGTTTTACCGGAAACCAGCGTTGCATTGGTCAGTTTTGCAGCGACATTCCTGTTTACATCGATAAAGCATGCCGAACCGCCTGCAGCAACCATGCCAACGGCCCCTGAGCCACCGATTACTGAAAAGTTGGAATCCTCAACGGCTTTAACATTTATCGTTCCCTGCGAATCGAGAGTCGACCCGACAGTGGCGTCGATTTTTCCGACAGCCACAGCAGTTGCCGCTCTGCCTGCTTCTGAAGAGGTCAGTTTGCCGCCGTCGGCATTCAGCGAAAGCTTTTCGGCATCGGTCAGCGCACCATTGCTTTCGCTGATATTGCCAGAATTAACCTTTTCTGCAGAAGAAACAGCATCTCTGACGTTTGACGCACCATCTTCATCTGTATTGATGAGAAGATTGCCTGAGGAAATATATATGACATTGCCGGCAAAACCACCGATTCCGGCGGCGGCGGTGAAGGCGTTCTGAGTGACATTGCGAACTTCTCTGGCCGTGATATCGATTGAATTGACCGCTAAAAGTTTGCTGCCGTCGACAATCGCCCTGGTTTTTCCGTCAAGAACGCTTACCCCTGCAGAAACGCCGGCACCAACCGCTCCGACAGCGACAGTGCCCAGATTGGCATCGAGGGTCAGGCTGTCATCGGCTTTAACCGTCACATCTGTTGCGCGATTGGTCATATTGCTGTTCTTCACATTTGCCAGAACATCGGTTTCGATGATATTAAGCCCGACATTGCCGGCAAGACCTGCCATGCCACCCGCAACTGCGGCACCAATCGTTTTCAAAGTCATCTGATTGATTGCCTGAACTTCGAATTTTCCGGAACCGTTCGCCTTCATGGCAACGTTACTCGAAGTCACTTCGGCCTTAACTTTATCTCTGATGTCATTGATTCCGACTGCACCGCCAACTCCGACATACCCGCCGACAGAAGCCGTTCCGTCAACGATGCTGGTTCTTGCCCAGTGGTTTGCTTTTACCAGCAGACTGTTAACAGTAAGGTTGGAGTTATTAACAACAGCCTCGGTATTGCTCTTCAGCACATTGACCGAAACTGTGCCGGCTACCGAATTCAAGCCGCTCAGGCTGATGCCGGCGTCGATTGCAGAAATACCGGTTTTGGCTTCGGAAGTGACAGCAACATCCTTTGCTGTCGACCCGGTGATGGTTCCATCCATTTTGGCTGAAGTCGTACGGTTAACAATACCTGAATCCGAGGTCATGCCGACTCCAGAGCCGCCGGAAATTCCTACCGACCCGACAAAGCCGGAGAGATTGGCATAATCACCCGAATTTATGCTGACATCGCCACCGGTTACACCATTGTTGATTCTGGTATTTGAAACTCTGGCACTGGTTTCGCCGGCAATACGGCTCACATTTACGGTGCCGGTAACTGCAATACCGCCCCCGGCGGCATTGGCAACAAAAGATTTAAGAGTGTGGGTTGCTGAACTGTCGACAACCAGGCCCTTTTTCGTCGATGCCGCTCTCTGCTTTTCGAGAGTATATTTTACATTCAGGGTCGAATCATCGATAAACCCGCTGTTCATGCTGGTATCAGAAATACCATTATTTAGAGATACCGAGCCGGCCAGGCCCTTTGCCTGAACCGTGGCATTTTCGACATATGCTCTGGTGTTACCCTGAATGTCGTTGACACTCAGCGCGGCACCGACGCCGGCGACGCCACCGGCAACCACTCCTGAATAATTAAGCAGGGTTTCGTCGCTCTGCGCCACGACCCCGATATTGTCTTCGGCGACAATATTTGCATTACCATCAATAAAGGAACTGACATTATTCTTGATGACATTGACCGCGACCGAACCGGAAACTCCGGCATAAGCGCCACCGGCTCCGGCAACACCTATGGTTCTTATGGTCTGGGTTGCCTTTGACCGTATATCAAGATCTTTTATGGCCAGAACGCCGCCAGTAAGCGAAGAAGTGACGTCATCACTCATTCTGTTAACAACGACACCGGCGCCAACACCGACGCTCTTGCCGATCGAAACGACGGTGGCATTGCTGTTGATTTCGCCGGTGCTTTCAGCAACAACATCAATGCTCGAATCGTTTTTGGTTTCGGATACGTTGTTCATCCCTGCCGAAATGGTTCTCGAAATTTCGCTGGTTGCAGCCGCACCCTGAACGGCGACTTCGCCGGCACCACCACAGCCGGAGGCGAGAGTCCAGATGTCGGCATCGTTAGTGCTCTTGACCGTAACATTTTTGCCGCCGACAGTGACGTTGTTGACAGCGGCAGCGGTTTTGCCGTTAATTTCGTTATAAGCAACCGCGCCACCGATAGAGGCCTCACCGCCGAAACCCAAGGTGCCGGAAATAGACTTGATATCGGAACTTTCGGCAGCAATCGTCGAGAAATTTTCAAAGTTGCTGTCAGAAATACCTGAAACAGTCTTTGTGACCCCGGCATCGTCAACATAGCGGTTATCTACCAGAGCCCCGGTATTGTTATCGATATCGTTTATCGCAACCGAACCGCCGATACCGACCTGATTGCTCACGGGCACAGAAAGTGCAAGATTCATGATCTCGCCGTTGTTGATGGCGTTGACCAGGAACTGTGAGCCGACAACGCTGTAACCCGGGCCAGTAACCTTTGTTGCCAGACAGAAAGCGTTCGAATTGTTAACGATTTTGTTGTAGGTAAAAGCGAGGCCGATTGCCGGCCCTTTGCCTGCCGAAACCTGACCGGCTATGCCAATAATTCTTGAATCATTGCCAGCCTTGCTCAGGTAATTGCCAGTTGTAATAACCGAATTAACGGTGCCAGAATTAACTTTAGAGCTGATATCGTTCCAGATTACAGAGCCGCCGGCAGCAGCGTTCTTTTTGCTTACGGCAACGCCACCGGCAGCACTGACCATGAACGTATCCGACTTCGCATTGGTTTCGACCGTGCCGACACCAGCATTGATCGTGCTGTTTTTAATTTCAGCAGAAAAATTGTTGTCGATATCATTGATCGAAAGACCGGCACCGACTGCTGTATCGGCAACACTGATTGCCATTGCTCCCGAAACGATGAGAGAGCCTTTTTTAATCTGGTCTTTCAGTGACGTATCAAGTTCTCCGTCGGCTTCATTTGAAGCATCGACATCGTAATAGTCGCCGCCATCGGTATCAACGAATGAACTGACACCAGAATCAGCGCGGTCAAGTATCTGCCCGAAACCGGTCTCATTTTCACCGAGAAAATAATCCCTGGCGTTGACAGAAACTTTTCCTGAGGCAGTTATGTTTGCCTCATTGATTTCTGCCTTGAGATTATTGTTGGTTTCGTTATAGATCATGGCACCCATAAGAGAGACAGTGCCGTCTGTACCCGTTACTATGCCGGCAGTGACAGCACCGTTGATCTGAGCGATTGCCTGCAATGCCGCAACAGCAACGTCGTTGACCATATTGAAAGTGCCGCCGGTAATTTTTGCCGACACATTGTTGTCAATTTTTGAAACGTTCACAGCGGCGCCAAACGCGCCCTTCTGCTGCCCCACCGTAACCTGGACTCCGCCGGTAATCTGCAGATCGCTTTCGTATGCTGCGACTTTGACGTCTGTTTTCAGGCTGCTTTTTCCGGTGACATTGGTGTTATTGAGTTCGGCATTCACGGTATTATCAATGTTGTTGAGAGAAACCGAACCGCCCATGGTAAAAGCACCGGCGGCGTTGCCCGAGTTTTTAGAAACCTGAAGACCAAGGGCTGCAGCGACATCGGTGCCGCCATTGACTGCAAAAACATTGAGGTCGTCGGCGTTGTTAACGGTGCTGTTCTTGATAACAGCTTCGGTTTTATTCTTGAGCATATTCAAACCAACCGCACCAGCGATGCCAACGCTTTTGCCTGAAGTATCCTTCGTAGCGGTCTGATACATTATGCCTGCAGTACCTGCAAAGGCCATTACATCGGTGTTGTTGACGGCAATGGCATTCAGATTCGAACCGGCAACACCACCGAGATCGAGGGTCATACCGCTTATATCGACCACGGTGTTTGTGTCGATAAAATTCAGACCGCCGCTGCCGGCAACCGAAAGGCTGACACTCGGGTTTGTATGTGTTCCAGTGCTGCTGGTTTTGGTTTTATTAGAAAGCTCAGAGGTTATATTCGAGAACTTGCCCGAAATTGAATTGATGGTGCCGACCACCTTGCTTTCGGCATCGTTGGCTTTTCCAGATATTTTGTCGGTAATACCGGGCGCGCCGCTGTCGTCATTTTTGGTAATGCCACCGGCAACGCCGGCGGCAATGAAACCGCCTTTACTTTTGGCCTGGGCATCGATCTGGCCGGTCACAGCAATTTTGGCATCGGTTCTGCTTCTGGCACTGTCGGCCGTGGTGGCTTTATCGATTCCGGCCTTTTCATCGAGATAGTCCTGGTATTTTTTATCGATGTCGCCAATCAGCACGATGCTGTCTTTGACGAAGTCATTGATGGCAAAACCGGCAGCAACACCGACTGAACTCGAAATCATCACCGATCCGGCAAAATTGATGATTCTGGTATTGTTCAGAGCATTAAGTTTGAGGTTTTTTGTCGATGCGACGCTGGCCTCGTTGTCAAAGTTAACAGAGGCATCACTGACACCGGTCAGATGAGTAAACATGCCCTGTATGCCGGCTCCGGCCATGGCGGCTGCAAAACCGCCAACGACAGCTTTTGCATCGCTGGTGGCAGAAATCGAAATGTCTTTGCTGCCGCCGATCAGGTTTACTCCCTCCGGCACCATGACTTTTGCAGAAGAATTGAAATCCTGAGAGAAGTAGGTTCCGCCCATGGCTTTTGAACCAGAACTCGGGATCAGATAACCGGCGGCACTGATCATGTCTATATCAGTATTAGCAGCGACTTTTATTGAATCAGAGACTGAGGTCGCGGGATTTACAGACTGAATGGTGACATTGCGGCCAATCAGAACATTGCTGTTGGCCTTGAAATCTGTGAGACCGACAGCCCCGGCAAAACCGATATCCGTTGTATTTTCTTCATTTGCACCTTTAACGGCACTCGAAACCGCAGTGTTGAGGAAATTATTGTAGAAAGCAAAGTCGGCGGCAGAAGTGACGATTTTTGCCGCCTCGGCCACGATGCGATTTTCCCCGGTAATAAGGTTATTGAGGGCTGTGGTCATGGTGCTCAGCGAAGTAAGAGCGTCAATGAAACCGGTGATGTTTTCTGCTTTGCTCAAGCCTTCGGAACCAACAGCCGAAAATTTATTTTTGATGGTCTGGTAGGCAGTTTCGACCGAGTTGATCATGGACAGCTGAGTTGAGTCGGAAACCGAGATTTTGAGCGTGGCGATCGCATCTTCGATCGCGGCGATCATGCGCTTAACCCGGTTATATTCTACTTTAACTTCGCTGCTGATATCGACAGTCTTACCGGTAAGAACGGTGCCATTGCCGGTTGTTGCATTGTAAGAGGCATCGGCAACCTTTACAGTTGAGTCCTGAGAAATGTCTGAATAAATAATACCGGCACTGACAGAGGCCTTTGCGCCGTCGGCGGTATTCATTTTCGATCTGGCAACGCTGTCGGCCTGAATAAACAGATCCTGGACCACGGAAGAAGACTTGAGTATCAGATCGTTGCCTGAAGTCAGCTTGACGTCGCTGCCAATTGTCAGACCGGCATCATGACTGCCCCGGTTTACTACAATCGCGCCGGCAGCCCTGAATTTGGTCGACTGGTCCTTGATCGGCCCGGTAAATTTTGAGGTGAGCTTGCTCAGGCTGAAAATGCACGAAACTATGCTCGACTGAAGGTTTGCCACCGCCTGCGAAATTTTTGTGTGGCCCACCGTGCCTTTTGCGGTCGAGCGATTCTGCAGCACAAGGTTATAAGCAGAAAGGTCGATATTGCCCGGAGCATTGATGCTGCTGTTGACGCTGACTTTTGCCGAAGAGTCGAAATCGGTAAAATTGATTGCAACCCCGGCATAGCTGTCATCACCGGTTTCGACTATGGCCGTAGTGGCCACATCGCTGCGGTTGGTTGCCTTGCCCTTAACTGCCCGTTTAGCATTCACTGATGCGGAATTGTTAACCTTGATGTCTGAGCGGTTGGTAACCTTGCCGATAACGATGCCCGTGGAAATTGCGGCCTTGTCATTTGCAGTTTTCGAAGCGGCCGTGGCATCGAGAGAATTGTCTGAAAGAGCGTTGATCGTTATGTCGCCCGCAGTTGCATCGCCGGTGGTGCCGGCATTGAGGCTGCCGTCGATGACAACATTGGCGTCGCTGCTTACTTCGGCAAAGACAACCCCGGCGGCAACTCCGCCTGAAGTCTGTTTGATCTTGGCTATTGAGGTACTCGCACCGACAATGACGTCTGTTTCACTCGACGCTTTGATGTCGATGTTCTTTTTGGAGGTAACAATCGCACCCTGTTTGACTTTAACCTCAGCCTTACTGCTTACGACTGCCGTTTGTGCCGAGATGTTTACCGGCGATACCATGCCGACGATCATTATACCCAGATCAGTCGGGCTTGTTGAGCTTTTATAAACATTGGTCGCAAAAGCCCGCATGTTGATATCATTGTCAGCATTGATTCTTGCAGTTGTATCCACTTCAACAGTGGCATTCACCGAAGAAATCGAGTCGGCACCGACAAAGGTTTTAACTTCTTTGTTTTCGCCATATTGAACGATGGTTTCTTTGCCCGAAAGCGTGCCGTTGACGGCGACGGCCTCGAAACTGGCGTTACGTTTTGCGTTTACCGTGCCCTTAACGGTCACTTTCGCATCCGAGGTGGCTTTAATATATGAACTGAAGCCGTCTGACCCCTTTGAGGTCGAAGAGATTCTGCCGACATTGTCAGCAACAGCTACCAGTTCGACGTTTCCGTCTTCGTTCGTGGTCATCGCCAGGCCGGAAACATTTACGTCGACAAGATCTGTCTGTGAGAAGAATGAGCCGTTCTCGTCCTGTTTCCAGATGTTGCTGGTATTAACCAGGGCGGAAAAATCGGTAACTCCGGTGTCGATTCTGGCGCCGCTTTCGAGGGTCACATTGCCGGCATGGGCGCTGACGTTGTCAACAGCATTGATTCGGCCGCCAATCACGATCGAGCCATCTGAGTTGAGCGGAACTCCGTCACCGGAAACAACACCGTTATGATTGACGAATTTACGTGAGGTGATCTGTGCAATCTCGGCAGCGTTGCCATCGATATTGAGACTGTAATCGCCGCCGACGAATTTATCCATAAATTCGCTGGTCGGGGTCATGGCATAAAACGCGCCGCAGTTAACAACCCCTGAACTACCGAGAACAAGTCCCTGAGAACTCAGAAAAAAGAGATTTCCGCCGATTTTATGGTCTTTAATGGCATTTACGGTACCATCGATCTCGATTCTCGATTTAACGAAATTGATCAGATTGGCAGTGCCATTGGGAAGGTAAAAATTCGCCGTGTCGTTGGTTGCAAGATTGAAGCTGCTGAAAGAGTTGAAAGCATTGGTGCCGGAAATTTTCTGTGAAACGATGTGATAGTTGTAGTTACCGCTGTTGCCCGGATCGTAATAGACTGTTGTATTACCGGCATCATGAGCCTGGATATCAGTATAAGCAACCTGTCCGGCAGCAAAGTTGGATGTGGCGAGAAAACCCAGACCGGCAATGCCGGTCGCAATTTTTTTCAAGGTTTTGTCGAAGACACCTGGAGTTGAATTTTTTCTGGCAAACGATCTTAAAATACGCCTTTTCCAGGTTTTCAGCAGACTCATGACAGTTCTCCTTGAGGGTTCAACTTAAATACAACCACACCTGGCAATTTCGGTTATGAAATTACTGAGTAGACAAAAGCAGGCATCAGAATTCAGATAATCCTGAAAACCCAAATACAAGCGTAATTTTTTTGGTGGCAGACTGGTTAGAGGGATTTCCCTCTCATTTTTCAGATACGCAGCAGTCATCGTCAGCGAAAAGCATATCTGGCATTAGTTCGCCCCTGTTAAAGAAAATTGATTTTCAGCCGGGAATTTTTGGCAATCGCAGTCTGCAGCGCTTAAAAAAACTCAACTGGTGCCGTCTTTGTCGAACATATCATTTTTGTATGCAAGAATGGCCTTCTGGCGCAACTGTTTGATGCCAGTGACATTAAGCTTATTCATTATTCTCACACAATATGATTCCAGTGTACGAACACTGATGCCGAGCTCACTGGCAATACTGCTGTTGCTCAGACCACGGCCGAGCAGGCTGTAAATCTGCTTTTGCTGGGCGCTGAGTTCATCTATCGGGTCTGAGTCCGACAATATTTCGACAACCTGCGGGCTGCGATAGATTTTACCGGCAAGAACGCAATTTATGGCTTCAACCAGAATGGCCGGGGTCTCCCTTTTGGTCACATAGCCGGCGGCGCCGGCCTGAAAAGACTGGCGAACGACGCTTGCTGTTTCATGCATCGAATAAACGAGCGTCAGGCGGCCCGCTTCCTGCAACCTGCTGATCAGAGCAAGACCACTGCTATCTCCGAGCGAAAGATCGATAATGAAAAGCCTGAAGCTGTCGAAGTCGGAGTGTGAAAATACGCCGACAGGGTCGGCTGCCTGACCGGCAACTCTGAAGCCGGCAGCGGTGAGCAGATGCTGCAGACCATCGCGCACCAGAGGATGATCGTCGACAATCATGATTGCAGCATCTTTTGTCTTCATTCAGTATTCTCCATTGCCGGCAAACGGCAAACCACCCTGGTGCCGCCCGTCTGACTGCTGTTGATTTCAAGAACGCCGCCAATCAGGCCAGCGCGGTATTTCATGATGTTCAATCCCATTCCCCGTGAAAAGTCGGCATTATCTGGCATTCCTTTGCCGTTGTCTGCAATTTCGAGCACCAGATCGGCCTTATCTATACAGAGCTTCACAAAAATCTCGGAACATCCGGAATGTTTCACTGCGTTTGTCAGCGATTCGCTGGCGATGCGATAAAGATGCATACTTATTGCCGGCGTTGCAACATTAATTTCGTGGTCGGCCTGCAGTTTACAACCGATGCCATTTCGTTGCCTGACTGCGCGACACAGGTCATGCAATGCCGGAACCAGAGCATCAGCTTCAATATTCACCGGGCAAAGGCCGCGGGCAACTTCGTAGGCCATTCCGATCGATTTTTCAACGGCACCGCGGATTTTTTCAACCGACCCGAGGTCGGGGGCGGCGGTCGCTTTCATCTGGTATTCAAGAGCACTGCAGTTAAGAAGGGTTGCCGTCAGATGCTGGCAGAGGCCGTCATGCAGTTCTGCCCCGAGTTTTCGACGTTCCTCTTCACCAATTCTGTTCAATTCAGCCTCAAGAAGTCTGTTTCTGGTGGTTTCTGCCTCGATGCGGTCACGGGCTGCACGAACCGCATCTACCGTTCTGTCCTGGAGACGGAGAAAATGACCGATAAGATAAAGCTGAGGAAATATATTTCCTACCCAGACAGCCACCTGAAACAGCCAGTATCCGGCAGCAATGTTTTCGACATGCATCGACAATGGAGCGATAACACCTGAAGTTACAAGATAAGTGATTGAACCGAGAATAGAAAAACACAACAGCAGAATATGTCCGGCAAAGCGGTTTCCTCCGATAATCAGAGCGGTTACCGGCAGAAAAGCGAGAGTGAGGCGCCCGCTTCCAATCAGTTGGGTTGTAAGGAACTGAATTGCCCCGATAACTGCTTTGGCACTGAAAAGAATGTAAATTCTGCTGGTAAGAGATATGCCTTTTACCAGCGAAAAGATAACGCACGGCAGATAAATAAAAAGAACAAGGTTGCCTGCCCATTGTGGAATCAGTTCAAATTGGCCTCTGAAGGCCGCCAGAGTAACCGGCAGGTTGGCGATCAGAGAAGCAAACACAACGATAATCAGCGCTCTTTCGCGCCATGAATGCATTACCTCTGATGGATTTTCAACCAGAGCGCTTTCGTTGAATTCAGGAAACAGATTGAACATCGAGAGCAGCGTGTCCAGAAAACTCTGTTTCTGCGAATAGACTGGTATTTTTTCTTTCATGTCATTTTTGCCGTGCAGACCGGGCCATTAATTTATCCAACTGTATAACACAACAGCTGTGGATGAATAGAATAACTTTGTTCAAAAAAGCAAACCTGTCTTTTATTGATAACTGTAAATCAATGTAGAATTGCGTATAAGACAAGGTACAGGAAAAAGTCGAGATTTTCACACCAGGATGGCGGTTATGGCACGGCACAGCAGGAAAGTGCGCGCCATGGCCTTTTTCGTAAGCTTGTTCTGCACAGGATGTGTTTATGCTGGAATCAATAATCCGGGCGGCGGCTGAGAATCATGAGGCTGTAGTCATCCTGCGGTGGCTGATTCTGGCGCCACAGGCAGTTGGCGGCCATTATCCGCTCATAGAACTGCTGGCTGCCAGTGCAGTGGTTTTCGCGCAGCAGGTTTTTAAACTTTTCATATCCGAGCTCTTCGCCATGATCATTTCGCGATTCGACCAAGCCATCGGTATAAAGAACGATTGCATCGCCGGGCTCAAGATTTACCTCGCACTGACTGAACTTCGCATTTTTGAACGAGCCAAGAGCAGCACCGGGAACGGTAAGTTCTTCAACGGTTCTGCCTTGCATTCTGACGATATAAGGGTTACAGCCACCGGCGTTTGAGAAAACGACCTTGTGTTCGCGGGTGTCGACCATAACATACTGAAAGGTCATGATTTTTTTCTGCTTCTTGCTTTTGGTGCGATAGATCAGATCATGCAGACGGTTGAGAAGTTCGGCCGGCCGATCGAGAAGTTCGGTGGAATTAAGCATCGCAGACTTGGCCATCGCCATAATCATGGCGGCTCCGACCCCATGCCCGGCGACATCGCCAAGCACCGTCACGAACTTTTCATCGTTGAGCTGAAAAGTGTCGAGATAATCGCCACCAAGGTCGGCCATGGTGAGGGTCCTGCAAAAAAGGTCATAATGGCCGGTTTCGACCTGCTGCTTCGGAAAAAGCTGCTGCTGAACATCGCGAGCCAGACTCATTTCCTGAAGATCGGCGAGAGCGCTGTTGAATACGCGGGCCATTCTGCCGAATTCATCTTTGCCAGACCACGGAATTCTGAAGGCGAAGTTGCGGCTTCTGATCGCTTCGGTGCCGGTCTGAAGCAGATTGACAGGTCTGATGAGTGTCTGCACAAAAATCAGCGTGATCCCGGCTACGAGAAGGATGTTTATCAGCATGATGCCGAAAAGCTGTCGCTTTTCAATACTGAGAAGTCTTTCAATTTCATCGACAGGAGACAGCGCAATCAAACTGTTATCGCCAATGACATTGCTGACAAACCCGGCAGATACCCAGGTCTGACCGTCGAGCTCAATCAGTTCAGCCTGCGGTTGCGGAAATGAAGTTAACCTGGCAAACAGTTCCCTTAATTTCAGCCTTTCGGTAAATGGCGCTATTTCTAGATTTTTGAGGTTCTGCCCTTGAGAATAAACAACTTTGATACCGTGGGTATTTCTTTGAAAAACAGAATGCATGCTGGTCATATAATTTCTGGCATGAGCACCCTGATTGAAATGAAACATAAACAGGTAATCAGCCAGATTTTCAGGATTGAAAGAGAGAAAATGCATAAAGGTCGGGTGTTTTTCTGTTCCCATGCCGATGTGCTCAACATTTTCGAGAAGCCTGAGAAACTTATGAAAAGTCGCATGCAACTTCGACTGGAAAATAGCCTCGATAATAAGTTCAACTTCGGTAAGCACCTGCTCTGCGAGGCTGCTGCCGTTATAAAAAGCAATAAAGGCAGACCCGCACTTGCACATGGTCTGATTGAGTTTAACCCGGTCTAGTTGGCTTTTATCAGCCGTTTCAACAAACTCTAGTGATAATTCACTAGATGGAACTAGAGCTTCGATGGCAAAAGCCTTATCTTTACCCATGAACACGACATCACTGATTGAAGGGTATGTAGTGCTCGCCACAATCATAAATTTACCTTCAACCCTGGCTATGCTCTTTCTGAAATCAAGGGTATTTTCAGGCGACAGGGGCTCATGGCGAATTATTTCGCCCAATTGGTCTATCTGCTGAATAGCAAAGTTCTTGATTTTGTGGGTCGCGGCAATGAATTCACCCTCGATCTGCCGCAAAAACTTCACGGATTCGCCGCGGCGCTCATCGATGAGTATCTGGCGCTTCTGTTCGATGTATTGCTGCCCAAGAATACCCATGATAAGCAGCGGAAAAACATTCGAACAGGTGATGATAGCAATGACGACATATCTTATACTGATACCGACATGCAGCTTTTCATGCAGAATGCGGTTAAAGACCAGGGTCCAGAAAAAAGCCAGAACCACCGAAAAAAGCAGAGTATTGCGGCCGGAAGAATCTTTATCGGTTGCTTTGAAAAGACAAAAAAACAGGTCTTTGTCGACAAATCTACCTGTGTAAATACCCACGGCGTCCTTTAAAACCTCAGGAGCCTTAAGTGAAAAAGAATTTCTCAGCTGCAGAAGCTTGTCGGAGGTCTGCTCAGGCATATTCGAAAAGAAGAAATCATCTTTGCCAATAACAACGCCGCTGCCTTGCAGATCGAAGTTGTTGAGAAACTCTTTTATTCCGTGATTTTTCTTTTCTATTCCCGGCGGAAAAAGAACTAGCGCACCCGATTTTTCGTTGAAGTCAGCCCAGAAACTGCCGGCCGGGCGAAAAAATGAAAGACGGTTGAGAGACGGGTTATTTCTGAACGTTGCCCGACCAAAGGTTTTTGTCTGAAGATGTTCTCCGAGAACCGAGCGAACAAAGCTGTCGTCAGATTTATCCAGATCAAAAAACCAGGCTTTTGATGCCTCTCTAAGAATCTTTCCAACCCTGTGCCAGTTTTTATAAGAATATTGACTATCGATTTTTTTGGCAACAACCTGGCTGTCAGCATTCCATAAAACCCAGCGAATATTTTCGCGGTGCTTTTCTGCAAGCATTTTCAGGCTGGCGGCAAATTTATCAATGCTTTCCGCTGAGGCAAAATGGCGGTTCAGCTCGTGACACCAGAATTCAGAATTTTCAGAATATGATTCAAGTTGCTGAGCTGCACTGTCTACGAGATTGCCGAATGCCCGCAGTTCGACCTCCGCATTCTGTTCGGCAAAAAATGCATTTATCAGCCAAAAAGCCATTACCGGCATCAAAAACCCGATAAAGATCATCGAGCTGATGAATCGGTATGATGAATTGTGATTTTTATTTATGAGCTTTTTCCGTGTCTGATAAGAACAAAGCTGATGTCATCCTGCTGCGAAGCAGCCCAGCTGTCGAACGCTCTGAAAAGGTTTTCAAGAAAAACTTCAGGGTTCTCGCTCCATGCCTTCATGGCAGCATGCTTGAAGCCATCCATACCGAGTATCTCGCGGTTGGCATTGACGCACTCAAGAATCCCATCAGAATAGAGAAGTATGGTTTCGCCCGGCTGCAGTGCCACGGACATGCCGGCAAACTTTCGCTTTGCCGAAAATCCATACGGCAAAGATTGAAATTCAAGCAACCTTGTTGTGTTGCCACCTTCAGAGATGATAAGAGGCGGGCAATGCCCGGCATTGAAAAAGCTGACCGCATGTTCATGGTTAATATGAACGACCTGCCCGGTCATCATGGTACTGATTTCGGCTTTTCTCAGCGTGCAGAAAGTCCGGTTCAGCCCTTCCATAAGCTTTTCAGGTTCGAGCCTGGACGCATTGTTCAACAGCAAAACACTCTTGGCCATAGCCATCAAAAGGCCGGCCTGGACTCCATGCCCGGCCACATCAGCCATCAGAACCGTCAAATTGTTTTCGGCATCGACGACAAAGTCGAAGTAATCACCGCCAAGCGTTGTCATTATGCGGGTTTTGGCAACAATAGAGAATGGACCGAAAGCAAGCGATTGCTGCGGAAGCAGGCTTTCCTGAACAGTTCTGGCAATTTCGAGTTCCTGCAGGTTTTCGAGAGAACTATCTATCGATTTGCCAAGTTGCCCAAACTCGTTGTCGAAAGGCATATCGATGCGATATGAATAGTTTCTCTGTTTAACCATCTCAACCCCTTCTGCCAGGGCATTTATCGGTAAAATCAGGTAATAACCGAGAACCTGAAAAAGGCTTAATGTCATCAGCAGGCTCAAACCAGCCATGACCCAGAGATTCTTTCTGAAGCGCCCGATCTCATGGTTCAGAATTTCGCTGTCGACAACGACTGCCATGATGGCTGAATTAACATTGGTACCGCCCTGACCGAATACCAGATAGGTTCTGCCATCCTGGCCTGTGAGCTTCTGCTGCGACGGGCCATGCTGCAAAACCTTCTCAAAAAATGGCCTTAACCCGGGCAAATTGCCAGACTCCGGAAAAGTTTTTCCCATATCCGGCATTGCGAAAAAGAACTGCTTTTGCTTTGCTGCGCTCGAAGCAGCAATCACACTGTTGAGATATTCACAATGCATCTGCTTCTCAGGCCAGAAAAGCTGCATAAGATATGCATATTCACCCGTTCCGGATTTTCTCAGGGTATTCAGATATGACAGATAGGTCGTATTCGCCAGAGTGAAAGGCATCAGTTTCTGATGATTCTCTGAAAAGCTTCGGGCAAAGCCATTTGCAATACCATCATCAGGGTTATACTGGTTTTTGGCATTGCAGTTGAGATAGGTCAGCAGCTCACGGGCCGCGGTTTTTCTCAAAAAGTCATCTTTGATCGTCTTTGCATAGGCGGCTTTTAGCAGATCCCCGCCGGAAGCGTCAGAAAAAACGAAGGTATCGGGTTTGAATCTGGCATTAACAGAGGCTGCAGTTGCTGCGAGAGAAGCAGCTGCAAAACTTTCAGCCCCTCGAGGGAAAAGGCCGGCGAAAGTCTGGTTCAGTTGACGGGCTTTCACGTGCAAAAAGCCTCTGAACTGATTATCGATAGAAGTCAGATACTGAAATGCCTCGACCGATTTTTCGGTAACGACCTGCTTTTCTTTCTGCTTCAGGTAATCAAAGCTGACGACCGTAAAAACCAGAGCCGGAATAAAAGCAATATAGGCAAAAATGGCTATGAGCCTTGATTTAACCG
This sequence comes from uncultured bacterium, assembly GCA_964522035.1. Classification (GTDB taxonomy): domain Bacteria; phylum Muiribacteriota; class Ozemobacteria; order Ozemobacterales; family Ozemobacteraceae; genus Rifleibacterium. Next base: position 35,263 of record CAZFUG010000003.1, read on the forward strand.
AGTGCAGCGGGTTCGCATGCACCATAAAATAGCAGTAGAGAATGAACGTAACCAGCGCAAAGCATGCCAAAATTCTGGCCATGAAACGACCGGTCGTCGCTGAAACACTTGCGAAAAGGCCGCGCTGCAGCACCGCTGCAACCCACCATCTCTGGTTGAGTTTCTGATAGTTGAAGTAATCGCCTGCAGATTCAAGCTGTTCAGGCGGCACCAGCCGGCGAAACTTGCCGAAATTCAGAAAAACCCGGCTGTTCAGAGGTGCAGTCTGCGGCGGAACCAGATTTTGCTTCTGTTCATCGATGAGAATAAAGTCGATACCCGGCATTCTGCCCTTCAGCTATTTCTGCAGAAAATCGGGGCCGCTAAGTCGACCTCTGATCTTATCCGAAATATAAACAAGAACCGAGAAGTCATCGCAAGCTGAATACCAGCCAAGAACTCTGTCGCCACGGGCATGCAGTTGAAAACAGCCGGCAGAGGCATCATTGACAAAAGGTTTAACCAGAACCTCCGGGGTGGCAAACGGCCCCAGAAACTGCCTGAGCAGGCGCATATCACCGGCAAATTTTTCGTTGAAACCGTCTTCGATATACGCACCGGCGATGGTTTCGCGCCTGATGGTTCCGAGAAAAACATTCAACTTTTTTGCAAGAAAGCTGAAACGCGTGTCATCAGAAGCTGAGGTCATCAGATTGCCGCTTTTATCCCAGAAAATGAATGTAAAGGTCTCGGGAAAAAGCTTTTTAAGCATCTGTGACCGCCCGGCAACCCAGGATTCCGTGTCTTTCCGGGTCGCTTCGGCGGCAAAACTTTTCTGCAGCAGCAGATGGAAAAATCTCGCATCATCTGCATATTCGCTGAATCTGAGCAGCTGCCGGCCGGTTTTGTCAAAAATTTCGCTGCGCCGGTCAGCAATTTCGAGTGCGAAAAACCTTTCCATTTCAACATAAAGAATGATGAATGGAAAGATAATCAGACAAACATAAAGCACAACCCTCGTTATCGAGTATTCTGTGCTGTCGACAGACTTTGCACAAACAGACATGCCCTGAGTATAAACAAAGCCCACGGCAATCTCAAAACAATTTTCGGCCGGCAGAAAATTTCTGCAATGCTGAATTTCCGCAAAACAATCGCACTTATTGATTACTGCATAAACAAAATTAAATCGGTTCGTCGGCCCAGTCTATCAGTCGGACCTATTTTTAAAGACGATTCTGCTTTTTATTTGCAGTTGCTAATAAATGCAGTGTCCACTATCCAGACAAGATGCCCATCTGTAATCCTTCCGGACACAAATGCTGGAGTGAAAAAATTCACATGTATTATTCAGGCTTCAGAACCTGAATACAGAGTGTTAATGCGATTCCCCTGGCAATATCTGTGAATACTTTTTCATGTCGGGGCAGGTATGTTAAACTCAAACCTGTCTGTTGCTATTATTTTCGCCTGCGAGGCAGAAAAATGTCTGAAAAAAAAGCGTTCAACAACGCCGGTTTCATAAAAATCGGTCTGCTTCTGATACTGGCCGTGATTGTCGTAACCGTTTTCGTCGCGGTGCGTGGGCTGCAGACTTTCAGATGGGGCATGGCAGAATGTCTGCGCTGGCAAGGCGAAAGCCTCTCTGAGCGTTTTTTTGTCACTGACGAAGCCAGCAGGCAGCTTGTAGCCATGACCGGCGAGTTCGCCCGGCAGATCGAATCGGGCGCGGTTTCGCCACTGAAAGGCTTTACAGTTCTGCGAGCCTTTTACAACGGGCCACTGCTGCTGACTCTTTTACACACAAGCCTTACCCAAAGCCTGCATGCAACTGAAATGCCCGACGGCACCAACACCGAAGAGCTAGCCAACACCTCTCTGCGATTTTTCTTCGCCGCAAAGCAGGGAAAAATAGCATTGCCGGCGCAGAAAGAAATTATCGACATGCTGATGGAAAAACGCGTCGTCGAAACCCCCTCTGCGCTCGGGCTTGCAATTCCTGAGCAGACCGAGTCTTTCAGAAAAAGGCTCAGTCAGAGCACCATGCTCAGCTGTCTCAAACGCATGGGCGAAATCAGCAGTGACACTGCCGCGCTTTCCCCCGACGCCATTCTCGACCCGGCGGTTGAACTCAAGCAAATCCTGGCAGCAACGCTGCTTTGAGCCAATAGAAACCATGCGCAAAAATCACCTTATCGCAGCTGTAATTGCCATAACAGTTTTGTTGTCAGGCATCTGGCAATTGTCGAAAATGCGCGATTTTCAGCTGTTCGGGAAACTGCTGACGCGGGTCGACTGCCCTGCCAAAGTTGTTGCCCTCACCTTCGACGACGGCCCAACCCGCGAATATACCGACACTGTTCTGGCGACTCTCGCAAAGCATGCGGTAAAAGCCACTTTTTTCGTAACCGGCGGTGAAGTTGAAAAAAACCTGGCAGAAGCCGGGCGTATTGCGTCAGCCGGGCACGAACTCGGCAATCATTCATACTCGCATGCACGCATGATTTTCAAGCTGCCTTCAACTGTAAAAGACGAAATTGAAAAAACCGATGCTGCCATTCGAAAAGCCGGTTACAGCGGGCAGATACATTTTCGCCCGCCCTACGGCAAGAAGCTGCTGATTCTGCCATGGTATCTTCAGAAAGCCGGAAAAACCACAATCATGTGGGATATCGAACCGGACACTTTTGCTGAAACAGCAGTTTCGGCCGAAGCGATTTCCGATCACATCATGCAGCGGGTGCGCCCCGGGTCGATAATTCTGCTGCACGTTATGTATGCAAGCCGCGAAGAATCAAGAAAAGCTCTGGAACTTGTCATTCCCAGGCTGAAAAAGGAAGGTTTCGCGTTTGCAACGGTTTCAGAACTGATAAAGCACACCGAAGCTCTGAATTAACATTTCTTAATTTTTCCGGCTTAAACTTTTCAGGCGAATCTTCCGTTGATTAACTCAGCACAAGTTTTATCTGCACGGGAAAAGAGCCTATGAAAAAAAACAGCCGAAGACTCTCCGCCCTGGTTGGGATTGTTACTTTAAAAGTGTTCTGCGCCGGCCTCGCATTCGCAAACGGTCAGCTGCCCTGGTTAAGATTGTCGCCACGGCCAGTTAACGATATCTGGATAAATGGATCGCCATTCACTTTTTACCCGGTTTCGCCACCGGCCTGGAGCAAGGCTTTGAACCCAGACGCGGGCCTGCAGACAGCAGAAAAGCCCGACACGCCCAGAAACGATAATGGTGGAATGCCTCGCCCGATGCAGCTTGCGCAGAGAATTCCCTACGTGCGGTCAATCATGGAAAGCAAGGATAGGTATCTGCACAGTCTTGACGAAAAACTGGATAACCCGGATGGCAGGCTGTTTTTTCCGATCATGAAAGGTTCTGAAGACCAGATGAACCGGCCGGCGCAAAGAGCGGCGGAAAACGAGAAAAATGACAAGCCCGATTCCACAGGCCAGAAATCAGAACGTGAAACCCAGGAAAGGTATTTCATCGGCTACCGCCTGAATCAACCCAGGAAGTCAGCCGACGAGAACTGGTATCTTGGCTTCGGCTGGAAAAGCGGCGAGGGCGGCAGAAAAGGTAAAATGTCCGGAAACAGGCGGGAAAAACAGACTGTTCTGAACCAGCCGGCGGAATCGGCTGATTCAGAAACAGGCAGTGCAGTAAAAACCGGCTACAATGGCCCGGTCATTGCCGTTGTCGGACAATTCTGAAAACGAAGTCCGCAGAAAAGTCAGGGCTATCAGACCGGTGTCTGAAAAAGCACCCAGGTATAGACCGCATAGGAAGCCAGAAGGATTATTCCCTCGACTCTGGTAATTTTCAGACCGGTGCGCATGATCGGCAGACAGCCCAGGCAGACGATGAACATCACCGGGCAGTCGATATTGCCCATGTGTTCAGAAACCTGAAGCGGCAGAACCATGCCTGCGAGGCCAAGAATGCCGAGGATATTGAAGATATTCGAACCGACAACATTGCCAATGGCAATATCTGATTTGCCACGCATGGCTGCAACAACCGAGGTTGCCAGTTCGGGCAGCGAAGTTCCGGCCGCAATAAGGGTCAGACCGATCACTTCGTCAGAGATACCGGCAACCTTGGCTATGGCGACTGAACCGTGCAGCAGCAGTTTTGAGCCGGCAATCATTGCTACAAGGCCGAAAAAAATCAGCCGTATTTCTGCAAAAAGAGTGGTTGGCTCGTCACCATCACTGCCTTCTTCGGCAGAGGGCTCAGTTCTCGCCTTGTAATAGCTGTAAACTGTGTAAACAATCAACAGAGAGAACAGAAGAGCCGCTTCAGGGCGAGAGATCATGCGGTCGAGCGACATGTACCACATCATGCCGGCCACGCCGATCATGACCGGCACATCGCGTCTGATAACCGACCGGCTGCACGAAATCGGCTGAATCAGCGCAGCAATACCGAGTATCAGGGCTATATTGAAAATATTCGAGCCAACAACGTTACCGACCGCGATACCGGGGTTATTGTTTAAACTGGCGTCAACGCTGACGACGAATTCTGGCATCGAGGTGCCGAAAGCGACAACCGTGAGGCCAATTACCAGAGATGAAACTCCCAGACGCTTCGCCAGATTCGAAGCGCCGCTTACCAGCCAGTCGGCAGCGACCGTGAGAAGGTAAAGCCCGGCACCGATCATGGCGGCAATTTCAAAATATCCGAGTTCGAGTTTGAAAAGCATGCTGTTTCCTTTTTCTTTGATTCATGCGGTTAATGGCGGGCGAGCTGCAAAATTCAGCCCACCCGCCGGGCGCAACAAGCAGATTGGGTCTAAATCAGGCCGAAATACATGACCAGCCAGCCGACCACGCAGGTAACAACGGTGGTAATGACGATCTTTTTGAAGAGATCGACAGGAGATTCGCCGGTTTCGAGCTGATTGAGATCGTTTTTATGATTATCCATAGATGGTTTCCTTTCAGATTACAGTCGTAACCGCCCATATACAGGGCAGTCAGTAAAAGTTGGAAAGTTGTGACTGTGACCGGAAAGGAAAGTCAGCCGTCGCTGCGCGGCAGGCATAAAACCGTCAGGCCCCACTCATCGGGGTGACGTGCCTGGTCGGATCGACGGTTCTGGCCTGGAGCAGAAGCATCCCAGGCTATTGAAGGAGCAGGCAGCGGGTCGATTTCCTGACTGGCAATAAAATTGAACTGCTGCCGGTTCCCCGCGAGAAAGACCGAGACATCTCTGCTGGTTCTGGGGGCGCCAAGAGTCGCACCTGTGTGCGAAGCCTCACCAATAGAGATTTCTCCCACGCCGAGGCGGCAGAGAAACATTTCGCCATCAGCGTGCCAGAAACCCTGGCAAAGGCCAAGAATTAAAAAAATTACCAGCAGAATACGTTTCATAGGTTGATTATAACATAGTTTCTACATTTTCAGACGTTCACAGGCAACGTCTGACAGTTTTGCAAACTTCGCAGAAAACAGAGTTGAAGTAATAAGGAAAAACGGCTTCAAAATGAAGCCGTTTCAACAAAAAGGTCTTGAATCTCTATATTTTGCCCGCTATTTCAGGAGGGCTGAATTAAATATAACACAAACAAATCAGACAAACCATTGCAGTTAAGTTGCCAAAAAATAGTGAGGCTGTTTTTCTGTTTACAATATCTGGTTGCACATCGACAGAATTTGCAGTTAAGCTGGGCAAATCATGAAAAAATCACCCGCATTAACGATTTACATTCTTGTGCTCGGGCTTTCCGGCAACTGTCTGCAGGCAGCTGTAACAGGGCAGAACAGGCGACAGGCGCAACCGGCATCGGTTACAGCCCGGCACATCGATGATTATTACAGGCAGCCAATTCGGCTTTCAGATCTGCAGGCAGCGAGAATCGGCAAACTTATCTGGCAGAACGAATCGGGCGGAAAATATGAAGGCCTGACCGCCTGGAACGAGGGCGAAGATTTTGCCTCACTCGGAATCGGCCATTTTATCTGGTACCCGGCCGGTGAAACCGGCCCATTTGTCGAAACATTTCCGGAACTGCTGCGTTTCATCAGGCAGCAGGGTGTCAAACTGCCGGGCTTTCTCGCCAGGACGAACGGGTGCCCGTGGTCTGACCGCAAGACCTTCATGCGGGCATTCTCAGGGGCGATGATGACTGAGCTGCGACGTTTTCTCGCCCAAACGATAAATCATCAGGTGCGTTTTGCCGCCCTCAGACTCGAGAAGGCGCTGCCACAGATGCTTTTGCAATGTTCCGACAATGAACGCCGGCTGATAATTAAAAACTTTTACCGGGTCGCCGAACAGCCAGACGGGTTTTACGCGCTGATGGACTACGTGAACTTCAAAGGCGAAGGCACCTCACCCGCCGAAAGATACAACGGGCATGGCTGGGGCCTGCTGCAGGTTCTGCAGGAAATGGGCAACGGCAGCCCTCTTGAAGAATTCTCGCGTGCGGCGGTCAGAGTTTTAACGCGGCGGGTTGCCAACAGCCCGACCGAACGAAATGAAAAACGCTGGCTCGCCGGCTGGTCTCACAGGTGTCAGACCTACTCACAGCCTCAGTATTAAGTATAAAAAGCCGAGTGCAAAGCTTCTGGCCTGGTTGAATCAAGTTTAAGTATTTATTGACGAGCGCCGAGAACGGCACAGGAAAATTTTGGCTGCGAACTTTGTTTCGGCAGTAATTCAAGACAAGCAGAACCCTGCTCCTTTGTCACAAATCAGTCCAAAAACAGACAGCCATTACATCATCCTGCTCTTGTGCCAAGAGTAAAGTTTCAAGCGGCCTCAGATCACAGACCGCTGTCGCGGTGCAGCTCATTGAAACGCTGCTTCAAGGCAGCGTCTTCGGCCGTATTCACATAGACCAGCAGGTGGTCTTTCGGGTCATCGAGAACCGCCCGGTCGATCAACAGGCGCGCCCGGTAAAAATCTTCGAACAGGCTGATATCGCACGAAAGCTGAATTGGCCAGCCGTAACCAGGCTGATTAACCTTGACGTTGCCGGCATTCGGATGCGGCCAGGTTTTGACCGGCAGCATGAGATTGATGGCGTAAAGATGCGCAGGCGTGCCGCCCTGAAAACGGTCGATATAGGCAGAAACAATCGGCTTATAGTTGTAATCGAGAATATCGATGCGCTTTTCGCGGTCGACAAGGCGAACGGCGGCAAAATACGAACTGGTGCCGGGCACCGTGCGAATCTCTTTTATCTGAGGCACATAGCCAGGCGCACTTGCAGAAACCCTGATGTTCTGCCCTGACAGACTGCACTTTACCAGTGCGTGCGGGACCATCAGATAAATCGAATTGCGAACTTCGACATTGACCAGATAGGGCCCAGCCTGGCACTGTACCGCCAGAAGCGGCCGGGAAAAAGCCAGCAGAGCAAGAAGTATAACCAGCAGGGCAAGACTGCCCAGGCTTTTAGCTATTCGGTTCTTCAAAGTGACTCCTCCATCTGCTCTACCCGATCTACGTCAAATTCTACCATAAGCATGATTTTCGCTGCATAAAAATTAAAGCCAGATAATGGTTGTGATTTTTTTCACTTTCATATATAATTATTTACAGAAGCGTTGTGAATTTTTTCACTTTAGCCGCTGGGCAAAATTTTCTGTTGTGACTAGTTAATTCAAGCGGTTGTAATTCGATCGGTGGCCTTAAAAGTCTTGGCAAAAGGGTTTTTATGAATGCAGAAGCGGCACTGGCTCTGGCTTACACTTTAATCAGCAAACTTTCGTTCTCTGTGTTTACGGCGCCGCTGACGAAAATCCCGCAGACAAAGGCTAGCTACTGATCGGTAATCAGATTCAGGCGAAAAAATCATTTCGAAATGGGTTGCAGGAGACAGATATGAATAAAACCGGCAGCGATGAACGCAAAGGTCACGAAATTATCATGTGCATGGGAAGTGCCTGTTTTACCCGCGGCAACAACCGCAGCGTCGAAATCGTCAAGGATTACCTCGAAAAGAACGACCTGACCGCAGAAACCACTTTTCGCGGCTGTCTCTGTTCAAACCGCTGCAAAGCTGCGCCAGTCATCATCATCGACGGGCAGCCATTCGAAAAGGTTGTGCCGCAGGCGGTGAGCGAAGTTCTCGATCACGTCTTCAAAGAAGGCGGCAAAGAAAATGAATCAGCTTAAACCAGTCTTTACACGCAAGGCCGACTGCCGCGACTGCTACAAATGCGTTCGCGAGTGCCCGGTCAAGGCGATCAAAATCGAAGACAACAGCGCCGGCATCGTCGACGAACTCTGTATTCACTGCGGGCGCTGCGTTGAAGTGTGCCCGGTTGGCGCCAAAAAAGTGCGCAACGATGTGCCGGCAGTCAGACAACAGATCGACCTCGGCAAAAAAGTCGTTCTTTCAATAGCACCTTCATGGCGTGCAGAATTCAAGAATCTGCACATCTCACAGTTGATAGCAGCCCTGCGCCAGCTTGGCTTCAGTCAGATATCGGAAACCGCCATCGGCGCCCAGATGGTTTCGCAGGCGGTTGCAGAGCTGATCGACCATTCTGCCCAGCAATTGTTTCTTTCGACCGCCTGCCCCACCGTTGTCGATTTGATCTGCAAATATTACCCCGACTATGTCAGGCATCTCACCCCGGTAGTTTCGCCGCTCATGGCACACGCCCGCTATCTCAAATCGACAGCCGGTGAAAATATCAGCGTTGCCTTCGCCGGCCCCTGTATCGCTAAAAAAGTTGAGTCAGAACGTTACCAGGAAACGATTGCCGGCGCCCTTACTTTTGAAAATCTTCATGAATGGCTGACAGACGCCGGTATTGATCCTTACAAAATTACAATTGATAACAACTCGACGTTTTTTCCGCACCCGGCGTGCGAGGGCGGCCTCTACCCCATAGATGGCGGCATGATCAGCGGCATCAGAACCAGACTGCAGAAATCCAACGTCGAATTCATGTGTTTTTCAGGTATCGATGCCATAACTTCGGCAATGCGCGAGCTTGACCAGCTCCCGCCCGGCCGGCAGATTTTCATCGAACTTCTCGCCTGCGGCGGCGGCTGTGTCAATGGCCCGGTTATGAAAAGGCGCGAAGCTACCATCATCAAACGCGACAGCATTTTCAGCCACGTTGACCAGTCTTTTCACCGCGGCGACCAGATCGGAACCCTTGATATCTCGGCAAAATTCAGCACCAGCCCGATTCAGATCAGACAACACCCAGAAAACGTTGTCAGAGCAGCACTGCAGCGTGTCGGCAAAACGAGTTCACGCGATGAACTGAACTGCGGCAGCTGTGGTTACGATTCATGCCGGGATTTTGCCGAAGCCCTGCTCGACGGCAAAGCCATGGAGAACATGTGCGTCTCATACATGCGCAAACTCGCCAGCAAAAAGGCCAACGCCCTGATCAAGGCCATGCCGGCCGGCGTGGTAATTGCCGATGCCGGGCTGCGCATCATCGAATGCAACCGCCGTTTTGCCAGCATTTTCGGGTCTGACATGGAAATGGTCTTCGACGCCTCACCCGGCATGGAAGGCGCTCAGCTAAGCAAGATCGTGCCTTTCCACAAGGTTTTCAGAAATGTTCTGGTGACCGGCGAAGACTGGGTTGACCACGATATCGCCTACCGCGATCATCAGCTCAATATTTCGGTCTTTTCAATCGAAAAGGGACAGGTCATCGGCGCGGTGATTCAGGACATACGGGTACCGCACGTTCGCCGGGATCAGGTCGTGAAAAGGGTTGAAGAGGTCATCAGACTCAACCTCGAAACAGTTCAGAAAATTGCCTATCTGCTCGGCGAAAACGCCTCAGAAACAGAATTGCGGCTCAACAACGTGCTAGAAGCTTTCGGCAGCGAACCGGAGGAAATCAATGGAATTTCCGAAAATTACGAATAACTGCTGCGTTGAAGTTGACTTCAGGCAGAAAAACTGTGGCCGACAGCGCACTGGCGGCGACGTTTTTTTGTCACGCAAGCTCAAGGAACAGCAACGGGTTATTTCGGTTCTGTCAGATGGCCTTGGCAGTGGTATCAAAGCTGGAGTTCTCGCCACTCTGACTTCAGTTATGGGCCTCAACTACATGAGCAGCTTTCGTGACCCGGCCAAAGCGGCACGCAGCATCATGGACACTCTGCCGGTCTGCTCTGAGCGCCACATCAGCTACAGCACATTTTCGCTCGTCGACGTCGACTTCGAAAATGAAGTCAAGATCGTTGAATACGACAACCCGCCGGTGCTGGTTGCCCGTGGTTCAGAGATTATCAGACTTGAACGTTCTCAGGTTCAGGTTACGAGAACCGACCGCGAACCGGTGGCGATTTCGGTTGCCGATTTTCAGGCCCAGCCGGGCGACCGCATCATCATGCTCTCTGACGGCGTAAGCCAGAGCGGCATTGGCAGCCAGCCGCTGCCATTCGGTTGGGGCATAGAAAAAACCGGCAATTTCATCAGGGAGCAGATTGAAAAGAAGTCAGATATTTCGGCCTGCGAGCTGGCAACAGCCATTGTCGACAAGGCCTGGCTGAACAACGGCGGGCATGCGCTCGACGATATTACCTGCGGCGTCATTTACTTTCGTCAGCCGAGGCAGCTGCTGATCATGACCGGTCCGCCCTACGATCAGAAGAAAGACCGTTTGCTTGCCGAGCTGGTCGGTAATTTTCCCGGCAGAAAAATTATCTGCGGCGGCACCACCGCCAACATTGTCGCCCGCGAGACCGGGCGCGAAGTGCATGTCATGCTTGGCAAAATCGACCCTGACCTGCCCCCGGATTCGATAATGGAAGGCGTCGACCTGATCACCGAGGGCATTCTCACGGTCGGGCGCGTTGCCAGATATTTAGAAGACCGGCGTAACCCCGAAACCCTTAATCTCAACCCGGCCACAAAAATTGTCCGTATGCTGCTCAACAGCGATATAATTAATTTTGTGGTCGGAACCCGGGTTAACGAGTTTCACCAGGATCCGAACATGCCGGTCGAACTGGAAATCAGGCGCAACGTCATCAAAAAGATCGCGGCGCTTCTTGAAAACCAGTATCTCAAGGAAACCAGCATTCAATACATCTAACGGAGTCATGAAATGAGCAAGAAGTTCAAAATCACCATCTGTTCGGGAACAGCCTGCTATGTGCTGGGTGGTGCCCAGCTGATGATGCTGGAAGATCTGATACCGGCCGAGTTCAAAGACCAGGTCGAAATCGTCGGTTCAGCCTGTCTGCAGGCCTGTCGGCAGGGCGGCAATGCCCAGCCACCGTTTGTAAAAATCAATGATTACCTGATGGAATCAGCGTCAATCGCCAAAATCGTGGATTACTTACGCAAGCACTGAACCAGGCAAAGGAAACTCGTATGACATACATCAACAATGCGGCCCTGATCAAGCGCCAGCTCATGGTGAGACTGGCAAGAATGATGTTTGCCGGCAACCTCGGCACCCAGGTTGACTATATTCCGCTGCAGCAGGCCCCACGCGAGTCTGCATCAGTGCGCTGCTGTATTCATCATGACCGCGCCGTGCTGCGCTATCGCCTGATGGCTCTGCTTGGCTTCGCAGTCGAGAATGAGAAACCAGAAGACGAGATTCGCACACTCGCCAGCTATGTTGCTGAAGCTGAACAGAAAGGCGCTGAACGCCTCGACGACAAGA
>CAZFUG010000003.1:46867-61773 GCA_964522035.1 uncultured bacterium
GATACTCACCGTTATCGACGAAGCCTGCAGTTCATGCGTCAGAGCCAATTACCGCGTTACCAATGCTTGCCGCGGCTGCGTCGCCAGGCAGTGCATCATGAACTGCCCGAAAAATGCCATTCATATCGAGAACGGGCATGCGGTCATCGACGAAAAAATCTGCGTCAGCTGCGGCATCTGTGCCAAAGCCTGCCCTTATCATTCGATTATTTACCAGCCGATTCCGTGTGAAGAAGCCTGCCCGGTCAATGCCATAACCCAGGATGAACGGGGCAAGGAAAAGATCGATGAAAACAAATGTATTCATTGCGGCCGCTGTCAGCAGGCCTGCCCGTTCGGTGCGGTCATGGAACGCTCTGAAATGTTCGATGTACTCAAGGTAGTTCTTAACCCGGCCTGCAAAACGATTGCCATGATAGCGCCCGCCATAGTCGGGCAGTTCAACACCGAACTCGGCAAAGTCGTCACGGCTCTGAAAAAGCTCGGTTTCGACCATGTGGTAGAAGTGGCCTATGGGGCTGATCTTACTGCTGAAAAAGAAACCGCTGAATTCATCGAACGGGTAGAGCATGGCAGCGTCTGCATGACTTCTTCGTGCTGCCCGGCTTACGTTGAAGCCGTCAACAAGCATATCAGCAACATAAAACCTCTCGTTTCAGACACCCCCAGCCCGATGCAGCTCACCGGCGAATGGGCCGGCCAGAAATGGCCAGGCGCCAAACGCATATTCATCGGCCCATGTGTTGCCAAACGAGCCGAGGCACGCGCCAGCAGGCATGTCGAAAATGTTCTGACATTTGAAGAACTTGGTTCAATTCTCGTTGCCGCCGGCATAGATGTTCTCGAATGCGAAGAAACTGCTCCTGACCAGATCGCAACGGCAACCGGCCGCAAATTTGCGATTTCCGGGGGAGTTGCCGGCGCAGTTGTTGCGGCAGCAACCGGGCATGGTGTTAAAGCTGAAGAAAAACTCTTCAATGGTCTTGATAAAAAGGCCTTTGCAACCCTCAAGGTGGTTGACAAGGTTGTAAAAAATACTACCTTCATAGAAGTTATGACCTGTGAAGGCGGCTGCATGCATGGCCCCGGGGTAATCAGCAACCCGGTCGTGGCGCGGCGCTTTCTCGAAAAAATGCTCAAGGAAAACCCCTGATGGACAGCGTCGAACAGAATGTCAGCCCGGTAGTTTTCACCAACAAGGCGCAATGCCGTGACTGTTACCGCTGCCTGCGCCAGTGCCCGGTCAAAGCGATACGCATGATCAACGGTCAGGCCAGCGTTGACCCCGAAAAATGCATTGCCTGCGGCACCTGCATCAAAGAATGCCCGCAGGGCGCCAAGCAATACCGCAACGATCTGGAAAAGGCGATCAGACTGCTCAAAGAACCGTTTCCGGTTGCGATAAGTCTGGCCCCGTCGTTTGCGGCGTTCTTCACAAAATCAGAGCGGCAGCGACTGCCGTCGGCATTGCGCAAGCTTGGCTTCGCACATATTTCAGAAACTTCGATCGGAGCACACCCGGTAGCAATTGCCAGCCTCAAAAGGCAGCATGCTGACCGCAGCTCGATCTGCACTGCCTGCCCGGCCGCAGTCAGTTTTGTCAGAAAATATATGCCAGAGCTGACCGAAAATCTGCTGCCGGTAGCTTCGCCAATGCTCGCCCACGCGGCGATAATCAGAAAAAAAATTGGCGAAGGAGCGCGCGTCGTATTTATCGGGCCATGTATAGCCAAAAAACAGGAAGCCGACAGCAGCGAAGGCCTGCAGAAAATCGACTGCGCCCTGACTTTTCGTGAGCTTAGCGAATGGTTTGAACGCGAAAATATCAGACTCGACCGGCTTGAAGAAAGCCCGTTCGACGACCAGCCCGACGGGCAGTCGCGCTTTTTCCCGCTGCCCGGGGGCCTGACACGAACTGCAAACATGGGTTCAGACAGCCTGATCAGCGATATCGTCGCGGTAAGCGGTCATGCCGAGTTTCGCCAGATTCTCGAAGTCATCGAAAAATCGCGGGTTAAAATGTTCATTGAGCCGTTGTTCTGTTCTCAGGGCTGCGTTAATGGGCCCGGGGCACCCGAGAACAGCCAGCTTTTCGAAAACCGGCGCGAAGTTATCGACTATGCAGAGAAGCACCCTGGCTCAGCGACAGTTAAACATGAGGCTGATGAAGTAGTCGATGCAGCATACAAACCGGAAAAAACGCCAGAAGAAGCTGTCGAAATTACCGAAGAAGCAATCAGCAGGGTTCTTGCCGCTACCGGCAAAACCAGCCCGACCGATGAACTGAACTGTGGTGCCTGTGGTTACGATTCGTGCCGCGACAAGGCAATAGCCGTCATCAGAGGGTTTGCCGAAATCGATATGTGTATACCCTATATGCGGCGCCTAGCCGAACAGCGCACTGACCGCATCATCGAAACCAGCCCGAACGGCATCGTCATGCTCGATGACAAGTTGACCATTCTCAGCATGAACCCGGCTTTCCGCAAGATGTTTCTCTGTTCTGAAGCGGTTCTCGGCAAGCATATCTCGTATCTTATCGACCCCGAACCGTTCGAAAAGGTTCTGACCGGCAGCGAAAATCTGATCGAGCAGACAATCAAGCATCAGCGCTACAACCTGATCGTGCATCAGATCATTTATCAGCTCGAAATCGAGAATCAGCTCGTCGGCATCTTTGTAAACATTACCGGCAGCCGGCAGAGCATCGAAGAACTTGCAAGACTGCGGTCAAAAACGATTCAGCAAGCCCGAGAAATGCTTGAACATCAGGTAAAAATGGCGCAGCAGATGGCAAAATACCTTGGTGAAAGCACAGCACAGGGCGAAAGCATCATCGAAAATCTTCTCAAACTCACCGAAAGTGAAGATGAGGGCGAAAACCGCAGAAAGGGCCCGGAATGGGATATATTCACGTCGAAATAGATATTGCACAAACCCCCAAAAAGACTGGTGGAATCTGCGGTGATGCAGTAAATTCGTTCAGAACTCCCGAAGCAACGGTGATTCTGCTCGTCGACGGCGTTGGTTCAGGCATAAAGGCCAATATCTACGCCAACATGGCCTGTTCGAGGCTCGAAAAGCTTCTTGAGTCTGGCTTTTCGCTGCGCCGTGCCTTCTCTTCGCTCGTAAAAACCATGCATGAATCGCGCGGCAGCGACATGCCCTACGCCGTCTTCTCGGTGATACGCATTCTCAACAACGGTGAAGCTACGATACTTGCCTACGAAATGCCGGAAGCGATTTTTATCGGCCGCCACTCGGCCGCGGTTTTGCCCAGACGCAATTTTACTCTCGAACGCGAGGTCATAAGCGAAAGCAATCTGTTTCTCGAACCTGGCGAAGGACTGCTGCTGTTTTCTGACGGTATCACTCTGGCCGGGATCGGCGGCAAAACCCGTCTTGGCTGGAACATCAACGAAATATGCCGTTTCGTTAACGACAGCCTGGTTGCCGGCGAAAAAAAGAAAAAGCTTTATCAGCGAATTCATCAGCATGCCCGCGAACTCTGGGGAACGCCATGTGGTGATGACTGCACAGTTCTCAGCGCTTTCTGCCGCCAGGGCAAAGTGGTGAATATATTTACCGGGCCGCCGGCACAAAGCGGCGACGACCGCAAGGTCATCGAAAACTTTCTTGCACTGCCCGGCACCAGAATTGTTGCCGGAGCGACTACAGCTCAGATCGTCGCAAAACATCTTGGGCGCGAACTCAAGATCAATAAAGCTGACACCAGTATGATCGCGCCGCCAGGTTACAGCATCGAAGGCATAGATCTGGTTACCGAGGGCGCAGTGACGCTCAACCAGCTCTACAATATTCTCGATGCCGACCCGATTTATTTCGAGCCCGACTCTTCAGTTACCCGATTTTACGATGCAATCATCGATGCCGACCGCATCAACTTCATCGTCGGGGTGGCAAAAAACGCCGGGCACGGCGATATTGCCTTCAGACAGCAAGGCATCATTCCGCGGCAGAAGATCGTCGAACTGCTGGCAGAAAAGCTGACCGTCGAAGGCAGACTTATCGACATCAAAATGGTTTGAGCACAAACGTGGTTTAATAATTTTTCCACTCCCGGATTGAAAAAACTTTTGTTATGATTATTCCGTATAGTTATCAGTATGGTGTTTTCTTAGCCGGAGTTGTGTACCCCGGGAGGTATAAAAATGAAAAAATTCATTCTGGGCCTGATGCTTCTTGCCACTCCAATGGCCATTTCAGCCACGGGAATCGACAGCGACAGCAGCAGCCCGTTCAATGTAGAAAAAGTCAATATTCCGTCAAGCGCTTCGGTGAATGGCGGGGCCGGCGCGGCTGAGGCCGCAGCACCGGCTGCAGCTGGCGCCAATGAAATCAAGCCCGGCACCATTGGCTTTGTCAACGTAAATACCAGGCTCAACGTTCGCACTGCCCCCTGGGGAAAAATCATCGGCAAGCTCTACGACGGCGACAAGCTGCGAATCGTAGCCCGCGAGGGCGACTGGCTGAAGATTCACTATAACGGCGGCTATGCCTACGTTCACAGCAACTACGTCGAAATCGGCGAAGAACGTGTCAACAAGCCTGATACCGATGAAGATTCAGGCAGCACCGGCGGCAAGCCCACTGCCGGAGTACCGGACGGCACCCTCGACCCTGCCCGCTTTGGCTATGACAGCAAACGCTTCAGCTCGGTCTTTGACATCGTCGAAAAGTTCTGCTCAGCCAACAAAGCCTATGTTTTCGGCGCCGGCCACACAAAAAGCTCTGGCTACACCGAAAAAACCGATTGTTCAGGCTTCGTCGGCCAGTTCATTCAGAAAATGGCGGCAGCTTCGGGCATTCCGCCGGTTTTCCCGGCCAACAGCTGGTATCCTTCAAGCCAGATCTACAAAAACCAGTATACCAACAAGATTACTTCTTCCTTTCCGCCACCGAACCCGCGCGATTCGATCAAGCCCGGCGATGTTTTCGTCATGAATCCGGGCAGCAGCGGCATCGGTCATGTCGGCCTGTTCATGGGTTACACCTCTTCAGGTCAGCCGATTATCGCCCACTCAACCCCGACCCGCGTCAGCAGAGGCACACGTATTGCCGGCAAAGTCGGCTATTCAGGCGTGCGCATCGAAGTTCTGCCGTCACGCTATAAATCACGCTGGGCTGGCGTTTACCGTATCAAGAACATGGACAGCATGCTCAACAAGCTCTCTCAATGATCAGATCCTTTAAAACTCTTGCACTGCTGTTTGCTTTAGCCTTCAATATTGCTGCCAACGCCGATACCGAGCTGGTCAAACTGCCCGATATCGAGTTCTCGCGCTGGCTTGCGTTTTCGCAGGGCGATACCCCGAATCAGCTCTTATGGCTCAGCGAAGACAACGGCGGCGTTCTCGACGGCCCGTTTCAGGGCCCGATGGCCTTTGCCACCGACCGCAACGGCAATCTCTGGGCCGGCGATACACTCAACGCCCGCATTACTGCGTTTTCACCCAAAGGTCGCCCGATCAAGGTCATAGATCTGATCAAAACCGCAAAAGAAGCCGGGCTGGCAACCGACCCGGTCCTTGTCGACCTGACGCCAGGGTTTCCGGGCAAACTTCTCGCTGCCGATGCCGCCAACAATGCCATTATTGAGATCGATCTGCGAAAAGCGCCGCCGCGTGCTTTTCTGCCGGCTTCAGACTCGGCAGGCTGGCAGCAGATCAATCAGCTGCACAGTGATCAGCATGGCAATATCTATGTCGAAGATGTGGCTTCGCGTCGCACCTTCATTCTCAACCGCGATGGACAACCAACTGGCAAGCCCCTCGATGGGCTGATCGGCATTGCCGTCGCGCGCGACAGTCGTATTGCGGTGCTGGCCGCCGACGAAAAGGTTGCCGGCGTCTGGCAGATTCTCACGGCCAACCGGCCTGGCGACAAACTCGCACACCTTTCATTTATCAGAGACGACGAGCCGGTTGTCTGGTGTGCTCTACAGGGCTACGATGCCAAAAACCGCCTGCATGTCATCTATGACACGACTTCTTCGAGATATTATCTAACCCTGGCCGTTGATGGCACGGTTTTGCGTAAGCTGCAGACAGCCCACCCCGACCCAGGTTACGACCCGACCCGACCTGACTGGGTCGACGCGCACGGTCGACTTTACAAGGTTAAGATCGCCTCAGGCACGCTTGAGGTAATGACCCTCAAGTAATCAACAATCATGATGTATACCTGCCCTGCCAGACCTGAACGGCAGGGCAGATTTTTGTTGCGCAAAATACCGGTTTGCGCTAATCTCTGCGTTCATGGGAAAAAAGAAACTGATCAGATTCAGGGAAAACGCCACCTTTCCGGAGCTTTTCGAGCCGCCGGCACTTGAACTTCTTGCCAGAGACCACGAATTTAAAGGGCGCTGGGCAGAAGGTTATTTTGGCAACAGCAACCCGATCATTCTTGAACTCGGCTGTGGTCGCGGCGAATACACTGCAGGCCTGGCGCAGCTTTTTCCCGAACAGAATTTTATCGGCGTCGACATCAAAGGCTCAAGACTCAACTTCGGAGTCAAGGCCATTCGTCAGGCCGGAATCAGAAACGCCTGCTTCGTTCGCAGCCAGATCGAGCTGCTGAACCGTATTTTTGACCACGAGATAAGCGAAATCTGGGTTACCTTTCCCGACCCATTTCACGGCAGAGTGCATCGAAGGCTGACTGCACCTGCTTTTCTCAACCGGTATCTTGGCGTTATCACCAGAGACGGCACCATCTGCCTCAAGACCGACGACTTCAATCTCTATGATTTCACCCGCGGTATTGCCCGCGAAAACGACCTCGAAATCATTGACGACACAGACGATCTCTATAACTCGCCGTTGCTGCTCGCAACGCCACAGATACAGACCACCTACGAGAAGCGCTTTATCAGCGAGGGCAAGAAAATCTGCCTGCTGCGCTTCAAACTTGACCGCGCTGTCAAACCTCTGCCAAAGAAGCAAAAGCAATCTGCCGTCTGATTCTTTACCCGGTCAGCTGTTCACTCATCCGCAATCCGGACATTGCTTATAAACAAAAGGAATAACGGAACTGATCACCTGCACAAACCCTGCAGAGCAAGAGTAAAAATGCGCCCGCAACAGAAATGCCTGTGAAAAGCATGTCTGTTCAAGCAATTCACCCAAAGTCGCGAGTCTGATGACCTTGGCTAATTCACCAACCTGCAGATACGAAATAACATAGAAAATTTTAAAATAAACACGACATTTCGGAGCAAACGATCTGAGGGAAAATACAAAAAGCGCTCTATTTGCCACTTTTTATATATCAATTAACCTGGCACATTAAATGCTACTAATATGGTAGTGTTGATTCCTCCAAACACTCTGAAACCAAGTTGAACGACCAAGGAGCAAGCCTATGAGATGAATAGAGGGTTCACCTGCGTGTGACTCCCTCTGACACTCTAGTTTTTTCATGCAACAACCTCTCTCTCTGATTCTAAACCCCTTAAACGGCACGAAAAATCGAGCCGTTTTTTTCTTTTAGCCATTTTTAAAGGCGCGACAGCTTGTCTTGAACCGCTGATTCGCTAAATCAGCCAGAACCACATAAATATCTGAATCGACAAATGAGAAACTGAAAAAAACGACCCCGGGGGAAGATTTGCGAGGCAGACTGCGGGTACAGAACTTGCTGCCGGCAGAGCGTTCTACCTCGACCTATATGGTTGGTTAGGAATAGCGCCGCAAGGCGACGGTCGGCTGGTTTAACCAGCCAGTCGACCGGGAGATCTCTCCCCCGGGGTCGGCCCTCAAAAGCCGACCCCTTTTTTCTTATATATAAAAACAAAGAAAAAGTGCCTCACCGGCAATCATGACAATCACACTAAAATGCTCATATGCTGATAGAACAAGATTCCGGGCATAAACCCGGAATCAAGGAGTTTAATGCGATTGCCCTGCATCGACAAATCTCCACAAATCGAAACCCTGTATTGAAAACAACTCGATTTTCGATTTGCAGTATCAATAAAATGGCCCCAAAAAAAGCTGCCCCGCGTAGCGCGGAGCAGCTTTTTACACAGTGTTGTTAAAGCTGATTTTATCAGCGTCTTGGCACAAGAACCCCGGTAACTTTGCGATCTTCAGTAGTGACGACACTGATTTCGGTGCCAGCGGGCACTTCGACTTCACCGCCCTTGATAAAAGCGCCGCCGGCAAGACCGATCGGGCCAAGCACCAGATAACCGAGCGTCGAAGCCCCGGCAGCCATGCCAATCTTGCGTTTATCAAATTTTGATCCGGCATCTTCGATCTTGATCGACAGCAGTGAGGCATCCATGCTTTCGATGTTTCTCACATCGAGATTCACGTAGCCGGTTCTGCCGAAGCGGCCGCCACGTCTGACGTTCTTGACCTCGGCTGTAACAATGCCGCCCTTTGTCATTACCAGAACATTGCCGTTGATGAACAGGTCATCGGCAACGACCATCGGGATCGTATCGCCCTTGGTTGCGGTCCGGCTCGACAGATCTTTTTTCATGCGCAGGCGAATTTCGGTGCCGGCGGGAATTGTCACCGTATGCAACGAGATCAGGCCGCGCTCGATGGTCAGGTGCACCAGCTGTTCAAGCCTGAAAGCCATGGGTTCCATCGATACGTTGCCGATAACTTTTTTGTCGATTTCGGCCAGACGGGCTTCAAGGGTGCCTTCACCGGTCTTGTTGAAGAGTTTCCATTCGAGAAAACTGAGCTTCATATCGAGAGACAGATTGCTGGAAGAACCTTTAAAAATGAAATCGTGCAGATAACGCGACTTTTCGGAATCAGTCTGCCCGGTTGAGCGGCCAAACAAATCTTCTTCGATCTGCCGCAGCCGGTCGGCCGTTTCGGCGGCCTGTTCGTCACCGTAAATATAGCGTTCGATACGGCTGATTCTCTTATCGAGGTCACGGTCGACTTCTGCTGCCGGCAGCATTGTGCTCAGACAACACAACAGCAGAATCATGGCGATAATGCGACTGATTTTCATGGTTTAGCCTCCTGCTTTTTCGTTGATTCGGCTGAAGTTTCAGCCTTTTTTTCAGATTTTTTCAATCGACCGGCTTTGCGCAGCCGGTCAGAATCAAACACAATTACAATTTCACGCTGGCGCAACGGAGTCTGTACCATATCGCGACAGAATCTGGCAAATACTTCGAGATCAGACTGCTCGACGACGATATCACGGCTGTAAAGCTCGTTGACATGGGCAGCAAGCGTGAATGTCTCATCTTCGGGCAGACCGGCACGGGCAGCTTTGATATCAGTGACAAAACGTACCGCCGGGCGACTGAACCTTTCGCTCTGCGGAATCATCGCTTCCTGAAAGATCAACATGCCTGAGGCATCGAAAAAGCGCGGAAAAAGCGAAGGTTCAAAATTGAACGCCCGGGCATCAATAACGACACGGTTGAATTTTGGCGCGGGCACCTTTTCATCGACCTTTACGCCAGCAGTCCAGGAGGCAAGAAAACTGGTCGGCTGCATCGACTGCGGCCGCAATGCCGCAAGATACAGAGCCGAGCGCAGGCTGATCTTGCCGGTCAGTGGCACGTCGACACGGCAGCGCACCATTCCCGAAATATCGGGCTGAAAAAAGGTTTTGGGCGCCGACATCAGCACCAGGCCAAGGCGCTCTTTCAGAGCCGCATTTTCCTGCAGAACATGCGCTACCTGTTTCCCCTCCATCAGAGGCAAAGCAAGAATGCGCTCGTAGGCATGGTGCAATGCGTCCATCCAGGCGCGCGAACGTTCTTCGTCATACGAAGCTTCGCTTTCCCATGGGGTGCCGGCCAGGCCGAACACTTCAAGTTTCTGCTGCAGCAAAGCCTGTGAATCGACAAAATTCTCCGCCCGCAGACTGCAGGCGGAGAACATGCAAACAATTACCAGAATGGCCTTTGCCAGGAATTTCATTGAACGGAATCTCCTCTCAGTCAAAGGTCACATGTGCTCCGACGTGGTGTTCACTGACGACTTCGCCATCGTAGAAAGAGTAGTCGACTCTGATATGGGGCAGAACGTTCATGCCGAAGCCAAGAGTAAGAGTGCCGTTCAAAGCACCGATACGCATAGTCAGATCGTTTTCGATAAACTTCTTTTCGACGCCGATGCGGTATTGCTGATCGTTGGCTTTCGAAGCGTTGGTGATATTGAGGGCATCGGCAGCCACGGTAGTACCTTTGGTGATTTTGTAGGCAGTGCCGAAGTTGAGGGTTACACCGTTCTTGTTGGTATTGGCGCCTCTGATGTCTTCGATCAGGTTGTCTACAGTCATACCGCCGGTCAGGCGATCGTTGTAATGATACATCAGACCGAAGCCCAGCGAGAAAATGTCTCTTTTGCTGTGCTGCATAAGGCTTTTGATGTAACGGTCAACATTGAGCATTCTCAATTTGATACCGCCATAAAGCTGTTCGCGTGCAAGCATGCGGCGGGCAATCGGAAATCTGGTGCCGAAGGCAAGCTGCAGATCTTTTACACCACGTTTAACGCCCTGGTATTCACCGCCAACCAGGTTGCCGAATTCGATAGAGCGGTGATCTTCGGTGTAAGCAACACCATAGCTGTATTTCGGGCGCCGGGGAACGGGCTCTTCGAGAATATTGTGTTCGAGATAGTCGGTGATCGAAAACTTGCTTTCGACGTTATCTTCGTAAATATGACCGGTAAAAGCCATGCTTGTCCAGTCATAGATGTCGCGCTCATTCACTTTGGCCTGAATAGAAGCTTCACGGCCCTGAATCTGGCTCAAACCGGCGGGGTTGTAGAAAGTTGCCGATTCGTCGTCAGACAGACCAATGAAAGCACCACCCATGCCCCTTGAACGTGCTGACTGAGCAGAAACTTCAGTGGTAGAAGCGACAAAAAAAATGGTGAACAACAGCAGCAGACCTGCCATTCGTGGGAATTTCTGTCGTTTCATCTGCGGGGCCTCCTTGAGCTTTCTAATTCGGGTGCTTCAATCTTAATCGTCATTAATTCAGTAAAACCTGAGCGAACAATACATCTTTTCGTTGTCTGTCGATTTTTCATTTTGTTTTTTTGACTGGTATAAATCCATCTGGCGCTTTGGGCAAAGGCTTGAACCCTTCATCCGAGCTGACCGGCTTAAGGGGAACAA
The DNA here is from genome assembly GCA_964522035.1 of uncultured bacterium. Lineage (GTDB taxonomy): Bacteria > Muiribacteriota > Ozemobacteria > Ozemobacterales > Ozemobacteraceae > Rifleibacterium. Next base: position 57,998 of record CAZFUG010000003.1, read on the forward strand.
AGCCACCGCTGCCGCCTGCTGTACCGGTTGTCGGTTTAGCCGGCGCCGGTCTGCTGATAGTCGGAGCCGGCTGATTCAGCTGTCTGAAGACCGGCTGAGTGACCACCGGCCCGTTTTTATAAACCGGAGCACCGGTCGCTGCCGGGGCTTTGATTACCGGAGCCTGAGACGGCACAATCGCAGTGTCTGCATCAGGCATTGCCGGGTCTTTGACCGGCGGGTTCGCCATGGCCGGGCTCTGGCGCAGACCGTTTTTGTAAATAAATGGTACTGCCGCATAGGTAATGTCATCGCGGTAAGGTTCTGACCTGTAATTGCGCAATAAGGCATACTGATCATCACCCTCAGGCACAACCATGTCCATGATCGGCGGATCACCGTAGGTATCGTGGCCGCCACCAAAGTCATCGTATGTGGCAAAGGCCCTGACGTCACGGTTAAGCAGGCGATTCGGCGAAACGATCTTTTTGAAGCCCATCGAAAAGCACTGAAAACCTGATTTGTCGGAAATTTTTGGCAGCTTGAGTTTCGAAATCTTTACGATCGCCAGATCACTCTGAATTTTTACTTAATCGGGGTAAATGATGTCGTTGATCTGATTCTGAAATTCAAGTTCGTCGGTCTTGTTGCGCAGAATGTCGTAAAGTTCGTATTCACCGAGCGGCGAAACCAGAATCATCTTTTCCCAGCCCTTGTTGTCGGCAAAGGTTACGTCACGGCCGGGCAAACCTTGTTTGTAACCAGAATTTTCGATGCCGTCGATGTCGATGTAGATATCCCAGAGATTGGCGACGAAACCCTGGTCTTCGCTTTTTCTCGTGTCGGGCCATTCGCGCATGATGTAGTTGCGCATCTGAATCTCAAAAACCACGACCTGGCCTTCTTCATAAACCGTGAAACGCTTGATGTCGAAAGTGCCGCGGCGCATGCGTTTGTCACTCGGGTAGAGATAATAGCCGGGGCCTTTGTCGTCACCGATATTATCCTGAATATCGAGCCATGAACCGGTTTCGTAATAATAGTTCACCTTATTCTGGGCACCGGCGGGCGCTGTAAAGCCAAGCAGCGAGGCGCAGCAGGCGAGAACCATGCCGAGTTTTTTAACTGTTTTTCTCATCACTTCACCCTGATGATCGAATACTTCTCGTCACCGGATTCCTGATACGGGTCTTTGACCTGGTTGGTCGCGGTGATGTTGAAAGCGTATTTCTGATAAGAACTTGCAGTGCTTACGCCGGTAAACAGTCTGGTATAAACACCGTCACCGGCAACTTCGTCGCCGTTGGTGGCGTCGTCATAGAGCTTCTGCGGCTGCCAGTTAGTGAAATCACCGACGACCGTCGGGTTAACCACTTCGGCAAAGTCCGAGGCCACAAGCATCATCTTGATTTCGCCGCTCTTTTTCGAAGAAATTGTTGTAACCGGCACTTCAAGAAGCGTCACAGTCGACAGATCAACCGGTATAGCTCTGATGTGATAATTCTGACTTCTGAATACCAGATATTCGCGACCGTTACCTTCCATGGCGAAGCTGTAACCGCCATCGCTGTCGAGCTGCATCGTTCTCGAACCCTTCTTGGTAGCGAGAGTAACTTCTGAGTAGTTAACACCGACCAGATCGCTGGTAACTCTGCCGCGGGCAAGCTTAACCGTTGATTCTGGAATGTAGATCATCGAGTTGCCGCTCAGATCTGCTTCACGATGCGGGTCTTTCGCGTTCTTCGGTTTTTCTTCGCCCTCAAGAGTGTAGTCGAGAGAATACTGCTGCGAGCCGGTCTTGAGATTGGTCAGGCGCAGAGTGAAGATGCCGTCGTTGGCAAGTTTGTCGCCATGCGTGCCGTCATCATACATCTTTTCGGTTGCCTGGCTCCAGGTCGGAGTAATCGACTTGACAGCAAAACCGGTCGCATCCGGAAAGTCTACGATCGAGGCGACCCAGAGAGCTTCACCGACAAGTTTCTCGTCGAGTTTAAGGTCAGGGGCGCTGACTGTCTGCTCAGAAAGGGCGTCAACCCAGACGTAGTTAACATCGAAATCCATACCGCGGGCCACCAGCAGAAATCGGCCGGATCTGCGGAATTCGATCGTATACTGTCCCTTGTCGTTGGCATAGGCGCTCAATGAAGGTTCGCCGGCCACAGTAATCTTAACCCCGGTCGATAATTTGCCGGAGGGAACAACGACCTTACCGGTAACGGTGGCGACCGGAATAACCAGAGCTTCCTGAATGCAGCCGGTCGTGACCAGAGCAAGCAACGTCAGAAACAGCGCCATTAGTCTCTTTTTCATGTCTGCCAATCCTAGAAATTTGATTTTGCCTCGAAGATGAACATCTTCTGTGTATGTATGTCTACGTTATCTCTGCCATTGTCGGTGCTGCTGACCGCCCAGCGCCATTCATACGGGTAGTCGTAACCGAACTTGAACGAAATCGTGGCGTCTTTGTTCACGTCATAAATCAGCTCGCCATAAATATTTTCGCGGTCAAGACTGTCGGTCATGCCGTCTTTGAAGTCGATAATACCGCGTGAATAGAAGGCGCGGCCCCTGAACTTGTTGGTGAAATTCTTCTTGAGCTCTGCCAGAATGGCATTTGCAAGGCTCGATTTGCCGTCATCGAAGCTGTCGACATAATCGACATGCTGAACACCACCGGTCAGGCTCGTGGTTGAGGTCAGGTTATAGGTAGCTTCGCCGATATAATCGACCCTGGTGTTTTCCTTGGGTGAGCTGACCCAGCGAACCTGGTGCTCGACACTGCCTTTAACGAAGACGCGCGGGTTGATATCAGAGTTGACTTCAAAGTAGCCGACGCGCTCGTTGTATTCGTAAGTTTCGCCATCCTGTTCGAAAATATCGTCAGGATCACCGAGCACGAACATCTTGCCCTTCGAGCTGACAGAATCACTGAGCTTCAGGTTCAATTCAACCGCGTTGGAGATCCAGCCCTGTTCATCTTTAAGGGCATCCCACTTCTGGGCGAAGTCGTATTTAAGAGTCGTGCTGTCGGTAAAGTCTGAAAGCAGCTGAAAGGTAAACTTGCGACCAGAATAACCGTCGGTATCATAAGCCTTGTTCGGGTCAACTTCCCAGGTTTTCGAAAGGTAGGTGGCTTCGACCGAGAGGTTGTTCGCCATGGCCAGCAGCTTGTTGCCGAAGTCGTAGTTGACCGAGAAGCGGGTCAGCTTTTCCCCTTCGAAGTTGGGGCGGCCGTAGTTGCTGTCGACATCGAGATTGTTGGGGTAATCGTCGGTATCACCGACATCATAAGCCCAGACAGGGGCCATCATGGCGCGGAAATGGCGACCGAAGTCATAGTGTTTGACAGTGCCGGTAAAGCCGCCGTTCTGCACGCTGATATCGAAGCGTGAGCCCTCATCGCCGAGATTGCGTTTTTTATCGTCAACGGTATCGGTCAGGTAGGCATTTGATGTGAGAAATTCAGCGGTACCGGTAATTTTGCCGGCCCGTTCGGTTGAGTAGTTGAGGTCGATACCACGGGTTGTGTTTGAATTACCGCGGGTTTTGTAATCAAAAATCTTTTCGGCATAGGTTGTGCCGATCGAAAAGGTGTCTTCGCTGAATTTTTCGGGCAGTTTCCAGACGGCGCGGCCGGTAACCATATTGGTCGTATCGCTGTAGCCACGGTTGAGATCGCTCTTCAGTGCCTTCTGCCCTCCTCCGAGAGTTTTAAGCACAATCGCAACTTCATCGAACCTGTAACCTGCACCTATTATAATTTCATTAACCCTCGCATCGGCAATCTGATTACTTGT
>CAZFUG010000003.1:61783-63815 GCA_964522035.1 uncultured bacterium
TCAGGTCACTTTTAAGGGCCGAGCCCTGATAGGAAACACCACTTTCAGAACCGGAAACTTCAACACCCTGATAGGGCTGAACGACATCTGTATCTTCAGTAATAAGGTTCATCGGGTTATCGAGACCGGTAACCGATTCGCCGGCAAACACCCTGACCTTCATCGACTTGGCTTTGCTGATCAGGTGCAGTTTGTTCGAGCGGACATAGTTGTCGTTCTGAATGTATCTGACATAGTCATCGACATTGTCAAACGGGTTCTGGCCTGAGTTACCGGCATTGTTGTAGACAGCCTGGTTCCAGGTGCGGCCAGAAATGTAGCCGAGCAGTTCGTAGAAAGTCTCGATCTTGTCGCCAAAAGGCTTGCCGGTAAATTTGAGATAAAGCTGCTGGTAAAAACTTACAAGACCAGGGTCGACAAATGACTTCTCATTACCGGCCTCGTCACGACCAACAGTTTCGGGTTCGATGATATACTGCCCGCGGCCTCGATAAAAACCGGTGACCTTCATTTTGGGAATCATGTTTTCGAGGTCTTTAACCTTGTTTTCATTGTCAACCATGCGGCGTTCAAGTGAATCGACACGCACGTCGAGCAGACCGAGCTCGTCTCTGAATTCTTTGGTAAGACGCGAAAGAGCTGCCCGCTCTTCTTCGCTGGCAGCATCGATGGTGGCTTTCTTTTCTTCCATGCGCTTGAGAATGCGCGCAAGAATGAGGGCAACATCGTATCTGGTGGTTACTTTGCGGCCCTTGAACGTGCCGTCAGGGTAACCTTCCATATAGCCCTGGCTGATGAGGAAATCGACGTCGGAATAAGCCCAGTGGTCTTTCGGCAGATCTTGAAATGCTGCAGACTGGGCAAAAGCGACGAGCGGAAACAGCAGGCACAAAAGTGTCGCCAGAAACCCTCTAAACAGGGAAAATCTGCTTATATTCTTTGTTTGCCTCATTCTTTGTTTATTTTTCCTTGAGAATTGGAATGCTCCAGTTCCTTTATCGACAGAAAAATCGAAAAAAATGAGTTTTTTGCACGCAAAAATTGTTATCTGCTATATTCTTAGGTATGCACGAAGAATTCATGCCGGTTGCCAGTATTTTTGAATTGCGCCTCAAGTGGCTGCTGCCGTCAGCGGCGGCGGTATTCATCGCCATGCTGCTTGCGAATTCGCAGAAACTTCTGCTGCAGCTGCCAGGCCCGGCAGCCATGACGCTGGCATTTCTCTTTTATCTCGCCACCGCCTGCCACGTCGCCGGATTCGTTACCGACCGCGTTGCCAGATATCTCAAGATCAATTACCCGACTGTAATTCTCTGGTTTTATCCGACGATGACGATGCTGCTGATCACTCTCAGTTCGTGGCTCTTTCTGATTCTGTCAAACCGGCTGCTGGGGCGTGGATTCTGGAGCGACTGGCTCGGTCTGACCGGCCAGGACACCACCTCGTTCTTTTCAGCGAGTTTTGCGGCGATGATGTTTTTTGTGGCACTGCAGTTCACTTTTTCCATGATAAGAGTTCTGAAATGGATAATGGAAATTCCCCAGAATCATCTGCAGGCAATCAATGCCAGCATCAACCCCCTCAGCGGCAACATCAGAGAAGAACTCGGCGAAGCCCTCGAGCAGGCCCGCAACGACAGCGAACAGATCAAAGCCAGACGCTGGCAGGCAACAAAATTGAATCGCATGGCTCTACTGGTCATGATTATAGTCGCCTTTGCCGCCGGGGCCTGGATAACCTTTTTCAGACCGGCGCTGATACTGTATTATCGCGCCGAGATTCAGCTGCGCACCTTTCTTGAACCGGCCGCCGCCTGGGAAACCTTCAGGCACCTTACCGAGAAATACCCCGACTACCGCTTTATCGATTCGGTCAGATACCGCATGGCCTGGATTCTCGACCGCCGCCTGAACCGCTACGAAGAGGCCGCCGCCGGCTACGAAGAATTTCTGGCAAAGTTCGGAAACCGCAACGTCTGGGCCGATGAAGCAATGGCGGCACTCGTGCGCATAAATCTCGACAAGCTGAACC
>CAZFUG010000004.1:0-1310 GCA_964522035.1 uncultured bacterium
GGGTTTAGTCCCATTGTGACAGATGCGGGAAACTCCTGCACCACATAGAGATAATTAGGGTAAAAAATCCCCAGAAGAAAAAACATGGCCAGGGAAAAATTCCTTAGGAGTTTGGCGCTGTCATGGCTTCCAGTATTGCCTGAATTTCTGGTCAGACCTGTTTTGTGGCCTGTTTTAACCGGATTTACGCCATGTGTGTGAAATTTCGGGTACAAAATTTGCTTGCCTTTACTATAGCGCCGTTCTATTTTTTTGACCTGACAGGAGGAATATTATGAACCGGAAAATCATACTGGCCTTAACCATAGGTCTGTTAATGCCCCTTCTTACCGGCTGTTTCTTCATGTCCGGGTCGAAAAACCCTGTGGGCGATACTTCAGTTGCTAACTCTCAGCAGACGGCGCAGGCTTTGAGTTCAGTGAAGCCCATGATTATGGCCAGCTCATATACCAAGCCGGCAGAACGCAAATACACTTTTGCCAAGTGCTCCCATTCGGTTGGTCATAACCTCAAGGACGGAATCAGAAAAGCGGCTTCCCGCCTGCGCATTTCGCTGATGTCTGCCGATGTGACAGACAATATACTTATAACCTTTGAGAAGATGATGGTCAAGTCTGTAGTTGGCACTAAAACCAATATTTCCATGCCGGCTCAGAAGGTTCCGTTACTTTCGGCCGCGGCTCTTTCAGAAATTCTCGCCGACCAGGAGCTCTCTCAGGGCGTCTACAACTACATGGAATTCTCGGTAAAAAATGCTGAAATAGTTGTTGACGGAGTAACTTACCCAGTTCTTGTTCCTTCAAAAAAGATTCGCTTTGTCGGTAAATTTGAACTTAAAGACGGTTATTCCACCAGCCTGAAGGTAAAATTTCTCCACCGCATGGTAAAATGGCACATTGGCAAAAAACCCTTTTTCATGCTGATACCCGTGGTTAAAATCAGTTCTGAGTTGATAGCTGTTCCTGTTGATGAAGTTACTGATGGTGATGTTGCAGGTAATGTTCTGAGCTTTGTCAATGCTGCAAAACTTGCCGGTGTTTCTGTATCTCTTGACGGAACTGCTTTCTCAGCCCTCACTGACAGCAACGGTGCCTTCTCTTTCACAGGCGTTCCCGCAGGTTCCTATAATCTTAGAGCCAGTCATTCAGATTATCTCGATTACTCGTTCCCGCTTGAAGTCAGTGCTGGCCAGGTCGCTTCTGTAGACGTGCAGCTCAATCCCACTGTAATTCACAGTTCTGTGGGTAATACTGGCTGGTTCTCTCAGTTCTACCCGCTTGCCGACGCCAACGGCGAATTTGCTGAAGTCG
>CAZFUG010000004.1:1320-29739 GCA_964522035.1 uncultured bacterium
GCTACCATGCCTACGGTGGGTCGGCCAGATGTCAGAACTTCCTGGCTTCGACTCAGCAGGTAAGTGCCGTGACCGATATGGGCGGCTGGTGGGTCGGCAACAGCGTCAGCAGCGGCAACTTCCTTGGTGACTTCAGTGCTATTCCTGACCCGGGCAATACTTATAATGTTGACGTTACCGAGCTCATCAGAAGTAATCCAAGCAGCATCTATTTCCTGGCCAGCCGTAACCTCGACATCGTTGACATTCGCATGACCGACATTCAGCTCTCTATTTACTATCGCTGATTAGTTGTTTTGTTCATAACATCCCAATTGCTTTGCCCCGGCTCCTTAAGCCGGGGAGCTTTTTTTATGGGCGATTTCAGACTGCGACGAGTCTCGCGGCAAAGAGCGTCAGACCGACCATGGCCAGCATGATTCCCATGATCCAGAATCTGATGACCACCTTTTCTTCTGGCCAGCCACAAAGTTCGAAATGATGATGGATCGGGCTCATTTTAAAAATGCGCTTGCCTTTGGTGATTTTAAAGTAGCTGACCTGAAGAATTACCGACAGCGCTTCAATCACAAAAATACCGCCGACAATGGCAAGGAAAACTTCGGTTTTGCTGCAGAGAGCGATGGCGCCAAGTGCTCCGCCGAGAGCCAGTGAGCCGGTATCGCCCATGAATACGGCTGCCGGGTGTGCGTTGTGCCAGAGAAAGCCGAAACTGCCACCGATAAGGGCGGCGCATATGACGGCGAGTTCGCCAACCCCGGTTATGTAGGCTACACCAAGATGCCTGGCAAAAATCAGGTGCCCGCAGACGTAGGCAAAAATAAGAAATGGCGTGGTGGCGACGATCATACTGCCGGCAGCAAGACCATCGAGGCCATCGGTCAGGTTCACGGCGTTCGAGGCACCGACAATTACCGCTACTGCAAATGGAATATAAAGCCAGCCAAGGTCAAGGGCTCCAAAAATAGGCATCTGGGTTGCAGTTGGCGCAATTTCGATGCTGCCGGCAGCATTGGCCAGTTCAAACTTCAGGCCGGGGTAATAATTGATGGCAAGTGCCGCAGCGAGTCCGGTAAAAATCTGCCCGGCAAGTTTCTGGCGCGGTGTCAGCCCCAGCGATCTGGCTCTGACAACCTTGGTGATATCGTCAAAAAAGCCGATAAGGCCCATGCCGGCGGTAACCAGAAGCGAAATGACTACGAACGCGTTGATTTTTGTCCAGAGAAGGCTGGTTATCATAAACGGAATCAGGATAATGATGCCGCCCATGGTTGGAACACCGGTTTTTTTAAGGTGCTCCTTGACCCCTTCTTCGCGAACCGTCTGGCCAATCTGTCGGTTCTTCAGGTTGAAGATGACCCTGGGGCCAATGATCATTGCCAGCAGAAAAGAAGTTACGATTGAAAAAATGATGCGAATCGACAAAGGCTCAAAAACCGAGCTGAACAATTAGGGGCCTCCTGAAATAGAGGTTCAGTGCAGATCTTTGCCCAGCTGTGGCCAGAGCTTCTGCACTATTTTTTCGAAGTGCATGCCCCGGCTGGCCTTGAAAAGAACTGTTGAACCCTTCTGCAGTCTTTCTCTCAGTAATTCGGCAGCAGCATCGCCAGAATTTAGCGATATTACGCGCGCTTCAGCCAGCCCCTTTTCACGGGCGGCGCTGGCAATATGTGCGGCATCACTGCCGACGCATACAAGCAGATCGGGGGCAGCTTCTGCCGCCTGAACTCCGAGCTGCCGGTGCAGCGATTCTGAGAGTTCGCCAAGTTCGCGCATGTCGCCGAGAACTGCGATTCGCGGCGAAGAACAGATTGCCAGGTAACGCAGAGCTTCCTGCATCGAGCCGGGATTGGCATTGTAACAATCGAGCAGCACGGTGAGCCCGTCAATCTGTACACGTTCCATGCGGGCGCCAACCGGTGTAAAGGTGGCAATTCTCGCGATTGCGCGGTCGAGATTGCAGCCAAGCTGATGGCAGAGAGTCAGTGCCGCGGCAGCATTGAAGGCATTGTGGCGGCCAGCTAAGTTCAGGCGGCATTCTCTGGTTCCGGCCGGGGTCTGCAGTTTAAAGGCAACCGCGTCGGCCAGCATACACAGGTCAGTTATGTGGTAATCATTTTCGGGCTTTTCACCAAAGGTGACTAGTTTTCCCTTGCCGGCTGCCCGGAAAATTTTGGTGAACTCGGTGTCGCCCGGAACTACTGCAGTTTTTCCGGCGTCGAGCAGTTCGAGAATTTCGGCCTTGGCGCGGGCGATATTCTCGAGGCTGCCGAGAATGCCAATGTGAGCCGGGCCAATATTGCTGATCATTGCCGCATCAGGTCGCGCGATACGGCAGAGTTCGCGAATCTCGCCACTGTGGTTCATGCCCATTTCGAGAACGCTGTACTGGCTGTTTTCGGCAATGGCCATTATCGTAAGCGGCAGGCCGATGTGGTTGTTGAGATTGCCGCTGGTTGTGCTGCAGATATGGTCTTCAGACAGAATATGGTGGACCATCGATCTGGTAGTGGTCTTGCCATTGCTGCCGGTTACCCCGATAAAGAAGGAATTCAGCTCATTGCGTCTGGCGGCGGCAATTGCCTGCAGTGCTGCCAGGGTATCTGAAACCTGAATGATGCCGGTTGAAGCAGGAATATCGTTTTCTGGAAGGCTCGAAACTAGAATCGCAGCGGCACCGGCTTTTGCAGCCGCGCCGACAAAAGCGTGCCCGTCGTGTGTTTCACCTTTCAGGGCCACATAAAGATTGCCGGGTTTGAGGGTGCGGGTATCGATGCTGATGCCATTAACTTCTGCGGAAGCGGGTCTTACGATTTTGCCTTTGCATTTTTCGGCAATGAGCTGCAGTTCAGTTTTCATCTTCGTTTTTCCTGAAAAAACTGCGGGCGACTTCGCGGTCATCGAATGGAATCGTGCGGTCGGCGAAATACTGCCCGGTTTCGTGGCCCTTTCCGGCAATCACGACCGTGTCGCCAGCTTCGGCCATTTTCAGTGCCTTGAAAATAGCGGCCCTGCGGTCTAGTTCCTGTAAGACGGTTTTGTTGCTATCTGGCGCTTCAGTCTTGATTCCGGCCATAATTTCTTCAATTATGACTTCTGGTTCTTCTTTTCTCGGATTGTCGCTGGTAATGATAACGACATCAGAATGGCGCAGCGCGACTTTGCCCATAACCGGGCGCTTCTCGTGTGAGCGGTTGCCGCCGCAGCCAAATACGGTGATGACTTTTTTGCGGGTCAGGGGTTTAACGGTTTTGAGAACGTTTTCAAGGGCATCTGGGCTGTGGGCGTAGTCGACAATCACGTTGACGCCCTGCTCGTTTGCAATTGATTCAAGGCGTCCGGGTACGTTTTTGACCGAATGGAGACCAGTACAGACAGAATTCCAGTCGGCTCCGATCGCCCGGGTCATGGCTGCAGCCATCAAAGCGTTGAATACATTGTATTCACCAGGCAGGTGGGTATTGCAGGGGTGCTTTTCATTGCCATTGCAGATGAAAAAGTCGCTGCTGCTGCCTGTCATTTTAAGATTCTCGCAGTAGAAATCAGCGCTGTGGTCATGCACCGAAACTGTCTGCACATCGAGGCCAACCGCACGGCATTCGAGTGCCATGCGCTGCCCGTATTCATTGTCGATGCCGATTATGCAGGTTTTGCCGCTGCTGGCTATCTCGGTGAAGAAGCGCTTTTTGGCGCTGAAATAATCATTCATGTCGGGGTGAAATTCTGTGTGCTCGAGCGAAAGATTGGTAAATCCGGCAACGACAAAATTCAGGTGTTCGACCCGCCAGGTTTTGAGCGCATGCGAACTGACTTCTAGAACCCCTTGTTTAATGCCGTTTTGCAGCGCCTGACTCATCAGTGACTGCAGAATCTGCGATTCGGGAGTGGTGTTGCTTGCCGGAATTTTTTCGTATTCCATGTCGTATTCTACCGTGCCAATTCTGAAGGCATGACCGAAAGCCTTTTTGAGAACGCTCTGAATCAGGTAGGTGATCGTGGTTTTACCTTTGGTTCCGGTGATGCCAAGCAGTTTCAGTCGTTCTGAAGGATTGTCGTAATATTTTGCCGAGACTTCTGAGAGCGCCTGGCGAGCATTGCTTACCTTGATTACCGGAACCTCGATATTCTTTCTTGTGCCTTCAATCATTATCGCAGCAGCACCACGCTCGAGAGCATCGAAAATAAAGGCGCAGCCATCAATGTGCTGCCCGGGCAGTGCAACAAAGAGGTTGCCCTTGCTTACTCTTCTTGAATCGAAAGCGATCCCGGTGATTTCGATGTCGAGAACACCTGTGGTGGAGACAATGTTGGTCGGTAAAATGCTGCGTAACGTTTTCATGTTTCTGGCTCCGGAGAGTCTTGATTTTTTTTCAGAGCATTGGATTTTATCAGGTTTTTCTGCTGATTAAAACAGGTTATTCAATAAAGTCTGGCGATAATTTAACCCTGAGAATTCTGCTGCCGGGAAGAGGGCGCCCGGGCGGCGGCTGCTGGGCAATTACCACTCCATTGCCTTCGAAAATGGCCTTCAGCTCGCGGCGGTTGATTGTTTGAATCGCGGCCTTGAGAGATTTGCCGCGCAGATCTGGCACCAGCTCGCAGGTGTCGGAGGCTGAAACAGACGCCGAGGCGACACTGGCATGGGCCTGTGAGATCAGGTTCGGCAGCTTGATTATTTCCTGTTTTACGGTGATTTTATTGTTTTTCAGCAGTTGCTCTTCACGCGCTTCAGGGGTTAGCGACCGGTCAGGCGGTACTTTGAGATGCTTGAGAACCCGGTCGGCAATTCTTGCGAAAGCCGGGGCCGTGACTTTGCCGCCGAAAAGGGTTTTCTCGTCACCCTTGGGTTCGTTAACCGCTACCAGCAACACGATTTTCGGGTCCATTGCCGGTATCATGCCAATAAATGAGACGACAACCTTCTCGTTGAAATAGCCGCCGCGCGGGTTGGCTTTCTGAGCGGTACTGGTTTTGCCGCCGGCGGTATAGTCTTCAAGCATTGCCATTTTACCGGTGCCGCCTTCAACGACTCCCATGAGCATGCGGCGCAGACTTCTGGCAAGTTCGGGCGAAATGGCGCGCCTGACAATCTCTGGCCCAAAATCTTCGCGGATTTCGCTGTCGGGAGATGTTATGCGTTTTATCAGTCTCGGTTTGATCAGATTACCGCCATTGGCAATGGCTGAATAAGCCTGAACCAGCTGCAGGCCGGTAACGGTCATTTCCTGGCCGATGCTGAGCGAGGAGGGTGAGAAAGCAGACCATCTCGAAGGTGCCCTGAAAATACCGTTGCTTTCGGCGACGACTTCGGCACCGGTTGGATCACCGAAGCCAAATTTTTTATATGTACGATAAAGCATTGAAGGCTCCAGCATCTGCGAAATCTGCATCATTGCAGCGTTACATGACTCAGCTATGGCTTTATCGGTATCTACCAGACCGTGAGCTCCGTGACAGCGAACGCGGCGACCAGGCATTTCACCATAACCTCGGCAGTAAAAACGGGTGTTACGGTCAGCCTTGCCGTTTTCGATGGCGCTGGCCACAGCCAGAATCTTGATACACGAGCCAGGTTCGAAAAAGTCGGTTGCCGGCCGGTTGCGCCTGGTATCTGGTTTTGCCTCGCCAAAATTGTTCAGGTCATAGTTGGGCAGACAACCCATGCCAAGGATCTCACCAGTGTGCGGGTCCATGACGATGGCGGTGGCATCGATGGGTTCATATTGTTCAACCAGCTTTGCCAGCTCAGACTCAATGACGTGCTGAATGAATGAATCGATGGTGAGATTGATATTGCTGCCACCCATGGGTGGCGTTATTACACGCATCTGTGCCGGGCCACTCTCGCTGAGGCTTATGTCTTCCTGAACCGCCAGGCCTGGGTAACCGCGCAGGGTTTTGTCAAAAAGTTTTTCGAGGCCTTCTAGGCCCTGCTGCTCGGCCCCGGTAAAGCCAATCAGGTTTGAAGCGAGCGATTTCTGCGGGTAGTAACGGCGATAATGATTCTCGAGATTGACCCCTGGAATATTGAGTTTCTGAAGCTTCATCGCCAGATTTGGTTCAAGTTCTTTATATATCTGAATGTAGCCTGAGCGATCACCGACTTTGGCGATGATTTCCTCGCGGCTCATCGGCAGAACTGTTGCCAGAGCATTGGCCGCTTCGGACAAAGATTTTACCTCGCGTGTATAGAGGAAAACCGTGTAGGTGTCGACCGAGATAGCCAGTTCATCACCACGCCGGTCGTAGATGTTGCCACGCTTCATGTCGAGAACGCGTTTGCTGACATGGTTTTTTGTGGATCTCTGCGCCCACTGGTTATATTGAACAACCTGAAGCTGAACCAGCCTCATGATGAAAATGCCTGTCATCAGTGCTGACAGTGCCAGAAGAGCTAACGCCCGCATGGTTCTTGGCTGCATGGCTCTTACGCTCATTTTTCATTTTCTCCGGTGCTGATTTTAACTGCTGCTCTCAGTCTTGCCGATCGCGCCCTCGGATTGGCGGCGGTCTCTTCTTCGTCCGCAAAAATGGCTTTGCTGGTTAACAGCTTAAGTTGCGGCTTTTTGCCACAGACGCAGACTGGAAATCTTGGCGGGCATTCGCAGCCTTTCTGGTATTTCTGCATAAAGGTCTTGATCAGCCGGTCTTCGAGTGAGTGAAACGAAATGATCGTCAGATGCCCGCCAGGATTGAGGCAGGTCAGAACGATACTCAAAAATCTTTCAATCTCTTCAAGCTCGTGGTTTACTGCGATGCGCAAAGCCTGGAAGACCCTGGTTGCCGGATGAATCTGGCTCTGATATCGGCTGGCCGCCGGCATGGCTTCGGTTATGGTCTTTGCCAGCTGATCGGTAGTAGAGAACGGTGTCGTGGCTCTTTGCCTGACAATTGCATCGGCAATTCTGCGGCTGAATTTTTCTTCGCCATATTGAAAAAATATCCGGGTCAGCTCATCGCGTTCGAGTTGATTGACGAGATCGGCAGCGGTAGCGCCCTCGGTATTGTTCATTCGCATGTCGAGAGGGCCCGGGCGTGTGAAAGAAAACCCGCGGTCAGCATTGTCAAGCTGCCATGAAGAAACTCCGAGATCGAGCAGAATCCCATCGGCACCTTTGAGATCACATCTGCTGAGGATCTCAGGCAGGTCGGAGGCGCTGGCCTGGAAACGGTTGATGCGTTGATCGTCGAGTGTCCTGCATGAATATTTGAGAATTTCAGCGTCGCGGTCAATGCCGATAACTCTGGTGATGGTAGGGTAACTGGCAAGAACTGCACGGGTATGCCCGCCAAGACCGAAGGTGCCATCGACAAAAATGCGGCCGGTTTCGGGCATGGCATACCTGACCACTGCATCGACAAGAACTGACTGATGAAACGGGGTCTGGTTACTCATTCTTTTTTAACCACTTTTCCGGCATGGCAATATAGATGATGCGACGCGGAACAACCATTCCGAGCTCGTTTTTGGCGACGGTTTCGATGCGGGTCAGAGATTGCAGTTTGGAAATCTCGGCACGCTGATCGGCATTCGCATTTTCAAGATTGTTGATGTCTTTCTCGATGTTTTTGATGCGCAGCTTGACTTCGACCATTTTGGTCGACTGCCATATATAAACGGTAAGCATGGCGCTGAGCAGCAATATTGCTGTGATGTAAAGCCTGATTATCTGACGACGGCGCGATACGGTTTCCGGAGAATCGTCTTCTCTGGCGGTTGTGCGCGTAACTGGCTCAAGCGGGCCCTGTGTAAGAAGAATTTTGGCGTTATTCACTGATTAAACCTGTGACCGCAAAAGTACATGACAAAGGGAGAAACCCGGTTGAGATTTCTCCCTGTAGGATATGGGCTGCGGTTATCTCTGGTTCAGAGTACCATGCTGTGCGTCAAATTCCAAGAGTGATTGCACATTTTTTTCAAGATTCTGCACTGCCTTGCGCTGGCCGGCGGGCAGCCGCTGAATTTCGTCGAGCAGGCGGGTGCGGGTCTGCGGATTCTTGTTGAATTCTTCTTTGATCTGTTTGATCAGCCTGGCTTCAACACTTGAAAGCAGGTCGGCTCTTTCAAGAACGACGCGTTCAGAAGTAGTCTGCGGGTTGACGCGGCGGGTGGCGGCTCTGGCAAGATTTCTGACTTCGGCTTCGGCAGCTGGCTGCATGAAGTCGGCGATCTGCCGCATCATTTCGTTGCGCTGGCTGGCGTTGTTGATCGCTTCGATACCAAAGGTGAATAGTATCAGGCGGTAACCGTCGGTTACTTTGATGCCTGCCGCGCCAGAAGAAGTTATGCCGCGGGTCAGCGAGCCCGGTTTGTGGTCTGGGCCGTTCATTTCACGGTCGTCAGCCTTGTCCCGGGCGCCTTCTTCGTATTTGATGATCACATCGGCGCCCGAAAGGGCATCGATTTCGTCAGGCCATTTTTGGTTATTGGCGCCGTCGCCACCGAAGATCTGGACGCTGCGGTTGCCGAGGAAGCCGTTGGCGCCAGAAACGACATGAACGTTGACGTCATCCTGGATGAATTTTGCCTTGCAGCGGGTGCGCAGAAAGTCATTGTCGCGAAGGGAAAAGGCAAGGTCCTGGCCGTTGAGAACCAGACGACCGCCGGCTTTTAGAAACTGGTCGAGAGAGTCGATTTCTTCTTCTGTAAGCGACTGCTCTGGGGTTGAATCCTGGACTGCTATGAATACCCAGCCTTCAAGGTAACGCTTCATGACTTCGGGGCGCAGGGCTCCGTCGAGCATGCGGTCCCAGGTGTCGAATTTGACGCCGGCGTTCTGCATCATCTGCTGAAGAACCGGGCTGGCCGGTGAGAAGTTGTCAGTGAGGACCAGCAGAGCGTGCCCGGTCGACGAGAAGGGCTCTTTGATGTAGAAGGTCGATTTGATTGTGGAAACCGGGAGTTTTTCGCCGTCAAGACTGAGTTTGAGGCTGATTTCGGAATGAACCGGAGCCTCTTCGCTTACCTTGAGAGTAAAGGCATGAATCAGCTCAGTTTTGCCTGGCCCCGGCAGTTTGGTGAGTTCGGCAGTATATTTGTCGTTGTCGAGCAGTTTGCTGTCTGTGATGCAACTTATGCTGGCCTGATCGAGCGCCTTGCGGCCGAGGTTGCGCAGCGAAACGAAAACTTTGACCTCTTCGCCGGCGGCAATTCGGCCATCTTTGTTTTTGTCTTCAAGCACCACGTCTTCAAGTTTGAGATAGGGCATATTGGGGTTGGCAACTTCACTGAGAAAGTTGAACCATTCGGTGTCCTGAGCAATTGCGTGTTCGCGGTAGCGGGCTTTGTAAGTTTTGAACCCCTGGCGGGTCGGGAAAAATATCGAAATACCCCTGGTATCTTTGAATTTTTCGCCATTGGCAGCTGTCTTTGCGACATAACCACCGCTCTTTTTCTCGCCGACAATGGTTTCAAGCAGCTGTGACGCGGCGGCTCTGGTTTCTGACTTGATGCTCGATTTGATCAGCAGGCTAAGAAAGTGCCCGAAATCGATGTAATCGCCGTATGAATATTTGAGAGCCGCATCTCTGGCGGCTTCGTATTTGTCGATGTCATAAATGTTCTGGCGCGCAACGTTGCAGAAATGGTTCAGATCGTCTCTGAATTTTTCTGATTTTGCCAGGTCGATAACCGAGAGGACAACCGCAGTATTGCCCTGGGTGCCGCTCATATACGACTTGTTGTAGACCTGTGCAATATGTTTGCCGAGAAGCATCGCATCCATTTCTGGTTTTTTTACGAGCTCCGAGGCGATCATGTCGTATGGCCAGCCTCTTTCTGGCTCCATGTCTGGGGAACCGATCTGGCAGAGAACATAAGGGGCGGCTGTCCAGGAAACTTCGACCATCTGCATCAGACATGCGTCAAAGCCGAGCAGATCGAGAGGTTTGCCCAGTATGCCTTTGATGCGTGCAAGGGTTTCACCGAGAACCGGTATGCTCATTGAAGTTTTGGAGGTGTCGTCATACGAGATGTTATAGGAAATATTTTCGATGGCGTTCTGCATGCCGGCCGAAAGACCTATTTCGCCAGCGTCGGCTTCCATTATGCTTGGTTGAATTTCTTTCCAGCCGGTGCCATGATTCCAGAGGATGAGGGCATAGCGTTTTGCCGGGTAGTTTTCGTGGGCCCAGGTGACGAAATCGGTAAGGGCCAACGGGTCGGCCATGTCGACATTGCCGAGATCTTCAAGAGATGGCTAGGTCATTTTATTGGGGTCTTTGTCGCGAACGATATAAAAACGTCTGGCACCCGACCATTTCAGTTCAGAATTGTTGGAAAACCCGCCGTTTCGGTCAATCTGGGCGAGAAAATTCACGCGGTCCGAAGATCCGAATTTTTCGATTTCGTTGATATCTATCGATGTGGCGCCTTCGAGATTGTTATCGGCAGCCATGAAGATCATGAAAGTCCAGTCTTTTTCGACCGGTTCGGAATTTTCTGCAGATACTGAAACAGCTGACAAAAACAGCAGCAGGAAAAAAGCGATTGGCGTTGTTATACTCTTATAATACACACTTTTCCTCCAATGCCCGAATGAAGCATCTCTAATTATACGGGCGTGTACCGGATGTGTCAAATTTTGACCGGTCTGATTTTTACAATGCGATATTTGACAACTCCCTGTACGTTATGGTATTTTATAATTCCAACTTCCTGGAAGGGAGGACAACGAATGGCACGTGCAAAAACAATTAAAAAGGCTGGCGCTGTCGCTGAAGAACCTGCAGTCACCAGCAAGAAGAAGGGCAAACCAACATCTGGTGAGGCTAGAGAGTATTCGGTTACTGAGAGCTTTGCCAAAGGTGAAATGGTTTACCACAAGGTCTGGGATGATACCGGCGAAGTAATCGAAACCGGTACCACCGAAGACGGCATCAACAAGATGAAGGTTGCTTTCGAAAAGGTTGGAGTTAAAAACCTGAGAATGGGTTGAGAAACTTTCCAGCTTAGAAGAAGACCCGGGTAAACCGGGTCTTTTTTTAAGAAACAATTACTGGAGGATCAGAGCTCTTGGCAGAAGAACAAAGCTTCAGGCAGAACGGATTCTGGCTGCTGAAACCATGCACCCGGCGACTGATCGGGTTTTTGTCGCATCAGGATGCTCGTTTGCGCGGTGAAGGCGCCAAAGCTCTTGGCCGAATCGGTGACCCCGAAGCGGTTGAGCCATTGATAGAGGCACTTCTCAAAGAAAAGCAGGATGAACAGATGCCTCTCGCCCTCGCTGAAATTGGCGATCCGTCGGCTCTGGCGCCGCTCCTTGCCGCTTTTAAAGAAGCTGAACGTGAAGTGCGGCCAAACATTGCTCTTGCTCTCGGTGCTTTTAATGACCGGCAAGCAGTTGCTGCACTGATCGAAGCTCTTGGCGACCTTGATCCAAACGTCAGGTTCAACAGTATCAGTGCGTTGGGGCGTCTTAAAGATTCTTCGGCGGTTTCTAATCTGCTGGGCTGCCTTGGCGAAAGCAACGAATGGATATTTCTCAATGTCGTCGATGCTCTCGCAAAAATGGGTGCTCACCGCGCTACTAATCCTCTGGTCGCCTTTTACCTTAAAGAACGCAACGAGCGTAAACGCTCGGCGTTGCTTACTGCACTCGGCAGTATTGGTGATCTGACAGCAGTTCCGACCCTGACCAAAGCACTGCGCGATACTGATGACCGCGTCAAGGCTAATGCGATCGAGAGCCTGGCCCGGCTGGGCTTGCCCGCTGAAAAAGCTCTGGCGCTTATTCAGCCATTTCTCAAGCATCCGAACAATCGCGTTCGTGGTAATGCCATGATTGCCGTTGCCAACCTTGGCAACTCAGATCTTACGCCAACGATGCGCGCCATGCTCGATGACCCCGACAAATGGATCAGAGCCACGCTTGGTTATGTTCTTTCGGTGGTCGAACATTCGCAGGCGCTCGAAATGATAATCGAGCTTCTGAAAGACGAAGATGCTGATGTGCGTAAAAATGCTGCTCTTGCACTTTCGAACCGGGCCCGCGAGGCTCAGACCGAACTGCTTATCAGAATGCTTGCAGATCCGGTTCCGTTTGTCAGATTGCAGGCGGTAATTACGCTCGGGCGACTCAAAATAGTTTCCGCTGTCCCCTGGTTGATCAAAATGCTTAAAACTGATCGCAATTTCAAGATCAGGTCTGCAGTAATAACCAGTCTCGGCCATATTGGTGACCGTTCAGGCGTTCCGACTTTGCAGAACGCTTTGCGCGACCGTGATTCGCGCGTGCGTGCCAATGCGGTCGAAGCAATCGAAGAGGTGCTGGGTGAGGCCGGGATTAATATCATCAGGCCACTGTTGAAAGACTCTGACAACCGCACACGTTCGAATGCTGCCAAAGCTTTGTTTCGTCTCGGTGACGTTGAAGTCCTTCAGGAGATCGAAAAGATGTTGAGCAGCAAGGACATTGCTACCAGAGTTTCGGCAGCATATGCTCTGATGCAGATCGGCCTGGCGCTGCGCGAGGTAGATGTTTCTCCTCTGCCTGGTCCTTTGAAAAACAGTCTGGAAAAGGTGAAAGTTCCTGAAATGGCTGTGAACAGACCGGTTGTCGAAAAAGAGACCGCTGCGAACGAGTCTGCTTCTGTCTCTGGCGCAGATAACCGCGAAGAGATGAAGAATGCGTTTCTCGAACATTTTAAGGCTGGTCGGCTTAAAGAATCGCTCGAACATGTTTCCCGTTATCTGCAGAAATATCCGCATGATCTGATGGCGGTCTTTTTTGGCGCCAATCTGAATCTTCAGTTGAGCAGGTTCGACGAGGCGATTGAAGGCTTTAAAAAGGCGGTTGAACTTGATCCTTTCAATATTCAGGCCCACAGTAATCTGGGTGCGGCGTATTATCGCAGTGGCCGTCTGGTCGAGGCAATTGAGCACTTTAAAACTGCCCTGAAGCTCAAACCTGAGTTAACAACCGTGCGCTTCAATCTGGCAGGACTTTTTCTCAAGACCAGCCGCTGGGATGACGCCATCAGACATTTTGAAGAGGGCATGAAATACCAGGCTCCGACTGCCAAGGTGTTGTCGAATCTTGGGTTTGCCTACCAGAAAACCGGCAATTTCGAGAAAGCTGCCGAAACTTACAAAAAAGCTATTGCTCTTGATAACAAAGATGCCGGCGCGTTCTACAATCTTGCCCTGATTCTTGCAAAAGCCGGAAAACGGTCTGAAGCCATGCAGATTCTGCAGAAATCATTCAGCGAAGTTCCTGAAGGGGCACCTGGCTTGCCAAACCTTCGCGAGTTGTTTGAACGACTGAAAAGCTGACAAGGGGCAGTCTGAATCATGGAAAGCCGCCTTCTGACAATCGTTTTTATCGACATGCAGGGGTATACCCGTAGAAGTGCCGGCCAGACCATCGAAGAAATGAAGCTTTTTCATGACCAGATGCATACTTTCGTTTCTGAGATCATGCAGAAATGGAACGGTATTATGGTCAAGAGTCTTGGCGACGGTTTTATGGTGCGCTTTGACTCTCCGACAAGTGCTGTTCAGGCTGGTATTGAGATTCAACGTCGTCTAGATGCCCGCAATGCCCAGATGATGAATCCTGACAGCATTGTCCGGTTCAGAATTGGTATCAACACAGGTGAAGTTGGTATCGATGAAAGTGGCGATCTTTTCGGTGACCCGGTCAACATTGCTTCGAGAATTCAGACTTTTGCAGATCCGAGCGATGTGTTCATTTCTGAATCGACCTATCTTGCCATGAACCGTAACGAGTTCGGGGCGGTCGATCTTGGCGCCCAGGAACTGAAAAACGCTACCCGCGAAATCAAAATTTACAAAATTCTCAAAAATGGTGCACCAGGGCTGACTTTGCCAGGCAATCGGCAGACAAAACCTTCAGATAAAGCCACAGATTCGGTCTCTCCGGCTTCTGGAAACCATTGGAAGCTTATTGCTGCTGGCGTTTTGCTCGGAGTTCTTCTGATGGCAACCGCTGGCGTTGTTATGAAAAGAATGCGGCGTGCAGAAAACCGGCCTGTTGAGAAAAATGCCGGCCAGAGGCAGTCTGAAATGACTGCAAAACCGGCAAATCCAGAAAATAGCCGAATGCCAGATGCGGAACAGCATGGCAGGGAACCGCACGAAAAGATGCAACCAGGACATATGCGGCCGCAGACCCTGCTAGAAATTGACCCCGGGTTTCCGAAATTGCCTTTGAATGAAGCTGGTCGTAAAGCTCTCATTGAGATTCAGTCACTGAATAAAACCGGTCGTTCTGAAGAAGCCGTGCGGGTTGCCCGCTCAATGCTCGATGATGCCGGCCAGGATAAAAAAATCGTCTGGGCCCTGCTTATTGGCGAGCTGCTCTGGAGAAACGGTCAAAAAGAAAAGGCGCAGGAACTTTTCGCCGACATACAGAAGCGCAGCGGCGATATGCCCGAACAGGCAAAAAAACAGCTGCATAATCAGATTGAGTTGATCAGAAGCCGCTAAGACTTTTGAAGTCGCAAAAAAAAGACCCCGCTGCGATTACAACGGGGCTTTTTGCTGAAATGCTTTTTTCAGGCGAGGTTCCAGCCTGTCGTGAATGCTTTCAGGTTGAGTTCCTGAAGTTTTGGCGGCAGCATTTTTTTGATCATTTCTGGCCAGATTTCTGGTTTGACTTCTTTGATCTGGCGGGCGAGAACACCGAGAAGGACCACGTTGAGACATTTCTGGTTGCCAAGTTCTCGTGCTTTGCCAATGGCATCGACCGCGATCGTCTGAACCGACATGCCGGCGAGAATCTGGGTGATATTTTTCGGATAAACGGCATTTCCGGCCGAGACTGACATTGGCAGTATATTCTGGGCGTTGGTGATCACCAGGCCGCCCGGTTTCAGATACTCGGTCCAGCGCAGGGCTTCGAGTTCTTCGAAAGCCAGAAGAATGTCGCATTCGCCCTTCCTGATGATCGGCGAGCAGATACGTTCGCCGAATCTTACATGGCTGACAACACTGCCACCGCGCTGCGCCATACCGTGGATTTCAGATTTCTTGACGTCGAAGCCGGCTTCCATGGCGCATTCTGCCAGAAGATTGCTGGCGAGAAGAGTTCCCTGGCCGCCGACGCCGCAAAGCAGAATATTGGTAGTCATAATCATGCCTCCTCTTTGGCCTGGGTAATGGCACCCGGGCGACAAACCGCGGCACACAGACCGCAATGCACGCAAAGCGCGCTGTTGATTACGGTTTTGCCATCTTCAGGGTTTACTTCAATGGCCGGGCAGCCGAGTTTCCAGCACATCCCGCATTTAACGCACTTGGCACGGTTGATCGATACAAGCTGGACGCGTGGTTTGTAGTTTTTAAGCAGGAAACAGGGGCGCCTGGTAATTATTACCGAAGGCTCAGAGTCGTTGAGGGCTTCTTTGAGGGTGCTTTCAAGAAGTTTGAGATCGAATGGATCTACGGTATGAACGTTGCTGATGCCGCAGGCGCGGCACATGGCGGCAAAATCGAGAACCTTGGTCGGTTCGCCTTTGAGGGTTTTGCCGCTGGCCGGGTTTTCCTGATGGCCGGTCATCGCGGTGATCGAGTTATCAAGAATCATGGTCACATGGCGACCCTTGTTGTAAACCGTATCGATCAGGCCGGTGATGCCGGAGTGCATGAAAGTCGATTCGCCGAGCACGGCTACCAGCTTGCCGTGAATTTTTTCCTTCATGGCTTTTTCGATACCGAGAGCGTTGGTGACCGAAGCGCCCATGCAGACAATGGTGTGCATGGCATTGTGAGGAGCAAAAGCTCCGAGGCTGTAACAGCCGATATCGCCGGTTACCGTGCAGTTGAGCTTGCGCAGAGTATAGAAAACTCCGCGGTGCGGGCAGCCCGGGCAGAGAACCGGTGGACGCACCGGAATATCTACAGTGGCTTTGGGAGCCGTTACAGGCATAGGCCGGTTGACCAGTTCTTTAAGCGATTCATGAATGATGTCGGGATTGAGTTCGCCGCAGATGGGCAGGCGGTCTTTGCCGATGCAGTTGATACCGAGCGCGCGTACTTCGGTCTCAAGGAACGGGTCGTTCTCTTCGATGACGACGAGCTTTTCGACGCTGGCGGCAAACTTTTTGATCAGTTCGGCCGGGAAGGGGTAGGTCAGCCCAAGTTTGAGATAAGAGGCATTCGGAAATACTTCGCGGGCGTGGCAGTAGCTGATGCCGGAAGCAATGATGCCGATGCTTTTATCGCCTTCTTCAATACGATTGAACGGGCTTTTGCAGCCGAGTTCAGCGATTTTTTTCTGGCGCTCTTCAACTTTGGTGTGAAGTTTGCGTGCATTGTGCGGCAGAACGCAGTATTTGGCCATGTCTCTGACGAATTCGCGTTCCGGGGCCTTTTCGCGTTCGCCGAGGCTGACAATACCTTCTGAATGCGAAGTTCTTGTGGTGGTGCGCACCATTACCGGAGTGTCGAATTCTTCGGAAAGCTTGATGGCGGCGATGGTCATGTCTTTTGCTTCCTGGCTGTTCGAGGGCTCGAACATCGGAATCTTGGCCATCATTGCATAAAAGCGGTTGTCCTGCTCATTCTGCGAGCTGTGCATGCCGGGGTCGTCAGCCGAAACAATCACCAGACCGGCGTTAACACCAGTATAGGCAACGGTAAAAAACGGGTCGGCAGCCACGTTCAGCCCGACATGCTTCTGGGCGCAGATCGATCTGGCGCCACCGTAGCAGGCACCGATGACTGTTTCCATTGCCGTCTTTTCGTTGACCGCCCACTGAGCGTCGATTTCGGCATAAGTGCCACAATATTCAAGGATTTCGGTCGATGGAGTTCCGGGGTAGGCGGCGGCAAATCTTACACCGGCTTCCCAGGCACCCCTGGCAATAGCAGCGTTTCCAGAGAGAAACGCCCGGTTTCCTGAATGCTTCATTCCTTTCTCCTTTGCTGTCTGATATGTTGCGATGGATTATAACATAACAGAAAGCCGGTCTGAAAAGGCAAAATGTTGTGATTGCCAGGGCTGGGAATATGTGCCGGTTAAATTGGTCTTTTAGTCGTATTTCTGTTCAGACTTTAGCAGTTTGGCGATCTCAAAGGCGAGTTCAACGCCCTGTTCTGCATTAAGACGCGGGTCGCAGGCGCTCTGAAAGCCGGTGCCATGTTCAAAATCGCCGGAGAAAATACCGCCGGTGCACTCTGCAACCTGGGTACCCGACAGTTCGAGGTGAATGCCGCCCGGGTGGGTGCCGCCCGTCTGATGTATCTGAAAAAAAGCACGGGTTTCGGCGAGAATGTCTTCGAAAGCCCTGGTTTTTCTGCCGCTGGAGTCTGTTTTGGTATTGCCGTGCATGGGGTCACATATCCAGACCACGTGCATGCCTTCACGTTTGATTGTTTCGATCAGTTCGGGAAGAAAGTCATAAATTTTCTGATTGCCGAATCTGGTGATCAAGGATAGTCGACCAGGCTCATTGTCAGGGTTCAGAGCCTCTATGAGGGGCTTGAGTTCATCGAGGCTGAATTCTGGCCCAATCTTGATGCCGATCGGGTTTTTTATGCCACGCATGAATTCTACATGAGCCCCATCGGCATACCTGGTTCTATAACCTATCCAGAGCATGTGGGCGCTGGTGTCGTAATGCTCACCAGTGGTTGTGTCGATTCTGGTCATGGCCTCTTCATAATCTAGCAGCAGAGCCTCGTGTGAAGTGTACATATATGAGTCCTGGATACTGTTAAGATTGCTGTTGCCAAGGGCATGAAAAAAGTTCACAGCCTTGCGGATATCGCAACAAAGTTTTTCGTAGTCAGGGTTCTGATGAAATTTGCCAAAGCTTGTAAGATTCCAGGAATTTATATTGTCGAGTGAAGCAAAGCCTCCGTTGGTAAAGGCCCGCACCAGATTCAGGGTCGCGGCAGAGCAGAAATAACCCTCGACCATGCGGCCGGGGTCATGGGTTCTTGCCTCTAAAGTTGGTTCGAGGCTGTTGACCATGTCGCCGCGATAGACGGGCAGAGTAATGTGGCCAAGTTTTTCGTAGCTGCTTGAGCGTGGTTTTGCATATTGTCCAGCCATTCTGCCGATATTGATGAGTCTCTTTTCGCCGGCATAGGTTAAAATTACTGCAATCTGCAGAATTACCTTGAGCAGATCCCGTATGTCCGGGCCGTGGCATCTGGAAAAAAGTTCAGCGCAATCACCGGCCTGAAGAACAAAGGCTTTTCCGAGACAGGCTTCGTGGAGCAGGCCTTTTAATCTGCGAGCCTCTCCAGCAAACACCAGAGGCGGAAGTTTACACAGTCTTTCATAAGCTGTTTTCAGCTTTTGCTGATCAGGCCATTCAGGCAGCTGTTCGGCTGGAAGTCCACGCCAACTGCATCTGCTCCAGTTTTCTGGCTTGAAATTGGACATTTTTTGCTTAATACTCCATTTAAATTCTTGTGGTCTACAGACCAGATTATGATGTCTTTTTTGCAAGATATTTCTGACAAAATAAGCTTTCTTCGCGACAGTTGCAAACTTGCAATTTTAATCATAGACTTTTTCATTTATTCCAGGTGAAAAATTGTTAAATGTTTTCTGCTCTTGAGCAACCTTGGCTGGCGTGATAATCGCGGGTGGAAGTTTTTCACGAAAAACAATGAACAATAACCTGGGTTTTGCAACCATTATCAATACGAACCGGGGAAAAATATGGACTGCCAAAGAAACTCTTTGACTTTGCGCATCTTTGTAATCGGAACTCTTTTTTTGCTGTGTATCTCCTGGTATCAGGAATTATGGCGTTTTCCCTTCAATCACGACAGTGGCGTCATTCTGGACACATCTCGAAGACTTCTCGAGGGTGAAAAACTATATAAGGACATCCCAGAGGTTAATCCGCCATTGATTTTTTTTATTGGCAGCGCAATCGTCACTCTTGCACAAATTACAGGGTTTCATGAGATATTAGTCTGGCGTTTATGCTATCTTCTGGCTATAACTCTCGTTGTTCTTTTTGCTGGCCG
Organism: uncultured bacterium; assembly: GCA_964522035.1. Lineage (GTDB taxonomy): Bacteria > Muiribacteriota > Ozemobacteria > Ozemobacterales > Ozemobacteraceae > Rifleibacterium. The sequence goes on from CAZFUG010000004.1 coordinate 20,273, forward strand.
ACTGATGCAAAAAATCGGGTGGAATTTTGAACAAAGAAGATGCCAGGGCTTTTTCTGGAGTCTTATCGCGTTGTTCCTCTGCTTCCCTGGGCGTGATTTCAGCCAGCGGGAACACCTGGCAGCAGTCTTTTTTCTCCCGTATGTTTTAATATGTTCTGCCCGGGCAGACGAAAAAGTCGTTGGCAAAAAAAGTGCTTTAATATCTGGTTTTATTGCCGGTCTGGCATTTTCTTTGAAACCATTTTTTCTTCTGATTTTTTGTCTGGTAGAAATCTATATGTGGGGCGCTCTTCGCAAAAATGGGCAGTCCTGGATTCGCCTCGAAAACTCCATTTTCATGGCAATATCAGGAAGCTTTCTACTCTGGCTTACCCTTGGAACCCCGTATTTGCAATTTCTGAGGTTTATTCAACCGCATTATGCTGCATATAACTCGCACATTTCTGACCTCTTTGTTAATTTTGATCTCTTGCCGTTCTTGTTGGTTTCTTTTCTTCATGGGGTTTTTGAACCGCCAGAAGACGAAGGGCATTTGCGCCAGCTATTCTTTCTGACCGCCTTGGGATTTACTGTTTCATACCTTGTTCAGATGAAGGGATTTTCTTATCACAGTCTGCCGGCGAAAATTTATTCATGGCTGTTGTTTTCTCTAATTGTTCTTGACTGGGCATCTTTAAAGGCCCACTCAGAAAAAATAATTCGTTCAATCGCTTCTCAGGTAAGTATTAATTTTTTAATTTTTATTGTTGTTTTTATAATACTGTCAGGTGCTCAGGTGCATTATTATGTTAATGAAGAACTGGATGATTTCATTCAGCAAATGAGAGAACTGGGCGAAGGGAGAAGGGTACATCTTTTGACCTTTTCAGTAGGGCCTGCTTTTCCGACTCTTACCTATTGCAGCTTAAAGACGACTCAGAGAGGTTTTACGCCAGTTTTAGCCAATATTTACCGTGGGAAGGATAACTTTAACGGTCCGTTTCCTTACGAAAACGGGACAGCAACACTGAGATTACTACAGTCTTATAGAGATATAACAGTTGAGGATATTGCGACGCGAAAGCCGGATTACATAATTTCAGATGATCGCTTGTTGCGTCAGGCTATTGGACTCAGTCGATTCAATTTCATCGAATTTCTCATGCTTGATGACCGCTTCCGGGAACTTTTTAAAAGATACAGATTTCTTAAAGAAGTCTATGGGTTCAAAATTTTTAAGCGGCAACCAGAATAATCTCTGGCAATAGAGTTTAGCTGTAAAAAATCAGATTTGGTCCTCATGACTTCGATCTGATCATGCGTATGATACATGTTCCTTGTGGTGCGCATAGAGAAATCAGCCATGCCGGGATTATCAGTCCCATGAATATCTTAGAGTGGCATTGCCCTGACAAAACTGTTGAAATACTTGCTGCAAGAGTATTGGGGAATGTGGCATGCGAATTTCTGGCAATTTCGAAGCCAAATTTTTTTGACAGAACTTTGAAATGTGCCGGTTCTGGAAAAACAAGATGTCGAGGCGCATCTAACCCGTGCCAGAACTTCTTGAACAAACAACTTTCCCATGAACGGATATTGGGAACTGCGATATGCAGTTCTCCCCCGGGTTTAAGTAGTTTCCGGAAAGTGTGAAAAGTTGCGTGCAGATCCGGGACGTGCTCTAAAACAAAATGAGCTGTTATCAGGTCTATCTTTTCGGCAAGATCTTGTTGCAGGTTTTTCAGCGAACTGTAGGTTTTTATATTTAATCTGGAGGAGACTTTGCCTGCTTGTGAACTATCTGGCTCGAAACCATAAAGTTCTTTGAACTTCCCTTTCATCTCTCTCAGGAAAGTTCCGTCTCCACAGCCAAAATCAAGCATACTCAGATTTTCTGAACCGGGTTTTGGCGTGAAATAAACCTGTCGATGGAAGATCCGGCGGGCAAAACGCTGCAAAAGATTGCGCTCGGAATGAACCGGATAATCAGCATAAAGCGCGCTGATATCCTCAGGTAAGGGGTGCTGCTGCACCAATAAGCATGCCACACACTCAACATAATTGACCGGCATGCCTTTCTGAAGATAGTAGTCGTGGCATTCTTTCAGCCATGGGCGTAAGGCAGTTGAGCCGCAGAGAATGCATTTGAACTGTTTTGTGTTCATTGTCACAGCCCCTGTTAAATTTTACATACCAGGTTATAAATCAGAAGGCGTATTAACGCGCCCAGTTTTGCTTTGTTTCGTCCGAGAAAGCAATCAAGCCCAGATAAAGGTGAGTCCGTTTGGCGCGCCGTTTCATCAATCAATCCTGCAAATTGCCGGGCCTGTTGTGTGCCAAGCTGAAAACTCCAGCTTTGCGCCGAAACGCGAAAATCGCACAGCGGTTCAGTTAAGTAAAAGCAGTCGCCTCGATTCAGCAATTTAAACCAGAAATCTAGATCAATAACGTAAGGATATCTGGCACTGAAACCTTTCAGGGCATTCCAGTCGGAGGCACGAAACAAAACCGCGCTGGGCTCGCCAATCTGATTTGTTCCAGACCGGACAATCTGCTGAATGGCTTTACGGCCTGTGATGATCTGGTCATGACCCTTCCAGCGGCGCATTAGAAAAGGTGTACCCTGAGGACTGACGATCCGTCTTGCTGAGGTAACAAGTGAAACCGATTCATTGCCGGGCATTGTGATGGCCGACAATTGCCGGGAGAGACAGTCCGGATGCAACCGGTCATCGTGACAAAGGAGTTTGCGATAAGCCCCCAGTCCTTCGTTTACGCAACGATTCCAGTTTCCTTCCACGCCAAGCCTTTGCGGGTTAAGCAGGTAGCGAATTCTTTTGTCAGAAAACGAAGCGACTATTTCCCTGGAATTGTCTGTTGAACAATCGTCGGTGATAATAAGTTCCCAGTCACTCAAGGTTTGTGCCAGCACCGATTCAATGGTCTCGCGGATGTACAGCCCGCCGTTATAGAGAGGAATGCATACAGAGACAAGTGGCAAAGGGGTTTTGTTCATGTTAGAAAACTTTTATTGCTGTTTTCTCAGGAAATACAGCGGCCGCTTTTTGCTTTCTTCAAAAATACGGCTGACATATTGTCCGACCAGGCCAAGGCAGAGAAGTTGAACCCCAGATAACCAAAGAATCAGAGCTACAACCGTTGCCCAGCCTGGTTCAAAGTTCTCCGGGGATAAAATTCGCCAGATGACCACTCGCATGCCTAGGATAAAACCGATGAAAGCGATCAAAACGCCAAGGATAGTCATCCAGCGCAACGGTGTGACCGAAAACGAAGTTATGGCATCGGCAGCCAGACGGAGCGATTTCCAGACCGGGTATTTTGTTTCCCCCGCGTTGCGCGCGGCGCGATCGTAGTAAACTGCTTCTTGTCGGTATCCTACCCAGCAGGTCAACCCGCGCATGAAACGATGCAGTTCGCGCACTTCTTTGAGGGCATCGACCACCTTGCGGTCCACCAGCCGGAAATCACCGGCATCCATAGGTGCATTAATATTTGCCAGCAGGTAGAAGATTCGATAAAAGATGGAGGCAAGAAACTTTTTCAGCCAGGTTTCTCCCTCACGGGTCTTGCGAACGGCATAGACTACCTCAAACCCTTCGTGCCATTTATCTATAAGGTCGGGGATTACTTCAGGGGGATCCTGCAAGTCAGCATCAATAATGACAACAGCATCGGCATCAGCGTGATCCATACCGGCCGTGATTGCAATCTGATGTCCAAAGTTGCGGGAAAGTTGAAGAATCTGAACTCTTGTATCATTCTGCCTGATTGCGCTCAGGCACTGGAAACTTCCGTCGGTTGAGCCGTCGTCTACAAAAAGAAATTTGGCCTGCTCCTCTGTCTTTTCAAATACAGCACTCAACCTTCGATACAACTCAGGTATATTTTCTTCTTCGTTCAAAAAAGGCACCACTATGGCTACTGTATTTTTCATTGAATTACTCCATTTCTTCAATTAATTGCACCGTCTATCAGTAAGGCTTGGCAATTACCGACCAAAAGGAATCTGACCATCGGTTTTCAGAATATCAGGTCCGGAAAAAGCTCTATTTGCCATATTTGATGATAATGTCATCTTTTATCCTTTTAGATCTCTGGTTATTATCTTAAACGGTGTGCTTCTGAGGAAACTTTTTTAGTATCAATTTCATTCTCGGGTCGGTTTTGCCACGATTATTAATCCTCGTGCAAGAGAGGGCCTGAACCAGCAAACAGCTTGCTGAACAAGGTTAAACAAATACGCCAGAATTTTTCTGAGCTTTTGTTCGTGGTGAAAAATTTCATCAGGCTGGTACAGTATAATCTTAACCGGCTCAAATCCACATTTCTTCAGCATAACGCTTAGTGTGACCGGTGTGAAAAAAGATGAATGATCCCAGGCATCGATTTCGTGCCCATAGACAAGGGTTTGCATGAAATAATTGAGAGAATTTGCGTTAGGCATGCTTGCTACAAATATTCCGTCATCGTTGAGGTGTCGCCGCACTGAATCCAGAAAGGATCGGTGATTAGCCAGATGTTCAAACAGCTCACCAGCGACAACGACATCGAAGCGGTCGTGCAGATGCATATTTTCGACGTCTGCCATGCGTACATCATAACCGCGCTGCTTTAAGTCGTTGATGGCTTTTGTGTCATAGTCCACCCCAACGACTTCTTTGGCCCTTTGCTTTATTAATCCATGCAACCACCATTCGGCCTTTTTTTCGATTGACGACTCGTGCTCAGCGCAGCCCAGGTCTAAAACGCGTTTTCCATTGATGAAATCAAGCAGGATTTCAATTCTTCTGTGCGTGCTGTATGTAATTACAGGCTGAATTCTGTTTCGGAAAAATGACCTTGTTGTTTCGAAGTGATCCATATCTCCCACCTGTGCATTATTTCCTGAGCTTGAGATTTTATTTTGACAAAAGCTTATATGCGAAATGCTTGAATCCAGTGAAATACGACCTGTATGCTATCACAGGATATGACAAAATATAAGGACATTTCTCAGCTTTAATCTCCAAATACCAATGTGCTGCTGCAATGCCTTGCCGGACCTGATATGGGTTTCAATTCATTGATAAATCGACCGCGATTAACCCCAGAGCAATGATGTCACGAAGAATCTTGATTAATTTCGGTGCAAGGTGTAATTTGTGGCAAGCTTTAAGCCAAATTATGAGATGGGGGCTGCTGTGAAACTTTCAGTCATCATACCTGTTTTCAATGAAAAAAAATACAATTTCAGAAATCATTTCTAGGGTTAAAGCTTCACCCGTCGAGGAAGAAATAATCGTTGTGGACGATTTCTCGACATCGGGACCAGAGGCATACTGCAGCATGAAATGGCGGCGTATGTTGACAAGATTGTTTACCATGACAGAAATCAGGGCAAGGGCGCGGCTCTGAGGACCAGTCTTAGAGAAGCGACCGGCGACTGTGTGATTATTCAGGATGCAGATATGGAATATGATCCTGACGAATACCCTTTGCTGCTTGAGCCAATTATCAAAGGCAAAGCCGATGTCGTTTATGGTTCGAGGTTCGCAGGAGGGGGGCCACACCGGGTTCTTTACTTCTGGCATTCTCTCGGAAACAGGTTTTTGACGACTCTTTCAAATATGTTTCCCGACCTGAATCTCACTGATATGGAAACCTGCTACAAACTGTTTAAGCGTGAGATTATACAATCGATCGATATTCAGGAAAACAGGTTTGGCTTTGAGCCGGAAGTTACGGCAAAAATCGCCCGCAAAAAACTTCGCATCTATGAAGTGGGTATTTCCTATTATGGCAGAACCTACGAAGAAGGAAAAAAAAATGGCTGGAAAGATGGTCTCAGGGCCATTTATGTTATACTGAAATACGGTCTTTTCAGGCATTGACAGAATCAACGATAATAGTTAACGGCAGGAGCAGGCGATGAAAATATTGGTTACTGGTGCGGCCGGGTTTATTGGCTTTCATCTCACTATTTATCTTCTCAAACGTGGTGATGAGGTCGTGGGTTTTGACAACCTTAACAATTATTATGAAGTAAAGCTCAAACATGATCGCCTTGCCATTCTCAGCAATCATCAGAGTTTCACCTTTGTGCAGGCTGATTTGAGTGATCGTGTCGCCGTCGAAAAGGTTTTTGCCGAACACAGATTCGATCGGGTAATCAACCTTGCCGCTCAGGCCGGTGTTCGCTACAGCCTTGAAAATCCGCATGCCTACATCGATGCCAATATCGTTGGTTTTATGAATATACTCGAAGCCTGCCGCCATAACAAAATCGAGCATTTGACCTATGCCTCTTCAAGCTCGGTTTACGGCTCGAATACCGAAATGCCGTTTTCGGTACATCATAACGTCGACCACCCAGTGTCTCTGTATGCAGCCACCAAGAAGGCAAATGAGCTTATGGCACATACCTATTCACATCTCTACGGTCTACCGACAACCGGATTGCGCTTTTTTACGGTCTATGGCCCATGGGGCCGGCCGGATATGGCACTTTTTCTGTTCACCCGCGCAATTCTACAAGGCAAGCCGATCCAGGTATTCAACAACGGCCAGATGCGCCGCGATTTTACCTACATCGATGATATCGTCGAAGGTGTTGTCAGAGTCAGTGACCGGATTGCTACGCCAAACCCAGACTGGGATAGCATGAAACCTGATCCGGCTACCAGCCGCGCCCCTTATCGCGTTTACAATATCGGCAACAACAGGCCGGTCGAATTGCTGCGCTTTATCGAGATCATCGAAAAGAAACTCGGCAAGACCGCAGACAAGGAAATGCTGCCAATGCAGGCTGGTGATGTGCCGGCCACCTACGCCGACGTCGACGATCTGATGCGCGATACCGGTTTTGCCCCGGCCACCCCCCTTGAAACTGGCATTAGCCGCTTCATCGACTGGTATCGTGATTATTACAAGGTCTGAGCCTATTTTTCTTGGATAACGGCCGGGTAGCGAGAGTCGCCCGCCCGTGACAGGCGTGAATTCAGAGGCCGGTATTTTAAGCTTTTGTCAAAGCGGTCTGCCCTGGTATTCAACGAGGACATGCTTCAATGAAAAATTCTTTGCTTCAAACTTACAGCTGCCTTCGCTGCGGTGCCGATCTGGAATCGGGAGATCTTTTCTGCGGCGAGTGCGGCGCCAGTCTGGATCATTCAAATCCTGCTTTTGGGAAGCAAACTTCTGACATCCTTGAATCGGGTGCAAACCCGGAGACTGCAAAATTCAGAGACAATGGTGGCGGCCGGCCGGCAAAATTCAGTTCGAAAAGACAATACTCTGACAGCAAGGGTGCTGAAAAAGCTGGTTTCAGAATTGGCATAATGGACGGCGTTCGTCTGATTATGGCTCTGGTCGGAGCCGCCGCCGCCTTTGCGCCGATGCTCTATGTCGGGCCATGGCTGATGACTGCAGCAAGGAATGAAGCTACTGGCTATCTTGCCAACATGGTTTTCGGTGCGTTTTTTCTTGCCTTTGCTTTGCTTGTTTTCATGATGATTATGGCTCCAACGCTGAACAAATTGCCGGATGTCCCATCCTCACACAAGCAGAATAACGGCGGACGTGAGATAAAAGCGCCGCAGTCTCTTCTGGTGCGTATTTTTCGGGGTATTTTTGCCCTTGTTGCCGCTCTCGTCATACTTTTCCTCGGTCTGACAATCACCGGTATGGTCGTGGAAAGCGCCAACCAGCCGCCGGCGACATATATTGCCGGAGTGACACTGCTGACTGTCACCCTGAAGGCCACAAAAGAGGTTTTTCTACTGGTTCGTGGATGATCCCGGCCGGCTTTGCATCAGGAGTATGAGCCGCCGCATTTTGAACAGAATTTTTTGCCCGGCCGGCGCGGTGTTCCGCATTTTGCACAGAATTTTGCGGGCTCTTCATCTTGCCGATGAGGTGCTCCACAGAATTTGCAGAATTTAGCCTCTGCTTCTGAAGACTTGCCGCATGATGCGCATTTTAACCCGTCAGTTGCCTGCGCCGGTGGCAGACTGACTGCCTCTGCCTGTGTCAAATACTTTTCCAGCAAAAGAAACAGCGCACGCCCGGTCAGTCCGCCCAGAAAGACACCAGTGTCGGTTGCCTCGATGAACAGAATGTCTCTTGTCCCGTTCTGGACAATGCCAAATGTCTGACGAACCGATACTTCGTCATTTGTCAGACGAACCCCGTCGATTCTATACAAAATGTTGACCATCAGCAGACGTGTTGCCAGCAGCATAAGATCTTCGTTCGGGATGAATCCCTCTTTGTGGGCCTTAAGCCAGCCCTTTTTTTCCAGATTTTTTATGGCTTCATCGACGGAACTCTGATCTACTTCGTGGGATTGACGCAGCAGCGACTGCAGAAACCAGGTCAACCAGCCGGAATTAAGGTCTTTTCTTTGCAGCAGTCTGCACAAGCTGGTTGAGCTTATGCCTGCGGGCTGCCAGACAGAATCATCGCCCATGGCCCGCATCAGTTCACGTCGGGTTATATCAACCGTTCCCAGAGAACATAATGCTTCAACTACCGACATCTCTCCCAAAATAGGAACCAGACCGGTCAGTGAATTGCCTGAAAAATCGGTGATTGCTTCGAGAAGCTCGTTACATCGGGCCGGAGAAGCAAAAATGAAGCCATCTCTGCTCTTGCTAATAGAAACATTGTCGTTTCTTTCGAAGAAGATCTGATATTCCATCAGATCTCCTTCAATTAGCAGCATAAAACGTGTCATGGCTGAAGCATCGCCAAGAATGTGCAGCGCTTTTTGCCAATCGGGGGTGAGTAGCCCTTGTCGATCTGTAATTCCGCTCTGTTCAAGAGCTTGTCGGCTCTGGTCATCGATTCGTGATTCTGATGCGGCGAAGGGGTAAAGCCCCCGGGGTCGTTTCGGTAGCAGAATTGCCAGTTTGTCGACAAGCGCTGCAGGCAGATTAAGGCTAATATTAGCCATGTTGGCCATATTCAGGGTCCTTTTCCGAAGATACCGTCGTTGACGTATTTTCCTACCGACTGGTCTATCATATAATTTCGCCCGATGCCGGCGGTTGTCCATTTAGCGTTATCCCGCAAAGCTGCCCGCATCTGCCGGAAGTTATCAACGGCTTGCTGAAAGAACGCATCTGAAGTAAACTGTTCGCGAGCCGGAAAACCTTTTCCTTTAATTAAGTCTTGTGCCCGTGAAAGAGAGAGGCCGGTAAAACTCTGGTCGACATTTTTCATCAGCGGGCTTCCCTGTTGAAAATTGGTCATCATCTTGTTCAGTTGCGAAATTGGCAGTGACTCATGAAATACTGGAGCGTCAGGAACTGGTAATCCAGGCTTTCGTAATGGTATAGCATGAAGCAGATCGCGAACCTTTTTTGAGATAACTGCACCCATTGCGTTCAGCCCTTCGCCGACGAGCAGATTCGTGCCGCCTTTTAAAACTCCGATTCCTGCGCCTTTTAAACCTTCTTTTACCGCACCAGAAAAAGAGCCTGCGTGAATTA
>CAZFUG010000004.1:29749-53516 GCA_964522035.1 uncultured bacterium
CGCCTGCGGTTGCCTCACTCATTACTTCAGAAACTACCGTGTAGGCGTTTTGAACTGCCCATGCGGAAACTCCTCCGGTCAGTCCACTCACAGCAGGCATGGCTGCTAAATCAAGATAAAATTTTGTTTCTTCTGCTAGTTTCAGGCGGGTATCCCATGCGGTCACCAGGGTATTGGTAAGTTGCTGGTCAGACAGGTTGATATCCTGAATTACCTTGACTGATTCACGGTGCTCCCTGACATTCCGGTCGTGAATTTCGGCTAGATCCTGTTGCAGCTTCGCCTGTCGCTGTTGAAGTTCCCTGTCAAATGTGGTTTCATTGTTGCTGATCCGCTCGAATTGCTCCTGCTGCCATTCGCGGTTACTTTTTTGTTTTGCCAGATCTGTTTCATAAGTTCTCTGATCTACCCAGGAGCTGCCGTTAAATACCTGGGTCCAGCGCTCGCCGTTAATTGCTTCAACCCGGGTATCGCCCGGTCTGGGATCAGCGGCGATTTCTTTTTCGGCAAATTTTTCACTGCCCTTTGAGTTCGATTGTCTGGAACCAGAAAGACCAAGAAGCTGTAATGCCAGGTAAACGCTGACTCCGCCGCCAATGCCGATGCCCGCCCAGGTCAGGATTTTGGCAAAAATTTCTTTTTCCTGGGGTGTCCAGAACTCTGAATCCGGGAGGAGTGTCTGTGACCCTGGAGCCACTGTGTTTTTTACAGAACCCTGGCCGGTATTAGCTGGTTTTGCATTTTTTACTGCCGAAGAAAAGGGTGTGAAGGTAAATGGTACGTCAAGCTTGCCCAGTCTGATTGTGCCTTTACCGTTTGCCCACAGGCTGCCCGAAAGCTTACAGACGTTTCCTTGGCGGGTTACTCCTCTTACACTGAAACTACCGCCTTCACCTCCCGCAAAGTCGCCGTAAAGGATGGCTTCCAGATCTCTTATCATGCCGCATAGAGATATATATTGATTGACCGGGTAAGCCTCCTGTGGAATATGCACCTTGTTTCTGTAGATAATTTTCATGGTTCCGCCGCTGATCGGAAACACACCTTTGATATCGATATTGTGGCTGATATCTGGGTAAGCACCGGCATAACTTGCGTGCGAAACTTTTTTGAGCTGCAATTCAATCCAACGACTGTTGGGATCGAGGGTCAGAAGTTTTTCCAGGCTGGTGCCACTTTTATCAGTTGCGCAGATAATACAGGGCCGTTCTGGAGTACAGTTATAGTTGCCGAATTTGGGACATGCCGCGTGAGAACAGACAAGACTTCCTGACAAAAGAAAAATCAGCATCCCGTATAAAAACCGGCGACCTAATCTTTTCGTCATTTGTTTTTCTGCCTTGTATTTAAAGGATGGGAAGCGACTCTGATGCGGCAGTGGGTGTGTCGTTTCTACGCCGATTATATCAGCCGCAAATCAGGAATTCAATCTGCAGCACCATATGGTGTTTATCTCGCCTGGAGAAAAAAAGCAGGGAACGGTTTTGCACCGTCCCCTGCTGGTTTCAGAGTCTGTTATCAGACGTTTCTGCGGCCGTGATAGTGAGTGTGCAGCAGTTTGTGTGAAATTTCGCTGCCCGGTTTGCCGAGGAATTCAGCGTAAAGCTTCTGAATCGACGGGTTCAGGTGCGATTTTCTGATTTTGCTGTTCTTATCATCGCGATAGATGGCTTCCATGCGTTTGGCAAGGATTTCATCGCAATGACCATTGGTGTAGGGCTGACCGCCACCATTGAGACAACCGCCCGGGCAGGCCATGATCTCGATGATGTGATACTGGGCTTCGCCTTTTCTGATCTTTTCGAGCAGTTTGCGGGCATTGCCCAGACCAGAAGAGATTGCGGCTTTTACTTCGATATCGCCGACTTTTACAGTGGCTTCCTTGATGCCTTCAAGGCCGCGAACGGCGGCGAAGTCGATTTCCTTCAGGTCTTTGCCGGTTACCCAGTCGGCAGCGGTGCGCAGAGCGGCTTCGAGAACGCCGCCGGTGGCGCCGAAGATGACGCCGGCGCCGGTTGATTCGCCGAGCGGATCGTCATACTGAGATTCTTCGAGGTGGTCGAAGGCGATACCGGCTTCTTTGATCATCGCTGCCAGTTCGCGGGTCGAGATAACGATGTCGACATCGCGGGTGCCGCTGGCATTGAATTCATCGCGGGCCGATTCATATTTCTTGGCCAGGCAGGGCATTACCGAAACGACGATCATGTCTTCGGCCTTGACGCCAATCTTTTTGGCATAATAGGTCTTGGCGATGGCACCAAACATCTGCTGCGGCGATTTGCAGGTCGACGGGATGTGCATCAGATCCTGGAACTGGTGTTCGAAGAACTTGACCCAGCCAGGGCAGCAGGAAGTGAGAATCGGCAGGTTTTTGCCGCTTTTCAGGCGTTCGATGAATTCGGTGGTTTCTTCCATGATGGTCAGGTCGGCTGAGAAGTCGGTGTCGAATACCTTCGAAAAGCCCATCATGCGCAGAGCAGTGACCATCTTGCCAGTGGTGATTGAACCTGGTTCCATGCCGAAAGCTTCGCCGAGGGCGACGCGAACTGCCGGAGCAGTCTGAACGACAACGGTTTTGCCGCTGTTGATAGCATTCCAGCACTTGTAGGTATGGTCGACTTCGGTAAGGGCGCCGGTCGGGCAGGCGGCAACGCACTGACCGCAGAAGGTGCACTTGGTTTCTGAGAGCGGGCGCAGGTCAGCCGGACCAACTACGGCTTCGAAGCCGCGGCCGACGCCAGAGAGAACGCCGACGGTCTGCACGACGTTGCAGGCGGTTTCGCAGCGGCGGCACATGATGCACTTGTTCGGGTCACGCACAATTGATTCGCTCGAAACGTCGATATCATGTTTCGACATTTCGCCTTTGTATTTGATGCGATGCAGGCCCATTTTGGCTGCGAGATCCTGCAGCTGGCAGTCGCCGCTCTTTTCGCAGGTCAGACAATCTTTCGGGTGGTCTGACAGCAGCAGGTCGAGCATGGTGCGGCGAGCATTGATGACGCGCAGGCTTGAGGTGACGACCTTCATGCCTTCGGTGGCCGGAGTGCAGCAGGAGGGGGCGAGATTGGGGCGGCCGTCGATTTCGACGACGCAGACGCGGCATGAACCAGTTTTTGATTCAACTTTGCAGCCACCTGTGCTTTTGAGGTGGCAGAGGGTTGGAATGTCGATGCCGAGCTTGTGAGCTGCATCGAGAACGGTCTGGCCCTCGGTAACCTGTACTGGAAGATTATTGATGGTGAGATTAATCATGTTATGTGGTTCTCCTGTTGGCTTACTTGCGGTCTACAGCGTGGAATTTGCATACGTCCATGCAGACGCCGCACTTGATACATCTGCTCTGATCGATGCTGTGTTTCTGTTTAACTGAACCGGCAATGCAGTTGGCCGGGCAGTTTCTGGCGCAGAGGGTGCAGCCGACGCAGCTGTTGTTGATTTCATACTTCAGCAGCTTTTTGCAGACTCCGGCTTCGCAGCGCTTTTCATCGATATGGGCGAGGTATTCGTGTTCGAACTGTGCAAGAGTTGAGAGAACAGGGTTCGGAGAAGTCTGGCCAAGCCCGCAGAGAGCGGTGTCTTTGATGGAATGGCTCAGATCTTTGAGATTCTGGATGGTTTCGCGGGTGCCGCGGCCGTCGCAGATTTTGTGCAGCATTTCATAGAGGCGCTTGTTCCCGATGCGGCAGGGGGTGCATTTGCCGCATGATTCATCGAGGGTGAATTCGAGGAAGAACTTGGCGACATTGACCATGCAGTCGTCTTCGTCCATGACGATCATGCCGCCGGAGCCCATCATCGAGCCGAGGCGCTTGAGCGATTCATAGTCGATTTCAGTATCGAGCTGGTCGAACTTGATGCAGCCGCCTGACGGGCCACCGGTCTGTACGGCCTTGAATTTGCGGTCGTTCATGATGCCGCCGCCGACGTTGAAAATGATCTGGCGCAGGGTAGGGCCCATCGGAACTTCGACAAGGCCGACTTTTTTAACTTTGCCGGCGAGAGCGAAAACCTTGGTGCCGGGTGAGCCGGCGGTGCCGATTTTCTTGAACCAGGCGGCGCCGTTTCTGATGATGGCGCAGACGTTGGCGAAAGTTTCGACGTTGTTAACGACGGTCGGCTTTTTCCAGAGGCCTTCGATTGCCGGGAACGGGGGTTTTACGGTCGGTTCGCCGCGCTTGCCTTCTACTGAGTGAATCAGGGCGGTTTCTTCGCCGCAGACGAAAGCGCCGGCGCCGTATTTGATCATGATGTCGAAGCTGAATTTGCTGCCAAGAATGTTCTTGCCGAGCAGACCCTGTTTTTTGGCCTGGTCGATAGCAATTTCCAGACGTTTTACTGCCAGCGGATATTCGGCGCGGATGTAGATAACGCCGGTGTCAGAACCGATGGCATAGCCGGTAATGGCCATGGCTTCGAGAACTGAATGCGGGTCGCCTTCGAGAACGGCACGATCCATGAATGCGCCCGGGTCGCCTTCGTCAGCGTTGCAGAGAACGTATTTCTGGTCGGCTTTCTGAGCAGCAGCAAAGGCCCATTTTTTGCCGGTGGGGAAACCGCCGCCGCCGCGGCCACGCAGACCTGAATCGATGACGGTATCGAGAACCTGCTGCGGGGTCATGTCGAAAAGTACTTTGCTGAGAGCCTGATAGCCCTTGTTGGCGATATAATGGTCAAGGATTTCCGGATTGATTTTACCGGTGTTTTTGAGAACGATGCGGGCCTGAATCTTTTCAGAGGTGGCAGCTTCGTTTTCTTCGGGGTAGAACCAGGAGCGGCTGATTACGGTGCAGCTGGCGGCTTCGATACCTTTGCTGGCGGTTTCGATGATTGCCGGAACCTGTTCAACTTTGACTTTGCCGTATATGATCGATTTGCCGGTAGCGTTGTTAACAACTTCGATTGAAGGTTCACTGTGGCAGAGACCCATGCAGCCGACTTCGACGATTTCGATGTCAGCTTTGCGGCTGGCTGCTTCAGCTTTGAGCTGGTCGTTGATCGGGCGTGTTCCGGCGGCGATACCGCAGGTGCCGAGAGATACCAGAATGGTGGTGGCGGGTTTGCTGTTTTTGCTTAAATTTTCTGCGTAAGATTTGAGTTTTGCGGGTGAGTCAATCATCTCAATTTCCTTTACTTGCAATCGCTGATGATTTCGGGAACCATCTTGGTGGTAACGTTGCCGTACACTCTGTCGTTAACCATTACTACCGGAGCCATCGAGCAGGCGCCGACGCATCTGAGGCCAGTCAGAGAAAATTTGCCGTCAGTGCCGGTTTCGCCAAGTTTGATGCCAAGATAGCGCTGAAATTCTTCAACCAGTTTGTCGGCGCCTTTAACGAAGCAGGCTGTACCGGTGCAGATATTGATTTTGTATCTGCCTACCGGTTTATCAGTAAAATACGAATAAAAACTGATAACGCCGTATACTTCGGCAAGGTGCAGGCCCAGACGGTTGGCAACATGGATCTGTACCACGCTGGGCAGGTAGGTGAAAATTTCCTGTGCTTTGTGCAGCGACTGAATCAGGAAACCGCGGTTTCTTTCCCGGTCATCGGTCAGAGGTAGGCTGGTCAGATACACATCCAGCTCTTCTGCCTTTTCGGGAGAAAGCTTAGCCAGTTCGGCTTTTGATTTGATTGGACAGGACATCTTGAATCTCCTTGGTTCCGCCAGTTTTGCTGGCAGTTTTTAGACGTTCAGTGACTAAACTGAAGGCCATTTTATCGCTGCAGGCAGTCTATTAGATTGTGAGAAAATTATCAAGTAAAAAGTACAATTTTTCACAAAACCTCGTCTGGAGGCCTGGAAAGCGGAGATGGTCTATGATGATAGTGCTGAAAAAAAGCTGTTGAAATCTGATAGCCGGGCATAGTAGACTGATTGTGGCGTAGGTAAGGGATAAGACATACATAGACAAGCCAGAGTACAAAAGCAGGCCGCCATAGAGAGATTCAGTTTCGCCTGTTCGAGTTTCGGTGCAGAGAGACAGGGCCGTTGCATCGACCCGGATTCCGGGCATATCACAGAAAATTTATTGAACAGATTTTTCTGCGGTTTCTTAATGTACAGAAAACGCGGAAAATGAGCAGATAACACGCCGGTTGCAGAATTCGAAGTATTTAATCTACACCGGAGGTTATTATGACCAAAGTTTGTGGCTGTGGCAGCCATGTCGATGAACAACAGCTGTTTTTAGAGCTGGAAAAGGTTCTCGACGAATACAAAGGCAAAGAGGGCGGACTTCCCAGGCTGTTCTGCAAAGAATCAGCCAGGCTTTCGACAAATCCTACAGCGAAGTGGCCGGGGTCGTCAGTTTTTATTCATTCTTTTCGACACAACCCCGGGGCAAACATGTGATCAGAGTATGTCTCGGTACCGCATGTTATGTCAGAGGCGGGAAGCAGGTTCTTGAAGCCCTGAAAAAAGAACTGAACGTCGACGTTGGTTCAACCACCGGGGATCGTAATTTCACTCTCGAAGTGGCCAGATGTTTCGGTGCCTGCGGCCTCGCACCCGCAATCATGATCGATGAAGATGTACATCAGCGGGTCAAGCCAACCAAAATCAGAGCGATTCTTTCCCAATATGCGGCTGATGCTGCGGAGGTTGAAAAGGCATGATCAAACGAATCAAATCAGTTCAGGAATTATCTGATCTTCAGAAAGAGCAGGCACGCCTGCTTGAAATGCGTAATTCGAAAGGTAATACAGCGCAGGGGCAACGTGAAATCCTTGTTTGCATGGGTGGCGGTTGTCTGGCATCAGGGGCCCTTGAAATCAGCAGAGCCCTGAAACAGGCTGTGACAGACCTGCAGCTCGATAAGGTCGTAAAAGTAGTTGAAACCGGCTGTATGGGCCCATGTGCCGCTGGCCCGGTCGCCAAGGTCATGCCTGATAACGTTTTTTATCAGGGAATCAATGCTGAAGATGCCCGTGAAATTGTCGAAAAGCATCTGAAACAGGGTGCCATCGTTACCAGACTGCTTCATAAAGACTCTTCCACCGGGAAGCCCGTGGCAGAAGTCGGTAATATCGGATACTTTCAAAAGCAGACGAAGATTGCTCTCGAAAGATGTGGCCTCATTGACCCTTTGAATATAAACGAATACATCGCCGTCGAGGGTTATCAGGCTCTTGCCAGAGCAATTACCGAAATGAAGCAGGAACAGGTTGTTGAAACCGTCATCGCTTCAGGTTTGCGTGGCCGTGGCGGCGGCGGGTTTCCGACCGGCATCAAGTGGAAATTTACTCTGGCCGCGAAAGAAACCCCGAAAAATGTGGTTTGCAATGCTGATGAAGGTGACCCGGGAGCCTTTATGGACCGCAGCATGCTTGAAGGCGACCCGCACAGCGTTATCGAAGGCATGGCGATTGCCGCCTATGCCATTGGTGCCCAGCAGGGCTACGTGTATTGCCGGGCTGAATACCCGATTGCCATAGAACGCCTGCAGAAGGCTATCGACCAGGCCAAAGAAGCCGGTATTCTCGGCAAAAACATATTTGGCACTGATTTCTGCTTTGATCTTGAAATCAGAATGGGCTCTGGTGCCTTTGTCTGCGGTGAAGAAACTGCTCTGCTCAATTCAATCGAGGGGCAGCGTGGCGAACCAAGGCCGCGTCCGCCATTTCCCGCTCAGAAGGGGCTCTGGGGCAAACCTACCCTGCTGAACAACGTCGAGACCTTCGCTAATATCGCGTCTATCGTCAGGCGCGGTGCCGAGTGGTATGCAAAACTCGGAACCCAGAAAAGTAAGGGAACCAAGGTTTTCGCTCTCGCTGGCGCGGTGAACAATACTGGCCTCGTCGAGGTGCCGATCGGTATTTCTCTCGGCGAACTGATTTACGACATTGGCGGCGGCATTGTCGATAACAAGCCATTCAAGGCGGCTCAGCTCGGAGGCCCGTCAGGTGGCTGTATTCCCAGAGAGCATCTGAATGTGCCTCTCGATTATGAATCTTTGCAGGAACTCGGGGCCATCATGGGTTCCGGCGGCCTGATCGTCATGGACGAAGACAGCTGCATGGTCGATGTTGCCAGATTTTTCCTTGAATTTGTCCAGGAAGAAAGCTGCGGGAAATGTACCCCGTGTCGCGTCGGCACCAAGCGCCTGCTTGAAATTCTTGAGCGTATCTGCGACGGAGACGGACGCGAAGAAGATATCAACGACCTGATCGTTCTCGGTACCCAGATTTCTCAGACTGCCCTTTGCGGCCTCGGAAAAACGGCGGCAAACCCGGTTCTTTCAACCATCCGCCATTTCAGACATGAATACGAAGAGCACATCCGTGAAAAGAAGTGCCGGGCCGGTGTCTGCGCCGGTCTGGTCAGAGCTCCATGTCAGAGCGGTTGCCCAGCTTCTGTCGATATACCGGGTTTTGTGGCACTGGTTGGCGAAAAGCGCTATGCCGAAGCCCTCAAGCGGCATCGCGAAAGAAACCCGTTCGCGGCGGCCTGCGCCAGAATTTGCTTCCATCCATGCGAGCACATGTGCCGGCGTTCTACGGTTGATTCGTCGGTTTCGATCAGAAGCGTCAAGCGCTTTATGGTCGATCAGGAACTGGTAATCCAGGTTCCCGAAGTGCTCGAAAACAGTCGCAATGCCGCGAGAAAAATCGCGATCGTCGGTGCCGGGCCAGCAGGGCTTTCGTGTGCCTATTTTCTTGCCCGTCTTGGCTATAAGCCAAAAATCTTCGAAGCAGCTCCGAGACCTGGCGGAATGATGGTTCAGACTATTCCTGAATACCGCCTGCCTCGCGAAATTCTTGCCCGTGAAATCCGCATGATCGAAAGACTTGGGGTCGACATCGAATGTGGCAAAACTCTCGGCCGCGATTTTACCGTACAGCAGCTGAAAGATCAGGGGTATGAAGCGGTATTTGTTGCCGTAGGTGCTCCCGAAGGTGTTAAAATCGGCCTCGCCGGTGAAGACGCCGAAGGCGTTGTCGAGGCGATAAGCTTTCTTAGAGAATACAATATTCGCGGCTCGGTTCCGATCGGCAAAAACGTCGCAATTATCGGCGGCGGTAATGCCGCTATCGATGCGGCCAGAACTGCGGTTCGACTCGGCGCGGAATCAGTAACTGTTCTGTATCGGCGTACCCGTGAGCAGATGCCGGCTTATGAAGAGGAAATCGAAGAAGCCGAAGCCGAAGGCGTAATACTCAAGCTTCTGGCTGCGCCCGAAGAGATTATGGTAGAGAATGGCCGCGTTGTCGGTGTCAGATGCAGGCAGATGACCCTCGGTTCGTTCGACAAGAGTGGTCGTCGTCGCCCGGTTGCCGGCAAAGAAGGCGATTTCATGGTGAAGTGCGATCAGCTCATTGCCGCTATCGGTCAGACGGTAAACGTGTATTCGCTCACTGGCAACATCAAACCGGACCTCGGGGCAAATGGCTACATTATTGCAAATCCTCTCAGTAAACAGACTTCAGTGTCGTGGTTGTTTGCCGGTGGTGATATCGTGACCGGCCCGGCTTCGGTTGTCGATGCGGTTGCTGATGGTGAAAAGGCTGCAGTTGGCATCGATGAATTTCTTACTGGCGAGAAACACGCTTTCTGGCGCGAAGATAAAAAGGTTGACGCATTCTTCGATCCCGACGCAGAACCAAGCCCGACCCTGCGCGAAAGGCAGCCGGTTCTGAATGTTTCACGCCGCAGTCAGAATTTTAACGAAGTTGAACAGGCTTATGACGAAGCTACCGCCGTAAGGCAGGCAAAGCGCTGCCTGCGTTGCGACTTCCGAGATTGATCGGGTTTACCGGCACGAATTCAAGGAGAAAAAATGCTTAACATTATAGTTGATAATGAAAAGTTTCAGGTTGAAGAAGGCACATCGGTATTAGAGGCCTGTCGCAAGGCTGGTAAGACCATTCCGACCCTTTGCTATCTCAAGGATATTCAGGCCATCGGTGCCTGCCGCGTCTGTCTTGTAGAAGTGAAGGGCCAGAAAGACCTGGTTGCTTCCTGTGCCATGCCTGTCAGCGAAGGTATGGATATTACCACCACCAATCAGCGGGTCAGACAGGCCAGACGGCTTGTGGTTGAACTGCTGCTGTCTGAACACGATGGCGATTGCCAGACCTGCGATCGTAATGATGATTGCGAGCTGCAGAAAGTGGCCCGCGATCTCGGAATCAGGCATATCAAGTTTTCGGGTGCCCGTGCGACCCGCAAAGAAGACCGCAGTACCCCGGCTCTGGTGCGTAACGGTTCCAAGTGTATCTCATGCCGCAGATGTGTAACCGTATGCAGTCAGATTCAGCAGGTTTCGGCTCTGGTGCCGCAGTATCGTGGGTTCAAAACAATTGTCGGGCCGGCTTTCAGCAGTCAGCTCGATTCGGTTACCTGCGTTCAGTGCGGCCAATGTTCGGCAGTCTGCCCGGTAGGGGCAATTTCTGAACGCGAACAGATCGATGAAGTCTGGGAAGCACTTGAAAATCCGAGCAAGGCGGTGGTAGTGCAGACAGCTCCCGCAATCAGAGCAGCTCTTGGTGAGTGTTTCGACATGGAACCCGGCACTCTGGTAACCGGTAAAATGACTACCGCTCTGCGAAAACTCGGCTTCGATGCGGTTTTTGATACCAACTTTTCGGCTGACCTGACGATCATGGAAGAGGGCAGCGAACTGCTTTCGCGCCTGAAAAAGGCCCTGGTCGAGAAAAAGGAAGTGGCGTTGCCGATGTTTACCAGCTGCTCACCAGGCTGGATCGCGTTCATGGAATACTATTACCCGGATATGCTCGATTATCTTTCGACATGCAAATCGCCGCAGCAGATGATGGGGGCACTGGTAAAGACCTATTATGCGAAAAAGATCGGCAAGAAGCCAGAAGACGTTTTTATGGTTTCGGTAATGCCATGTACTGCCAAAAAGTTTGAAGCGCAGCGTGCTGAAATGAATGCCAGCGGTGTTCAGGATGTCGATGTGGTATTGACCACCCGCGAACTTGGCAAGATGATCCGGCAGGCCGGTATCGATTTCGCGTCTCTTGAAGACAGCGAAATGGATGCGCCACTCGGCCTTTCAAGCGGTGCGGCAGATATTTTTGCCAACACCGGCGGTGTAATGGAAGCAGCTTTGCGAACCGTCTATGAACTGGTTACCGGCCGTGAGTTGCCTTTTAAGAACCTGCATGTGACTCCGGTGGCTGGTCTCGAAGGGATAAAAGAAGCCAGTCTCAAGTTCGAGAACGTGCTGCCTGACTACAGCTTTCTGGAAGGGGTCACTGCCAAAATCGCCGTGGCTCACACCCTAAAGAATGCTCGTCGACTGGTTGAGAAAGTTCGCAAAGGCGAAGCCAGTTACCATTTTGTCGAGGTTATGACCTGCCCTGGTGGCTGTATTGGCGGCGGTGGCCAGCCTAGAACGACGACCGACGATATCAGACGGGCCAGAATCGCGGCAATCTATAAAGAAGACGAAGGCAAAAAACTGCGAAAATCTCATGATAACAAAGATATCAAGCAGATTTATGCGGAATTTCTCGGCCATCCTCTTGGCAAGCTTTCTCATGACCTGCTTCATACGCATTACCATAAACGCAATCGTCTTTAATCTCTGAAAAAGAAAAACCGGCTTCGCTCCAGTTAACTGGCAGCGAAGCCGGCTTCTTTTTTTAGATCAGGCCGAAAGGGTTTCGCGGTAGAAGCTTTCCCAGATTTCGCGCTCTTCGTTCATTACGTAGAGAGCGAAATGGTCGCGCAGCATTTTTACACAGAAATCGAGTATGGTTTCTTCCGGAATACCCGTTTCGTGGCTGTAGTAGACAAAGATGGCTCCGAGAAGTCTGGAATTGTGCAGCAGCGGGAAGGTGATGCAGCCGCCTTCGTCTTCACCAAGGTCAATCGTTATCTTGTTGCGCGGATTGGCTTTGAGAACTGCCAGAACTTCGGTTTCGGCGGTATTGATTACCAACTGGCGCGAGCGGTCTATGCGGCTGCAGACTTCTATGCTGTCGTCATTGCCGATTCTTACCAGCATTGCATCTTTGACCGGTGCCAGACGTCCGAATTCGTTCAGCAGGCTGGCAAATGGTCTTTCTTCATCTTCCGGCTTGCTGTAAACCATGGCCTTGATGCTGTCGACCTGTGTGTAAAGGCGGGTGATCGACTGGTGCAGTTTTTCGTTTTTGTTGCGGGCATCGCGGTTGGTGATGGCATTGCGGATTGCCGCAGCAGAATGCTTGAGGTAATAGCTGAGCATGTTGATGACCAGTTCGGGGTTGTCTTCGTGCCCGTATTTTTCGAGCATCATCATGCCAAGTATCTTGTTCTGGTGTCTGACCGGAATATAAGCCACCAGGCGCTGCATCTGGCCGTTACTGATGGCCAGCGAGGCTGATTTTTCGGGGGTGATCTGAGCATTGATGATTACCGGCCGGCCTTCATTGAGCGCGGGGTTGAGGATCTCGGGGTTATTGCGCGGGATGTCGAGCAGGCGGGGCGAAGCCTTGCGGATGTCGAGTATTTCGCCACGCTGATGGTCACTGTCTTCTGCCTTGAAAATATGCAGGCAGGTGTGGTCGAGGTTGAAAAGATCGCGGGTGCGTTTTTCAATGAGCGCTACAAGCTCTTCGATCTCACCACAGGCGTTCATCAGTTCAGAAACTTCGTCGAGAAGAAGCTGTTTATAATCGAGCTCAGCAGAAAGCTGATCATTCGACGATTTGATGGTGGCCAGTTCGGTCATCAGGCCGGTGATCTGGTTATTCTGATTTGAATTCTCAGATTTGTAATCTTTCAGCTTTTGATTGAGAAGTTCGATTTCCATGCTCTTTTCAAGAGCTGACTTCTGCATTTCTTCGAAAGATCTGAAATTTTCGCGGTTTTCAAGCGATACCTTTTCAAGGCTCGAATTGGTTTCGTTGAGTTCCCTGGTAAGGTTTTCAACCCTGTTTTTCAGGAAAATTTCTTCGGTGCGTTCTTCAAAAATGGCGAGAATTTTCTGCTTGTCGTCGCAGTCGCGAAAACACGAGATTCTTGCATTGAAAAGATGCTCGGTTCCTTCACTTGAAGCTATTTTGATTTTTTCGAGCACCCTTCTGCTGCCACTGGTAAGAACAGCCTGAATGACATAGCCCATGCCATACTGTTCAAGCTCCGGGAAAGCGGCGAAAAGGTTTTTTCCACCCAGGTCGGAAGGGAAAAAGCCGTTGCGGTCTACCTTGATTTTTTCGACATTTCCGGCGGCGTCGGCAATCAGCCAGGCATGTGCTCCCTGTTCAGCGGCGAAGGTCGAGGCAATGGCGCGTGAATTGCTTTTATAGAGCAGATCGTTAAGAAAGAAAATCCGTTCTTTAAATACGCTGGTAAGCTTGTGGGCGAGAAAAGCGGTTGCGAAAAGACCGGTTGCCATGACTGTAGAGTTAGAATACAGCCAGCCGCTGCACTGGCTCAGGTCACCATAGACCGGCGGATAAAACTTGATGTGTGGCAAAAACTGGAACTTGACCAGCATGCCGGTGATAAACCAGGCGGAAGCGGCAACCACAGAATACATTGCACCTGAACCAAGACCCATGACGGCCCCAGCCACAGTGATCGGAATAACATTGAGTAGAAACACCGGACTTTCGATCGAGCCGGTATATCTGGTCAACAGCATGATCACTGCAAGATCACTGATGACCTGAGTGTGCATGACATTACTCAGAGAAAATGGATTGAACGAAAGGTCTTTATGGGTTTCGAGCAGCATAAGATAGATTATGGCTGCAACCTTCGAAATCGCCAGTGGCAGGCTGGTAATACCGCTCAGGCCACGCGTCCTGATTCCGGAAAACAGCTGTGAAACGACCCGCAGCAGCAGTCTTTTGAGAGTGCCGATGCCGTGAGTCACCGCCATTTGCCTCGAAAGCAGTGAAAAATGCAGGGTGAAGTAGACGTTCAATACCGCAAGAATGCAGCAGAGAATGTAGATTGGCTCAATTTTGAAGCTCATTCCGAGCCCATGCAGGCTCAAAAGGCTGAAACCGAAGATTAACGGAATGCTTGCCCAGCGCAAAGTGATCAGGCCGCGGGCAATCTGCAGTTCTCTTATACCGGAGCGGTTGGCAGTCATAATATCTCCTGAACTAACAACGGATAAACATAGTTCAGGCCAGATATCGGCAGGATAGGAGAATTATTTAATGAAAAGTCGAAAAGCTGAATCTGTGGCTTATCTTCGCAAGGTTTGCAGGGCTATGTCACGGGCTGCCAGCAGTGAAAGAATTTCGGCGCAGCCCCTGCCGGTGGCGGTTGCAATTGCCCAGCGTCTGTTAAATGCCTGGTGATCATTTATGTCGAAATGCACAGCGCTGGCGATGCTGTTGTCGTTACCGGTCTGCCAATCATGGCTCTGGGTCTGCGGTGGCCAGCCCTGCTGCAGCAGACCGCGCAGTTCAAACGGAGTGATGTTACAGCTGGCGGCTATGCCGATACGCATGCTGTTGGAAATATCGCCAGTCAGGCCTTTTTCAAAGAGAATGCCGGTGATGCGTGAGCGCAGTCTGGCGACGCATTCGCTTACCTTGCTGACATGACAATGAAAGCTTATTGTCAGTCTGTCTGGTTCTGAATTGTCGATACTTACCGGGAAAGAAGTGGCCGACTCAGTGTCGATGCTCTCTGTGATAAAATTCAGTGTGCCCCTGCTGGCGGCAAAGGTGAGCGAGACGTCGGCCGTGGCGCTGCCAGAGCTGAGGCTGCATGCCGCGAACCTCGGAAAAGTGTTGCTGGAATAGCTTAGCTCGTGCAGGCGTTTCTCTGGAAGGGTGACACCTTCAAAGATCTCGTCAGGACCAAGGAACGCAATATCTGGTTGCTCAAAATCTGAAAAGTTGCCGTTCCAGTGCTGGACCCAGGCCTGAAAAAGGCTGCTTTTGGTCAGGTCTCTCAGATCGTCGGAAAAGATACGGGTGATTCTCGCCGCAAAGCTTTTCCAGAGAGCTGAGCCCTCGCCGCCATGCTTCTGGTGAGCAAACTGTCGCAATTTTTCCTGGCCGCCGGCAAGTGTTTCTTCGTCGCCGCTGATGGCAAGAGTCAGGCAAAGAGAACTGCCGCAATTGAGAAGTTCATAACTCGCAGAACCAACACCGATCTCGCTGATAAATTTTTCGCCGATGAACTTGGCCGAAATGAAGGAGCGGGTAGAAAATTCGTTCCAGCTGAGAACTGCATAAAGAGTCACCGGAACCGCAGGGATGACCAGAGGACCGCTTTCTGCCGGCGGCAGGGAACGGTCGTAAAGAGAAGCAAAAAGTTCGGCATCCGGACCAAGCATCTCTTTAACGCGACTGCTGCCGCTTGAAGTGAAGAGAGAGACCGGCGCGGTGGCTGATGCCTGCCCGTTGTTAGCGGCCCGATGCCGCCAGAGAATGCTGTGAAGATAATTTGTCAGATTTGGTCTGTTATTGTCGGCCTGAACGCCTGGGATTTTGCCTGCCAGACCGGTTAATACCGTGCGGCAGAGGCTTATTGCCGAATCTTCGCTGCCTGGATACAGCAGCGAAAACTGCACGCCATTGAGATTGTAGCTGGCAGACCAGATGGCCCCTACCGAGTTGATCCGTTCGGCCATGTTTGCCGGTTTGTCCTGCATTGTCTGCAACAGCGCCTGAAAAAGGCTTTCTGAGCGATTCAGCTGACCGGAAAATGGCGGCGAAAAAGTGATGACGATGACATTCATCTGCCCGGCGCCAGGAACCGTCTGGGCCCCGGCTGAGATGGGCAGCAATGCCAGAAGCAGCAGCAGGTTGAAAATGTACGCAAAAAATCTCATGGCTGCATTATAGCACATTGACCAGCCCGCAGCTAAAAAGTTGCATTATAGTTCTGGCAAACACATTTGAATGGGGCGTTAGTGACGAAATAAAAGCTAAAGCTTGCTTTTATGGCGGCCGGAAATTAGAATCAGGGGCATAGCATATCTTTTGAAGGCGGTAGCAGATGGTTTCCTGGGATGCAGAAGTCGGCTCGGCATTGATTGTAGCGGCTCTGTTTCTGGTTCTTGTCGGCTGTGGCGAAATACTTCGCGGTCTTAACGCCTGTTCTCAGGAAGCTACCCGCAAGTTTGTACATCTGACTGGCGGTATCGTATCACTGTGTTTTGCCTACGTCTTCAAATCGCACTGGACAATCCTCGGTCTCTGCGTTGCATTTGTCACGCTTATGGCGACTACCCGTAAAATGGGCATGCTGCAGTCGGTGCATGGTGTCAAGCGCAAGTCGAGCGGCGATATTCTACACCCGGTTGCTATCTATCTGACTTTTGCCGCCACCAGCTATTTTGAAAAGCCAGATTTTTACCTGATTTCGGTTATGGTGCTTTCAGTTTCAGATGCTCTGGCTGCAATAATTGGTGTTTCATACGGCTTTAAGGTCTACAGCGTCGAAGAAGAGCGCAAAAGCCTTGAAGGCTCAGTGATTTTTCTACTGTCGACTTTTCTGATCGTTCACCTCGGGTTGCTGCTGCTGACTTCGGTAGGGCGCATGGAATGCGTTCTTTCGGCTCTGCTGATAGCGGTTCTGGTGACCTGCTTCGAGGCGATTTCTCTGGGCGGCGCCGATAACATCATCATTCCGTTCGGCACGCTGTTTATCATCATGAAGATCACCACGAAGCCAATACCCGAAATTATCGGCCAGCTCTGTTCGGTTGGCATAATCTTTTTGACCACTTATCTTTTCGGCAATCTGTCGGGGCGACTCGGCACCTCTGGAATAATCGGCGTTGGCCTGATGGGCTATGCTGCCTGGAGCCTGATCGGAGCCGAGTGGTACATCCCGGTCTTTGTCTGTACGGTTCTTATCTCTCTGGTCGATCTTTTTCTCGAAATGCCCGGTAATCAAGACGAGCTGCTGCGCGTCAGGCCTATTTTTTACATGTTTGCCGTTTCTGCCTGCTGGATCATCGGTGCCAACCTGAGCCTGATCAACCGCCTCATCGATACTTCGATGTTTTTCGTTCCGTATGTCGTGAGTTTCGCCGCGATTTTGAGCATTCGCTGGAAATGGTCGCAGCGCGAGGGTAATCTGGCCTCTGCCAGTCGTCGACGCCTGATTCCGCGCTTTATCGCCGAAGGCAACTTTCTTGTGCGTTCCGTTTGTCTGTCGCTGGCTTTTCTGCCGATAAATCACTTTCTCGGGCTTGAATCGCTCAACCCGGCCTTTTCAGCGGTAACCTGCCTGATCGGGATTGTGGTTTCCGATGCCATTTACTGGGGTATAGGAAAACGCTATCACGGCCAGTGGAGCCGGATAGCGTTTTTGAGACTTGGTATGATTTCGGTATTTCTGTCTTCGAGCCTGGTTTTTGCAGCTAACCTGTGGTTCTATCGCTGAATTTTCAACTCTGCAGCTTGAATGGCGGTTCGCGGTAATCGGGCAGGGTGCCAAGCTTTTTCAGCAGCCCTTCGGCGGCATCACGCATGAAAACACCGGAATCTTCGATTTTCTGCGGGTTTGTGAACAGTTTGTCGCCGGCAATATTGCCGTTCGCCATGAACGATGAGGTCGAAACCCGGTAGGTTTTTGCAGGCACCAGCGGTTCGCCGCCAATCACGATATTTTCGGCCCGGCCGGTTTTACGATTGAAAACTCCGGTTACGCCGGCAAACTGATAACCATCGGGGTCGCCAAAGTTGGCGGCGACGAAGTCGAGCATGTTCTGAACGGCAGCGCCGGTCATTGTGAAGGTAACGACGGTGTTGTCGTAGGGAACCGCTTCGTATATTTCACCACGGGTCAGCTCACCAGCCTTCAGATCGGTGCGGATAGCACCGGAATTGACGATGCAGATGTCAGAACCGGCAGCATCGAGCATGCCGGCGGCAATGAAAGAGCCCATCGGCAGCAAGGCTTTTTTGCGCTCGTCTTTCGGGAAATCAAGGTCGGCCGGTGCCTGCCCGATCACTTCATTCATGATTTTCTGCAGTTTCTGGTCATATTCAGAAACCATCTGCACCAGATCGGCTGGAGCCAGATGCTCAAATTCAGGGGTAACCTTGATCAGACTGCCAGACCAGCTGGCGATACGGCCGTCATCTTCGACCAGCAGGTCTATACGTCCGACAAAGTGCCCCCATTCACCGGCCTGAGCGACCAGAGTGCCGTTGAGACCGTTGCTGCAGGCGCCGGCTTCAGCGGTGTTGGCTACGAGTTTCGGCTGTGCCAGTTCGACATGCGTATGCCCGCCGATCAGCAGGTCTATTTCAGCGACTGCTGCGGCAGTCTGCTCATCGAATTCAAGTCCGGCATGTGAAAGAAGCACTATCAGATCAACATAAGGTCTGATGCGCCTGGCTGTGGCTCTTACGGCTTCTGTCTGATCCTGTTGTGCCATAGGTGCTCTGATTTTGCGGTCGATGCTTTCCCAGGCTTCGTTGCCGATACTGCCGATTACCCCGATCTTGAGACCGTTTCTGATGAAAATATGATAGGGCGCGAAAACCGGTCGTTTTGTGCCGGCAAAGAAAACATTGCAGCAAAGCAGGCGCATGCCGGTTTCGGCAAGGCGGGTCTGCAGGTTGTTCAGATCGTTGTCGAGCTCATGGTTACCCATGGTCGTCGCGTCATAACCGCAGGCTTTTGCCGTTCGATAGCAGGCTTCACCCTTGAAAGTGCTGTAAAAGGGTGTTCCCTGAAGTATGTCGCCGGCGTCCAGCAGAAGAATTTCTTTTTCCTGGCTGCGTATATGCTCGATCAGACCGGCACGGCGCACAATGCCGCCACAGTCAGGGCCATGCTGTTTGCTTTCGAAGGGCAGCATACGCGAATGCGTGTCGTTGGTATGCAGAATGGTCAGGCGTGTGGCCGCATCGACCGGGCAGAAAAACAGCGTAACAAAAACCAGCAGCAGGGTTGCTGCTTTAAAATTATTTTTCATGGCTGCCTCAGAGTTCTGCGAGAATGGTTTTCAGCAGCGAATAAATCTTCGGAAGTGACGGCAGAAACATTTTTTCTTCAGGAGAATGCGGGTTTCTGATAGTCGGACCAAGAGATATCATCTGCATTCCGGGATGCAGATTGCCGATCAGTCCACATTCAAGACCGGCGTGAATCGCTTCGACTCTTGGCTTTTCGTTGAAAAGAGATTCATAAATTTCGCAGCATTTTTTCAGCAGGGCCGAATTGAAATCGGGGCGCCAGGAAGGATAGCCGTTGCCGCTCTGGTATCTTGCACCGCCGAGACGGGCAACCGCTTCGATGCGGGCGGTGATGGCATCACGGCGACTCATTACGGAACTGCGCTGGCTCGTGAGAACGAACAGACGTCCTTCGTTGATCCAGACTTTGGCAAGATTAGAAGATGTTTCTACAAGGTGTGGCATTTCGGTCGATCTTGCGGCGACGCCGTGCGGAATCGCACTGATCAGATCGAGAACCCTAAGGCTGATATAGCTGAGCATGGCGCGGCGGTCAGGTGTCTGGTGCAGGGTTTTGAGACTGATGCTCAGACCTGGGTCGGTAACCGCAAATTCTGATCTGATGGTTTCATGATTGCCGGAGACAATTTCAGCAACTTTATCTGCATCGCTGACGGGAATGTAAAAGGTCGCTTCGGCATCGCGCGGAATGGCATTATGGGCGGTACCGCCAAGAACACCGATCAGGCGCACGTCTGTATGCTCGCGAATGCGGTGCAGAACACGGGCCATAACTCTTATGGCGTTGGCCCTTTCATTGATGATGTTTTCACCAGAATGGCCGCCGGTGCAGCCGCCAACCATAAGCTGCATGGCGATATAGTCATTCGGAACTTCTTCATAATCGAGGTCTAGTTCTATATGGGTGTCTTTTCCCCCGGCGCAGCCGACAGTAAAGATATTGTCGTTCTCTGAGTCGATGTTGATCAGGTATTTGCCGTTGAGAGTGCCGGGTTTGAGACCGTTAGCGCCGGTAAGGCCGGTTTCTTCCTCTACTGTGAAGAGCAGTTCGATGGCCGGGTGTTTGACGCTGCTGTCAGTAACCAGGCACTGAGCGATGGCAATAGCGATGCCGTTGTCGGCGCCAAGTGTCGTATGATCAGCTTTGAGCCATTCGCCGTCATAAACGAATCTGATCGGATCATGGAAAAAATCATGATTTGAATCAGGGGTCTTTTCGCAGACCATGTCGAGATGCCCCTGCAACACGATACCCTTGTGCTTTTCCATGCCTTTGCTGGCAGGAATTCTGATGATCAGATTGCCGACGTGGTCGACTTCGGCGGCAAATTTATGCTTTTCCGCCCATTTAACCAGAAAATCGCGAATCTGCGCTTCGTTGCCTGATTTGCGCGGAATGGCGCTGATCGCGGCAAAGTGGTCGAGAACTGCCTGCGTAATGGCATCGGCCTTGAAAGCCTTTGCGCCTGAATCGGCCTTTTTCTTTGAGCTTGTAGAATCCTTTCCCATGATGGTCTCCTTTATTTCTGATTCTGCTAAAAATACTCCACAACCTGCAACTTTTCAACATTCAGGGAAATTTCGTGCGCCGGCTTGCCATTCGTGGTATTTTGCTGACATATCGGAGTTATTGATGCCCATAGAACAGAAACCGGTTATTGCAATTTCACTGCTGAGCGAGATTGCCCAGGCAATTTCGCATCTTAACCCTGACCGCGCCCTGCTGTTTCTTACCGAGAGCGCCGTGTCGGTCACCGAGTCCGCCGGGGCACTGCTGCTCACGCCGCATGAAAAAATCAATATCATGGTGCCGTTCGTTAAAAGCTTTCTTGAAAGCCTGCCCGAGCCGCAGATCAATGATGAATTTCTCAAAGAATGCTTCAGAACCTTTATCAGGGTGCGGGATACGCTGCAGATTCCCGGAACCAGTGAATATGAGATTTCGCCGCGCCACCCTATCAGGAAAATGTCTGCCTGGCCGGTGATGCTGGCCGGCAAACCTGTTGCCTTGCTGATAATTTTCAAGCCTGATGACCGTAACGAATTTTCTCAGGAACAGCGCAGTTTTCTCGAAATTCTTACCCCGTTCATGGGGTCGTTGTTTGAAAATTTCAGGCTCAACAACGAGATGATTCACAAAAATTCGCGCCTGTCAGCCCTTTATGAGATTTCCCAGCAGGCCGAATCACTTATCGATTTTCGCAATATCTATGATGCGCTTGGCAAAGTCGCCCGCAGCTTTATCAACTTCGATTCCTATCTTCTCTACTTTCTGTCGCCGGATGGTAAAACCCTCGAAGTAAAAGCTGAAGACACAGTCACGGGGCCATTTCCACGGGTTATCAGAATTGGTGAAGGCCCAGTCGGGTTGGCGGCAAAAGAAATGAAGCCGTATCTGACCTATTCCCAGGAATACAACTCGGTTCTGATTCTGCCAATAGAGGTTTCTGGCCGTCTGATCGGGGTTCTTGCGATTGGCAGCCGCAAGCCATATGCGTATCGCGATGAAGACATCATTGGTCTGCAGATCATTGCCACGCAGATTGCTTCTATCGACCACATGTTTAAAGATCTGATCAACCTCAAGGGTTTTACTGAGCGCATTCTCGAGAGTATGACTTCGGGAGTTCTCATTTTTGACCCCGCCGGCCGGGTAACCTATGCCAACCCGGAAATCAGGCTGATAATGGGGCGGCAGTTTCCCGAAGGCTGGAGTCCTTTCGATCCGGCAGAAAAACTGCCTGGCCGTCTTAATGAGCTGATGATCGATGTGCTCGAAACCAACATCACTCTTGAAAATGAAAAGGTCAGGCTGAAAGCGGCCGGAACCATACGCATTGTCGAGGTTAACGCTTTTCCGTTCAGAAATGAGGGTGGCAGCATGCTTGGCACGGCATTCTTCATCAAGGATGTCACCCAGATCAGTGCGCTTGAAGAACAATTGAAACGTGCCGACAAGCTTTCGGCAATCGGGGTGCTGGCGGCCGGGGTCGCGCATGAAATACGCAACCCGCTGACCGGCATGAAAATGATCGTGCAGCTGCTCGAAGCCGAATTTGCTGCCGATGACAATCGTCGCGAGCCTCTTGGCATCATTCAGCGCGAAATCGACCGGCTCGAAAGCATCGTTGGCAACCTTCTCGATTTTGCCAAGCCGAGCAAGCCGAAAGCGATCGATGTAGTTCCGGCCAGGGTGGTAGAAGATTGCTACCAGCTGATCAAGAACCAGCTGAGCAAGCAGAGTATTCAATTCGAAACCCATGTTAATGGCGACTGCCCGGTAATTGTGGGTGACCCGGATCAGCTGAAACAGGTTTTTATCAATATCCTGACGAACGCGATTCATGCAATCGGCCGCGGTGGCAGGCTTACGGTCAATATAGACAGCCGTGACGACCATGTTGTGGTTGCATTTGAAGATACCGGTATCGGGATTCCGGCCGAAAGGCTGCCCGATATTTTCAACCCGTTCATGACCACCAAAGAAGACGGCACCGGTCTGGGGCTGTCGATGGCTCAGAGAATTGTCGAAGAACATGGCGGCCGTATCGAGGTCCAGAGTGTTTCTGGCGAAGGCTCTACCTTTACGGTCTTTCTGCCGAGAAAGAGTACATAAGATGCTGATAATTGGAATTTCAGGCCAGACGGGTGCTGGCAAATCTACCTTTGCCAATATGCTTTCACAGCGTGGTCTTGGCGATAACCTCGAAGTCGATGCGGTCGGGCATGAACTGCTGGCCGAACCTCAGGTGATGCAGGCGCTGGTAAAAGCTTTTGGTGGTGATATTCTCGATGTCGAAGGCAACATCTGCCGCCGCTCACTTGGCCGTCGCGCTTTTGTAAGCAGTGACGCCATCAATACTCTCAACGGCATCATGCACCCGGCGATGAAGAAAATGGTGGCTGCACGTATTGATACTGCACGCAAAAGCGGCCGTCGGGCAATTATTGTCAACGCTGCCCTGCTTTTTTCGATGGGCCTCGATACCCTGTGTAACAGGCTGATTTATGTGCAGGCTGACCCCGAAGTCAGACTTAAAAGACTTGTAAATTACCGTAACTGGACGGAAGAAAGTGCGCGTGAACGCCTGTTTGCTCAGGACAAACTGCCAGAAGGCCGCAAAGTGATTCTCGTTAACAATGATGGCGACGAATCTGAACTGGCTGCGCTTGCTGACCGGGTTACCGCAGAACTGCGCGAGGAGATTGCCGCATGAAAAAGAGGAACCCGGGCGAAATGCCAGGCATTGCACAATGTTCCGGCCAGACTGACTGTCATGGCGAAAATCGCGGTCTCGACCGGAAAATCTGTGAATATTCCAGGCTGGGCGCGATTCCGCACTGTTGTTTCGCTGAACTTCTTGAGGAATCTGTCATTGCCCCTATGCAGCCGGATGCAGAGGGAGTAATCAACTTTTTTACCACCGTGAGCGCTTTTCATGCAGCCAATCCTGAAGCTGTCGGTCATTGCCATGGCAAGCTTGCCTGGCTGGCAGAGATGTTCATCAAAGACAATGCGGTCAGATTCAATGCCGAAGGCGGTGTTTCGGTCATGCTTTCTGCGCCTGAGTCAGCCAAATTGCTCATTCAGGCCCGTAACTTTCTTGCCGAAAATTCGTTCTGTCACAGTGAAGAAATTGAGATCGACGCAGGCGAACAGATGATTTTTTCGACGCCAGATCCGGAGCTTCCGGCCGCTTTTATCGAATATCTTGAAACGGTTTTTTCGCCTCTGGCCGAAGTCGCGGCTGTTTATGTCTTTATGGCTGTTGCCACCGCTTCAGGCACCAGCGGGACCCTTACAATAGGTATAGAGCCAGCCGGAAAAATCGACCCGAAAGAAGCCGATCTTCTGTCGCTGCAGATTATCGAAGGGGTAGAACGCTTTCTTGAAGAAC
>CAZFUG010000005.1:0-15739 GCA_964522035.1 uncultured bacterium
GCGAATCGCTGGAGAAAAAGTAACCCGTCTGATAGGCTGCGCCGCCGAACCGGTGAGAAGTGTTCAATACGCTTTTGTATAGAACAAGATTTTCATCTGTATTCTCTGGGTAAAAAGCGTGGGAATTACGGATACGAATTTCGTCATTCCGGGCGTAAACCCGGAATCCGTTAGTTTATAACGCGAGTGATGTGGAGTGCGTGCTGCGAATGCTATCTGCGGTTAACCTGAGCGATATAATCGAGAGCGGCGGCGACTATCTTATGGCCGGCTTTTCCGTCGCCATAGGGATTCTGCGCATTTGCCATCTTCTGATAACTTGCATCGCTGGTCAGAAGATCGCTGGCAGTGGCGATTATGCGGGTTTTGTCGGTTCCGACCAGTTTAAGAGCTCCGGTATCAAGGCCTTCAGGGCGCTCGGTGGATTCACGCAGCACCAGAACCGGTTTATTGAGGCTGGGCGCTTCTTCCTGCACTCCCCCTGAGTCTGAAAGGATCAGAAAACTCTTCTGCATTGCCCTTATAAAGCTCTGGTAATCGAGCGGCGAGGTCAGGTGTATGCGCGGGTGATTA
This sequence comes from uncultured bacterium, assembly GCA_964522035.1. Classification (GTDB taxonomy): domain Bacteria; phylum Muiribacteriota; class Ozemobacteria; order Ozemobacterales; family Ozemobacteraceae; genus Rifleibacterium. The sequence continues at coordinate 574 of CAZFUG010000005.1, forward strand.
TTCAGCATGGCTGCCGCTTCTCGGCGCACATTCGGGTTCGGGTGAATCGGAAAAAGAATGCGGGTATCGTTGAATCTTTCGACCAGCTCCAGGAGCGCAGAAAACACCTGGCGGTGCGGCTCACCAAAGTTTTCCCGGCGGTGTGTGGTTACCAGAAGCAGTCGGCCCGGCATTTCGAGAAACTCTTTGATGTCGTCGCGAACCGGGTAGTCCTGCTGCAGGCTCCAGAACAGGGCATCGATGACCGTGTTGCCGGTAACCTCGATGAGGTCGCGGGGTATTCCCTCCCCTGCCAGCATATCGCCGGCCCTTTGAGTCGGCGCAAAGTGCAGGCTGGCGAGCGGGCTTACCAGGCGGCGGTTCATTTCTTCCGGGAATGGGCTGTAGCGGTCGAGGGTGCGCAGGCCGGCCTCTATATGGCCGACCGGAATCTTGCGGTAGAAGCCGCAGAGAGCGCCGATAAATGCCGAGCTGGTATCGCCCTGCACGAAAATCATGTCGTAATCGTTGCGGCTGACAATTTCGCCGATGCCCTCGGTAATTCTCGATGTCAGCTGAAAGAGTGTCTGGTCGGGCTGCATGACCGCAAGGTCGAAATCAGGTCGCAGGCGAAAATGTTTGAACATTTCGGCCGCAAGTTCAAGATGCTGGCCGGTGTGCAGTATTTCTGTCTCGACCAGACCGGTTTCGCGGGCAGCAAAAACGACCGGAGCCACTTTGATGACTTCCGGCCGGGTGCCAAGAACGAAGAGAAATTTGCGTTTGTTCAAAGGTCAGACGTCCTTGATGTAGTTTTCCCCTTCCGGGTTTTTGTTGTTAGCGGTTTTGGGGTTGTTTTCTTTTTTATCGGCTTCGCCCGCCTTTTCAATGGCTTCGATGACATTGAGCAGCGGTTTGACGGCCGGCAGTGGTGGCAGTTCGCGGCCCTCGATCAGTTCCTTGAATTCTTCGGCGCTGATGGTTTCGCGTTCAAGCAGTGTCTTTGAGCACTTGTCGAGCAGGGCCCGGTTACTGGTAAGTATTTCATTGGCCTTTTTCAGAGCCGTTTCTATCAGTTTTCTGATTTCGGTGTCGACCTTGCGGGCGGTTTCGTCAGAAAGATCGTTGCGGGTGTTGAAATCACGGCCGAGGAAAACGGTCTGGTTGTCGTCGCCGAGGTGCAGTGGGCCGATTTCATCGCTCATGCCCAGTTCGCAGACCATTTTGCGGGCAATTTTGGTGGCACGTTCGATATCGTTTTTGGCACCAGAAGTGAGTTCGTTGAAAACGATCATTTCGGCAACGCGGCCGCCAAGCAGAATGCATATCTGATTCTGCAGGTGCGAGCGCGAAACGGTCAGGCGGTCTTCGACCGGCAGCTGCATGGTCAGGCCGAGCGCCATACCGCGCGGAATGATGGTTATCTTGTGAACCGGATCAGCGCCTGGCAGGAAAGCTGCGACAAGAGCGTGACCCATTTCATGGAAAGCGGTGTTTTCTTTTTCTTTTTCTGAAATGATGCGGCTTTTGCGTTCAGAGCCGGCGATGACCTTGTCGATCGATGCTTCAAAATCAGCCATGACCACGATTTTGCGGCCGTGTCTGGCGGCAAGAATTGCGGCTTCGTTCGTCAGGTTGGCGAGGTCGGCACCGACAAATCCGGGGGTGCGGCGTGCGAGAACTGAAAGGTTGACGTCATCGGCGATTGGCTTGTCTCTGACGTGAATCTGCAGAATTTCTTCGCGGCCTCTGATATCGGGCTGGTCAACGACGATGCGGCGGTCGAAACGGCCGGGGCGCAGCAGAGCCGGGTCGAGAACGTCGGGGCGGTTGGTGGCAGCTACGAGAATGATACCCTTGGTGTTGTCGAAGCCGTCCATTTCTACGAGCAGCTGGTTAAGAGTCTGTTCGCGTTCGTCATGCCCGCCGCCAAGGCCGGCGCCGCGCTGGCGGCCAACCGCGTCGATTTCGTCCATGAAAATGATGCAGGGTGCGTTTTTGCGGGCCTGTTCGAAAAGGTCGCGGACGCGTGAAGCACCAACGCCGACGAACATTTCGACAAATTCAGAGCCGCTGATGTTGAAGAAAGGCACGTTGGCTTCGCCGGCTACGGCTCTTGCCAGAAGGGTCTTACCGGTGCCCGGAGGCCCGAAAAGCAGAACCCCGCGTGGGATCTTGGCGCCGAGGTCGGTGAATTTGCGCGGGTCGCGCAGAAATTCGACAACTTCAAGAAGGTCTTCTTTGGCTTCTGAAACGCCGGCCACGTCTTTGAAGAGAACGCGTTTTTCGGTCGGATCGACCATGCGGGCGCGGCTTTTACCAAAGCTGAGAGCCTTGGCACCACCACCCTGCATTTTCTGCAGAATATACAACCATGCGCCGATCAGCAGAATGAACGGAAACCAGTTGATCAGCAGGTTCAGCCACCATGACATCTGTGCCGGAGGTTCGGCTTCGACGATTACATCGGTTTTTCTGATGATTTCCATCAGACCCGGGTCATCAGGAGTGACGGTCAGAAAGTGAGAAGTCGGGGCCTCACTGCTCGAGCCGAGGGTTACCTGCTTCTGAATGCGGCCGGTAATCTCGCGTTCGTTGATTTTGATTCGCAGAATCTTGCGGCTCGGGTCTTCGCCCTGAAGAATGCTGAGAAATTCAGAATAGTTCAGGCGATCTACCTTGCGGGTGCTGGTGACATTGGTGAATGCCGTCAGCAGCAGAATCAACAGCAGGGCATATAGTGCCACAGTTTTCATTTTTGTAGGTTGTTCTTTCATATATTCCTGTGCCTGTAATCAATTTTGGGTGATATTTTCAATGGTCTGCCATGTTAACACAACAGCAGATGTGAATCAATTAAGAGTGGCGGCCGCGTCAACAGTGGAGCCTGTGCCGGTTGAAACATCAGCTCTGTCGAAAAAGCCTTTTCTGTTTGGTTTTTAGCCAGTTGACCCAGCCGGAAGTCTTTAATACGTGCTGTTCGAGCATGTCGAGCAGCATAGATGCATATCTTCGACTCGATTCGCTGTGGCCATTGAACCCAAGAAGGCGGTTCAGTGCCGCGTCACCTTGACGCAGAACCTTTTCTGCCACCATGGCGAACTCTTTGTCGCTGCTGATTATTTCGAGCCAGTTTGGCAGGCAGTCGAGGCTGTCGATTTTGAACAGAGCCTCTCTGGCGTTCTGTCTGATTTTCGGGTGTTCATCCATGGCCATGACTGCCAGAAGTTCGATACGACCGGGAATGTTGACATTGTCGAGCACAAAAACGGCAGAGGCTTTCATCCAGGGGTTACTGTCGCTCGACATTTCCTTGAGAACGTCGAGAAGTTTACTCTGATCGTCCTTGTTCCAGAGCGCTTTGATGACATTGGCCCTGACCCGGTTGTCTTCGTCTTTGAGCATCGGAAGCAGCAGTCGGGCCACGTCGGGCAGGTCGAGCTTCTCGATTGCTTCAATGGCGTTGGCACGTACTCTCGCATCATCTTCGTGCAGTGCGTGGGTAAGAAAGCCGACAATATCGTCGTCGGGCAGAGCAAGTCGGCTGACTGCCGTAACGATGCAGGCTTTAACTCTCGGGTTGGTGTCGGGGTGATAAAGATTGCGTATGGCGTAAAGATTGCTCGGGTCGCCGATGCGCCCGAGAGTTTCGACTGCAAGAGCCACCAGTTCAGGGTTGGAATGATTGAACAGGGCGATGATCCCGGAGCTGGCCGAGGCATCTTCGATCTCACCAAGTGCCTTCAGGCTGTTGTAGATAACATCTTCGTCGCCAGAAGAAAGCTGTGCTGCCAGCTCATCGATGTGTTGTGGTGTCTGCGGCATATCTGGCATGAGTTTCCAGATTCGAATACTTTCGCGTTCGATTGTGCGCACCCAGGAGGCGCTGTTGTAGTCAGCATAAGAGTCGAATTCGCGCTCTGCTTTTTTAAGCGCGGAAATACGGTCAGAAGCCTCGACGGTGTATTCGATCTTGAACTTTTTGCGCGGGGTTGCCGACTCACTGTACGGAATAATAACCTTGTATGTTTTTGCCTGTGACATCTTTGTACATGTTAGCAGAAAATGAAATCCGACTCAATCGGCTTCGTTTTTTCTTTGCATCAATAGTTTTTCCGCTGCGGTCAATGATTTGTACTGAACACACTATACTGAAAGGCCTCAAATAGTGTATAATTATAAGAACGTCAAGCGTATATGGAGTGCTTTTCATGCTACCGGAAGCAACAACTTTTATTTGCCGCAGTTGTGGTCTTGAAAAGAATATGATCAGTGAAAAACGCCGTTTTATGGCCGACCGGGGTTATAACAGCCGGCCGATGTTCTGTGAAACATGCATCAACGCTAGGCTTGACCAGATATGGGAAACCCCCGGCGAACGAAGAACTGTTGTCTGCAGCGATTGTGGCTGCGAAACAAAGCTTACTTTCGTTCCGTGCAAAGATACGCCGGTTTTTTGCCCGGCCTGTTTTAAAAAGCGTAACGCCAGCGCCTGAGGCGCAGTCTTCTGCTTCGCTCGAAACTGGTTTTATTTGACGGCTGTTGCACCCGATGCTGTTATGACGGCCGTGTCAGTTGCCTTAATGTTTGCTGCTTCTGATGCTGCAACTGTACCGCTGGCCGCCGGCAAAAAAGAATCTGTAGCCGTGTCTTCTGCAGGCAGGTCATAACCCTGGCTGGCAATGTTTTCTGTCAGACTGGCGTTTTGCGACTTTTTCTGCTGCTGCAGAAAAAGGTGGGTGAACGATGCCGAATCGGGCGGGTTCGTCAGCGCTTCTTCTGCTTCACGATTGAGTTCTTCAAGTTTCATGGCATTTTGCCCTGCATTTGTCGGTTCTTCGCTTTCGACAAATGCAGGCGCGGCTTCTGGTATTGACCGGTTGATAAGGCGTTCAAGCGGTCGTACCGGAGTTTTTTCGTAGCTGAACTGAAAATTTAAGCCTGGCGACTGTGGGGCACCGAGATGATGCCGCAGAATTGTCGGGGGGGTGCTGCCGGAAGGTATGCGCAGCCAGCGTGAAACCGTCTGGGCATAAGTGACTGCACCGATAAGCAACAGAATGCCGGACAAAGCAGAAACAGTCTTAAACCGCATACCATACCGCCAGATTGTCGAGTACCCTGAACTTGACTTCGCCACGTCGATACAGCGACGAAAGGTAACCATTCACGGTGGCCCGGTAAAGATAGTATTCCCAGCTGATTTTTTTCAGGCCGAAGTGGTCGAGAAAAGCCTTGACGACCCTTTCCTGTGACAGCGGTGTTTTTAGCAATTCGCGCATGAATGCCATGGCCTCTTCTACGTGTTTCTGGTTGCTGGCAAGCATGCCCGCAATATTCGCGGTCGGCGTAAAATGTCCGCCGACATAGATTCTGGCACTCAGATTTCGCAGCTTTTCAAGGGTCTGCAGGTGTGCATGCGGGTCGTAAGTAAATGGCAGACGTTGTTTACGAAAGAAATTGTCAGGAAAAAGCGTGTCGGCAACAAAAGCGGTGCCATCGACCATGAAGCCCTTCTGATTAGCCGAATGCCCGGGCAGATCGAGAATCTTTATCTCGACGTCTTCGAGTTTGAGTTCGCTGCCGCTGAGAATTTCGACCTCGCTCGGGTTGGCCATGATGAAGCGGTTCATCAGGTCGTTGATCGGGGCGCCGGCAAAAAGAACCGCTGACTGAATCAGTGGTTGTCTGATTGTCGGAGCTTCAAGCGTCGATGCGAGAATCCGGCAGCCGCATTTTTTGCGAAAAAAATCGTTGCCGCCGATGTGGTCAGCGTGAGCGTGAGTGTTTAAAATGTATTCGACTTTGAAACGGTAATCTGAAAGCAGTTCGTGCAGTCGCGCCGCATATTTTTCGTCAATGCCCGAATCGATCAGGGCGACTTTGCTGTTGCCAAGCGCAATGATGCCGACATTGGCAGGGCCGCAGACACAGAGTGTCCGCTCGCTCAGACGGGTCAGTTCCATGCTCAGGCGGTCGGGTTCTTGCAGCGTTCTGAGGCGCCGACGACGACAAAGCCTTCGCTGCAGTTGCTCAAAACCTCGACCATGCAGGCAGGTGTGCCTGAAAAACCGATCTCTGGCGCAAGAACTTCGATATAGTATGGGTTGTCGTGGTAGGGAGAGAACTGGGCTTTGTAAACCCAGGCGTTGACCGGTTCGCAGCCATCGACCGTGAGTTTGATGCGCAGAAATTTGAAGACTTCGCCGCCTTTGACAATCTTGAAAGCCGGGTGCCAGGGCAGCGGCTCGGTTGTAAAGTCGGGCGAAAGAATTACCAGAGGCTTTTCGAGCAGAATGTTGATTGTGCCTTCGCGGCAGTCGGCTACTTCAGGAAAACATCTGCGGAAAAGCGGCATCTGCTCTCTGACGGTGTTCTTTGACTCGCCAAGACCCTTCTGAATCTTTCCTCTGATGGCTGCCATTACGTTCGCTCCCTTTATAAATGCTTATAGCATCAGCATAGAACAGCCGGCGCCCGATTACAAGATTTTTTTGATCATCTGCAGACATGGGCAGTTCGGCCCCCACAGCGTTGGAAACTCTTCGAGAGGCTTGAAGCCGAGCGAAAGGTAGAAACGGCGGGTGCTTTCATACGACGGCCAATTGGTCGCCGGCCCCAGAGTTTTGATCTGCAGGTATTCTATGCCCTGGTTGCGGCAATATTCAGTCACCGATTCGACCGCGGCCCGGCCGAGGCCCTGGTGGTGATATTCCGGCAGAATGCCGAGCACATAGAGCTCGGCCGATTCCTTGTAGTGCATTTTCAGGCTGATAAAGCCACAAACCTGATTGTGAATATTGATCATGAAGGTCGGCAACCCATCTATTTCAATGCCGTAGTCGATCATGGTCTGTTCGTCGCCGAACCATTCCGGCAGCCGCCTGAGAATCTTCTCACATTCTTTACCTGAGTTTAATACTGGCCCGACAATACTGAAGTAGTCAGATTTCATATTTCCTTACCCGGTTTTGCGCAAAAGAAAACAGGTTTGCCCATCGACAAACCTGCCTTCGATTAAATTGTCAGAACAGCGCTATTATACCACATTTGCTGTAATATTGGGCGAAACCCTGCGTCGCTGACCTATGGCTTTTCGGAAATGGTGCTGCCGGTGTTTCTACGCCTGCGTAGCCTTAATCAGCCTTAGCTGTGTCGGCAAAAACCAGAATATGGCCGTCGGGGTCGAGAGAATATGCTGCCATATCGCCCCAGTTCATCAAAGAATAGGCCTTCAATTCATTAGCGCCAGCCTGCAAAGCCCGTTGATGATATTGCTGCGGCTGTTCAACCGAGAGATAAAGCTCTGCCCGTGGTATGCCGGCCGCCAGAGCCGGGTTTTTTATCGCGTTGCCGAGCAGTCTGACAATGCCTTTTTCCGGCATCAGCCCGAGAACCAGGCTCTCAGACAGCAAAAATTCAGTCATTCCGGGCACGTCGAGGGTTGGGGCAAGCTGCAGAACCTGCGCGTAAAAGTCGCGGCTGCGCTGCTGGTCACTCACGTAAAGAATAATATTGCTTCGCTTGATCATTTATTTGTCTCCGGGTTGTTATAGACTGGAATTGTCGAGGTGATGCAGCCAGGCGGTTCTGACCTCTGGCGCCACCTCGGCATTGACGATCATTTCACGGCAGATTGCCAGTGTGTCAGGGTCAGGAACAAAGGTTTCGCGTGCATTTTCCGGTTCCCATTCGGCAGGAAAAATCAGGCCGTCCGGGCAGCGGATTTCCTGCATTTTGCCACGGCGACAGGTCAGCGCCCGGTCCATAAAGGCGATTCGGCCGTTGTTCAACTGGCCGTCAGGGGTTATAAGGCTTAGAATGTGGGTGTTGTGCAGGCCGGTATACAGGTAGGCCCGTGCTCCTGCCGGTGCCAGCGCCGGTATTTCGAGCGGTGCCGGAATCTCTTCGAGGTATTGCGCCAGCAGGCGGGGGGCCAGAAATTGTTCGAGGTTACGCTGGTCGGCATCAGACAATGGTTTTATCTTGCCCCCGAGAATGTTGTCGTGCGTATAGGCCGGGAAAAACATGGCTTTTATGCTCTGTTTTTCGGCAATAAGCTCGCCCTGCCAGCTATCTGAAGATGGAACACTGGCTTCTGCCGGCTTCAGCAGTGCTATACCGTTAAGACTGATGTTGAGAATCGAAAATCTGGCACCACTTTCGGGGTGGTTGAAGAAAACCTGTTCATTCTTGACGATGAAACGATGAAACAGGCGCTTCTCTTCGCCGGAAATTTCATTTAGCAGCTTTTCTCTGGCCGATTCTGGCAGTTTTGAACATTCAAGAATGGTGCGGCCCATTTTCAGGGCACGATATGGCGGTATCCGGAAAAAGACCACCGAGTCTGGTGAAATACGGCCGAAACCCGAGCGGCTTTCCTGCTTGACCCTGCCGGTCTGCAGCCCGCCCGCAGTGTCCTGCCAGGCCATGAAATAATCGAGAAAGTAGAATTCCTGTCTGACCGTATCGCCTTCAAGCGTTTGCCAGAGAAAAACCTGAACGCCGTCTTCGCCCTGAAACCAGCGCATTTTCAGTTCCGGGTCATCGTTCTTCAGCCTGGCCGAATCTATCTCTCGCAACGACAGCCCAAGAATGCGGGGTTTGAGGAATTCACTCACCACGCGCGACTGCGAATGCGAAAGATCGACAAAAGCGCAACCGGCAAGATTCCCGAAAATATTTTTGATTTCAATCCGGCACTCGAGTTGAATCTGTTGCAGGTGCAGAGCTCCGTTGATTACCTGTCCGCGCTGCAGGGTGTCGATTTCAGACCAGCCGCTCAGGTCGACTCTGAAGCCACCGTAACTGAGATTGCTGACCGCAAAAGGTCCTTCACTGCCGATAAAATAACGGCAGTTTTCCAGATGCAGGCGCTGAAAACGGCGCCTTTCTTCTCCAGCAGTCTGGACCTGACTTTTCTCCTCGCCGGTGCCGGAAAGCCAGGCCACGAGTTTTTTTAAGTTGAGCATTTACAGTTGATCCTCAAGTATTTTCACTGATGAATATAACAGAGTCGGTGGTTTTGTTGAATAAATTGCTGCAACAAATAGTTTGGCGGCAGCGGCCTTAAATGTTATTCTGCAGTAAATTATCAGCCCCGGAGGAAATGGACATGACAAGACATGATGGACGCAATGGTGACCAGCTCAGGCCGGTAAGCATCGAAACCGGTTATCTCAAATACCCGCATGGCTCAGCGCTGATCGCCTTTGGCGATACCCGTGTGCTCTGCACGGTTCAGGTTGAAGAGAAGGTTCCACCATACGTCGCCTCAAGAGAAACAGTACAGGGCTGGATAACTGCCGAATATGCCCTGATGCCGGCTGCCGGCCTGGTGCGTAATGAGCGTGCCGGTTACGGCAAGGCCACGGTCAAGGGCCGGGTTCACGAAATTCAGCGTCTGATCGGCCGCTCGATGCGTGCGGCTCTCGATCTTACCAAACTCGGGGCGCGCACTCTGATGATCGACTGTGATGTCATTCAGGCCGATGGCGGTACCCGTACGGCATCGATTACCGGCGCCATGGTTGCCCTTGAAATGGCTGTAAAAAAACTCATGGCCGAAGGCAAACTGACTGAAAACCCGATTGTTAACCGCATCGCTGCGGTGAGTATCGGTATCGTCAACGGCCAGCCCTGCCTTGACCTTGATTATCTTGAAGATTCCCAGGCCGAAACCGACCTTAACCTGGTTATGAACGATCAGGGCGGCTATATCGAAGTGCAGGGTACCGCAGAAAATGGCACCTATAGCCGGGCTCAGCTCGACCAGATGCTCGCCATCGGTGAAACCGGCATCAAACAGCTGTTCAGTCTTCAGAAAAAAGCTGTGGAGAAGCTCTGATGAATATCTGGGTTTCTACCCGCAACGCTCACAAGGCCGAAGAAATCAGCCATATTCTGGCGCCATACCAGATCAGAACCCTTCTCGATCTGCCTGATTTCCCCGATGTCGATGAATGCGGCTCGTCTTACCGTGAAAATGCCGAGCTCAAAGCCAGAGCTTTGTTCGAAGAGGTTAATGAGCCGGTTTTTGCCGATGATTCCGGCCTTGAAGTCGATGCGCTTGGTGGCCGACCCGGAATTCATTCAGCCCGCTACTCAGGCAGCGACACCAACCATGCACGCAACATCGACAAACTGCTGCATGAACTGAAAGATGTGCCAGAAACCCGGCGAACCGCAAGATTTCGCTGTGTCATCGTCTACATCGACGCAGCCGGCAAAGCGCATGAATTCGTCGGCACTCTTGACGGCTGTATTGGCTTTGAACGCCGCGGTCAGGGGGGCTTTGGCTATGACCCGGTTTTTATGCTGCCGGAACGCGGCTGCGCCGTTGCCGAGCTTCCCGCCGACGAAAAAAATGCGATCAGCCACAGAGCGAGAGCTCTGGCGCAATTGCGCGCGTTTCTGAAAATCTGAAAAAATAGGTTCCGGCAAAATAATAGCTTTGTTTTGCTGACCATTTCTGGTATATAGTTACGAATCAGTTTTCCCGGGCGACGCTGCGCCCGGTTCTGGCTGCACCATCACAATTAAAAGGTTAGCTGTTTAATGTCACAGATCCTTCCTTTAATCAGAAGACTGGCGCAGAACGCTGGAGAGCGAAGTGGCGACGGCCGGCTCGAAAAGTTTTTCATTTTCCGGTTTGGCGACAAACCCTATGCCATTCCCGCTGTTGACGTCACAGAAGTGGCTATGCCCGGCTCTCTGATCGAAGTGCCGCAGAAATCAGAACTGATCAGGGGCGTGGTTAACATTCGCGGTACCGTTATTCCGGTAATCAACCTGCGCCAGAGAATTGGAGTCGCTCCCGACTACCAGATCGGCGAAAATTCCCGCCTGCTGCTGTTTACGGTGCGGCCAAATGCCTTTATTGGCATGATTGCAGACGACATCGAATATCGCCTGCGCGAAGGCATCATCGAACCTGTGTTGCCAAATATTGCCGAACCGGGCGAAAAGTTTTTCCGCACCGCAGTCATCGATTCGCAGAGAGTGCCGGTTTTCATGGTTGATACCTGGCTCGAAAAACCCGAATTTGAAATTCTCAGGAATGTGGTAGAATCTTTCTGAAATTTTCCATGGAGGTCATGAATAATGGCTAAATATGTTTGCAGCGTCTGTGGTTATGAATACGATCCGGCTGTTGGCGATCCCGATGGTGGCATCGCACCCGGCACTCCTTTCGAAGCTCTTCCGGCTGACTGGGTTTGCCCCGCTTGTGGCGTCAGCAAAGATCAGTTCGAAAGAGTTTGATTCTGACCGCTGAATAAAAGGGTTTGCAGCATTGTCTGCAAACCTTTTTTGTTTTACAGGGTTTCACATGGAACAATTTTTTCGGTAAACTGTTACCTCAGGCACTTCTGAAACGTAAAAATGACTCAACAGGGGGAGAGAGTGCTTGCTAAGAGTTACTGGCTGAATCTTCTGGCCAGAGTTGTCTACGGAATCGTGCTGCCGGCCTTTCTGCTGTATCTGGCCGTGTACAGCCATTTCAGCCTTGTGCGTGAGCGACACATTCACGCCTGGCAGCAGAAGATGCATGACTCGCTCGATAATCTCAGCAACTTCCATGCTGATGACCAGTTTTTTCACGGTCTGCTGCAGTATAATTTCGCCGGCGCCGAATCTGCTTCTGACCCCGAAGCTTTTTTCGCTGCTCGTATCTCTGCTTTCAAAAAGAACTTTCCCGGTGGTTTCCAGTTCATCGTAATCGACCAGAAAGGCTCGATAATACAGGGACTGTCTGATGAGAAGCGGTTTCAGTATGTTTTTAAATCTCTGCATCAGGCTGTATTGAACCCGGAAACAATCTATGCTCCCGGCCGTATCGGCCTGTTGCGCGGCTACTTTGGCCAGTTTCTCATGGAAAGGCATTTCGATCTGCCGGCGCGCCAGGGCTATCTCGGCAGTTGTCTGCGTGCTTCTGAAGAACCTCACAAAGCTCTTCTCTGGTTCAGAGGTTACCGGAAATATGCGCTTGTCTGCTTCGTTCACCGCCGTTTTCTCGGTCAGCAGCTGGGCGCGAAAATGTTGATCAACAGTTTCAACGCCTCAGGGCGGGAGATCAAGCTTGGCTATTTTGATCCCAAACTGCAGACGGCTTTCGGGCTCGGTGCTGAACGCGACCTGGCACCGGAAATCATCCAGGAAGCCGGTGCTTTTGCCAATTCTGCTGTTGAATTCAGGCAGAGCAGCTCACATCTGCTGCTTTTCCGCCAGGTTTCCCCGGAACTGGTCATTTTCAGCCGGTTAGACCAGAAAAAACATCTTATCGATATCAACCATGAAGTCTGTCGCGTCATGTTTGCTTTTCTTAAACTGCTGATTGTTGCAGGCTTTATCAGCTTGTGCCTGTCTCTGCACGGCAAGAACCTCTTTCTTTCAGTCAGACACAAGCTGATGCTGCTGTTTCTGTTCGCGAATGGTTTGCCGCTGATGATTCTGGTGGCCACCGGGTATGAGTTTTTTGAACAGAAGCGAAGCTCACTGATCAATGCAATGCATGAGCAGTCATCGAGACTGATAAAAGACTTCGACAGCCGTTACCCGGCCGGTCGCGAACTGATGGCCGAAAAATTGAGCGATTTTGTGGCGGCCGGCAATCGTCGTTTTGGCAGTAAGCAATGGTCTAATGAGGCAGTTGAAGAACTTGCCGCTTTTATCGACTATTTCCGCCCCAGCGAAAAATATCTTTTTACCGCCAGCGGGGAGCAACTGTTCAAGACGCGTCAGGGGGCGATACAGAATGCCGACAAATTCATGCGCGATTTTTTCAGAGGTTCGCTCGAATTTTTCAATAATCGCAACGATTTCTTCGTGCCGACTCGAAAAACCATGCTCGAGCAGATTTCCGATGAGGGTTCGATCTTTTACAGTGTCATCAGGCAGATAAATCGCATTGCCCAGCAGAACTATGGCTCCGGGCTGCGCTGGTCTTATCTGACTCTTCTCGGCGACCGTGAAGCCCATGCTTCGTGGGGCATGCTGGTAGTGGCCTGGCAGCCAGAAGGGTTGCAGAGAGCCTATCTTAACGAACAACTCGCCAGCCTCAACGCCAGAATCGCACCACGACGTATTGTTGTCATGGAAACCGGCACCGAAAAGATTTTTCCTGAAACCTGGTCGAATGAACCTGCTCTGCGTCGTCTCATGCACCGAACCCAGAACCGCAAAATGCTGACCGACGAAAATCTTCTAGCCACCGGTCAGGAACTGGTCGCCACCTCACTCAAGGGAATCGAGATGGCCAATGCCGTCATTGTAGCCCTCTACCCGCGCCACATGATTCTTGAGCAGATTGATAAGCTGTTCTGGCGAATTATTGCCGCGGCCATCGCCAGCATTTTTCTGGTCATGGTCATCGTCATGTTCTTTTCCAGGCGCCTGCTCGTGCCGATTTCGGCCCTTTCAGAAGGTGTACGGGCCATTTCGCGCCAGGATTACCGGCATCGCATCGATTATCTTTCAGAAGACGAGTTCGGTCAGCTGATCGCGGTCTTTAACGAAACGATTGCCGGCATGCAGGAACTGGCCGTGGGTACCGCAGTCCAGAAAAGCCTGCTTCCGCCTGGCCAGACAAGGGTTGGTCACTTTGCTCTCTACGCTCGGTCAGAATTCATGAGCCGCATGGGTGGCGATTATTTTGACTATTTCAGGGTCGGTGACAATGGTCTGGGCGTCTTTTTTGGCGATGTCGCCGGCCATGGCATACCTGCCGCTCTGGTAATGTCGATGGCCAAGGCCGTGGTAGCCGACGCCCGGACTCAGTTCTCCGGGCCATCGGCAATGTTGCAGCGCGCCAACGGCATTTTTCTGCACCTCAAGGAAAAGGGCTGGCGGCGCATGATGACGGCCCAATGTCTTGAACTTGACTGCGAAACCGGCAAATTCAGGCTGGCCAACGCCGGGCAATGTTTTCCGGTGGTTATTGGCCAGGACCGACAGGGAGTGACCTATGTGAAGGCAGTTGGCATGCCACTTGGGAACGTTACCAGAAAACCCTATGCCGAAGTAACCGGGCAACTCAATCCCGGCGATACGATGATTCTTTACACCGATGGCATTATTGAGGCCACCAACGCGGCTGGCGAAGTTTTCGACTTTGCCCGCTTCGACAAACTGCTGCTCGCCACCTTTAACAACGATCTGGCTGCCTGGTGGCAGGAAATATTCAAGGGTTACAGCGGTTGGGCTGCAACCCAGGACGACGATATCACTATGCTGATGCTGAGATATGAAAAAGACTGACCGGAAAAACTTTGCCGACTGTCTGGCATGGCTGGCGTTTGTGCTGTTTACAGTGCTGCTGCCGCTGGCCGGCATTGGCTTTGGCTGGCAGTATATCGATTCGATAAGGCACAGCGCCCGACTGAGAGTGCAGCAGATCGAAGCGACCGAACGCCTCGAACAGCTGCAGCTGTCAGCGAACACTGAGCACTATGTCTGTCTTAAAATTGCCGAAATATTCGATTCCTGTACCGGCCCGGGTGCCCTTAAAAAGAGTATCATCGAGCTTAATCGGCAGATGTCTCTGAATTTTCAGTTTCTCATCTGGAACAAAAACGGTGAGATTTACCATTCCACCTTTGAGCCTGGTCAGTTCAAGGCCGACTGGCAGAAGGCATTCTTTTCACTGCGCGAAACGGTTTCGACAAGAAAACCTCTCAACCGTGCTGCGACTGAAAACCTTCGCCGCATTTACGGGCCGCAGTTTCTGCCGGAACTGATCAGCGAGTGCTACAGCGGTCGGCATTTCACTCCACTTTACGGTGATTCAACGACCGATGGTCGACTGAGCTGGATCAAGGTGCAGAAGCGTTTTGGATTGAGCATCTTTTTCTCACGCAAATCATTTTCAGGGCTTCCGGGGCTGAAATATCAGATAAGACAGATGACCCGCGGCCAGCAATTTGCCGTGGCCACCATTCAGGCCGGTGTTTTGAAAGCCCCGCGATGGCTCGGTCTCAAACGTGAAAACTGGCAGGCAATCGTCAGTTCGTCGGAAAACCCGATCAGAGCCGGTGGCTGGTATGCCTTTAAAGGTCTGATTCGACCGGGAATCGAAGGCATTTATCTTTACCCGGCGCAGAAAATCGATCTGGTTCCCATGACAACTCTGCAGTTGGCTCTGCTGCTGGCTATTGTGCTGCTGGCCGTGTTTATTACCAGAAGGAGCTTT
>CAZFUG010000005.1:15749-48361 GCA_964522035.1 uncultured bacterium
AAGGCAGCTGGTCATGCTCTTTATGCTGTCGAATATTCTTTCTCTCAGCATGCTGGCGGTTCTGGCTTACGATTATCTGCGAGAATACGAATTAATGCTGAATACCGAGGCTTTCAGCAAAGGCATGACCTATCTGCAGAGCATCGATGAAATGCAGGTTTCCGAACTTTCTTCACAGTTGCGCCGACTCGACCGGTCGTTGCCTGAGCTTAAAGAAAAGCTCAGGCAAGGCCCGCCCGACGGTATGATGATCTGCAACTTTCTCGTTAACCAGCACCCTTACCCGTTCAGGCTTATTCTTGTGGGCAGCCACACTCCGTTTGTCGGCAGTGAATACGGCATCATGCGTGATGGCGAGTTCACTCAGATCATCAATGACCAGGCCGGGCAGTTCAAGCAGATGAAAGTTCTCGTTGATGCCCTTGGCAAGCTCGGTCGGTATTATCTGTCGCTGCTGAATCGCGAAACGCTAAATGAAATGGTCGTAGCTCAGGTTGAAATTATTGCCGAATCACTCGGGCAATTGCGTTCTATCGAAATGTTTCAGGAATTTTTCGCTGCCACCGGTTCGTTCTGGCAGTGGGGAATGGGCGCCGGCCATTTTCCTGCTTTTATCAATGTTTTCAGCCTTTTCGACCCGGCAAAATACGATTATGTTCTTCTTTATCTGTGGGAGCCAAAAACTCTCGAAAACCATTACATAAGCAAGATGTTCAATGACATCAATCGTAACGCTGATGGCATGCGAATCATGGCGGTGCACGAAAAAATGCAGTATACGCTGCCGGAAACAATTTCGGAAAATGCCGATCTGATGAGTTTTTCTGCCAGACTGCGCGAAATGACCGGCACCGAAATAGCTTTCTGCGAATGGGAAGGCCGGCGACATCTTCTTATGGGGCTTAAATGCAATTATCTGCGCACCCTGAACCTTCTCTGTCTGTTTCCGGTCGAGAACATTGCAAAGCAGGTCAGAGCAAAGTTCTGGCTGTTTTTTGCTCTGGGTCTGGTGAGCCTGCTGGTTTCGCTGGCTTTGGGTCTCATCGTTTCGCGCTCGATACTTCGCCCGCTTGGTGAACTGCAGAGCGGAGTCATGGCCCTGCAGAAGCAGGATTTTGCCTACCGCCTGCCTGACCTTGGGAGTGATGAATTCGGTAATCTGGCCAGGGTATTCAATACGACTCTTGTCGATCTTGAAGAGCTGCACACGGCTTCGAAAGTTCAGGAAAAACTGATCGACAGCATGGAAGAAGTCATAAGTCATGGCCGGTTTGCGCTGTTCGGCGGCTGCCGCACCGTGGTAAATTTTGGCGGCGACTTCTTTGCTCTCAATCCGGTCAATGAGCGTTACTACGGCTTTTTTATTGGTGATATCGCAGGAACCGGGGTAGCTTCGACCCTGGTAATGGCGTTTGTCAAAGCCTGCATCATTCAACTCGCTGATCTTTATCTCGACCCCAACGCATTGCTGACCAGAATAGATGAATTGCTGCGTTCGAGCAGCAGCTCGCGCCAGAGAAAATTCATGTCACTGCAGTATGTGCTTCTCGATGCTGAAACCGGTCTGATCAAGATTGCTTCGGCCGGGCAGTGTTTTCCGATACTTGTTTCGACTGGTGCTGACTCTGAAATTATCGATACCTCTTCAACCCCGGCCGGTTCCGGCAGATTTCCCAGGCTCGCACAACGTGAAATCAGTCTGGCAGCCGGGCAGAAACTTGTCTTTTACACCGGTGGGGTTTATCGCAACGGCGGCTTCAGCTTCGAGGATCTGTTAAATATTATGGGCAGTGCTGTCGCACCCTGCCCGCGTGATTTTTATCGCCAGCTGGTCGAAAAATTCGAGCCGGTTTCAGGTAGACAAAGCGTCTGCGAAGATCAGACAATCATGGTTGTCGCTTTTAAAGAGGAAAAATCAGGTGACTGAGATGCTGCAGAAAATGACAAAAGGGCTGGCATTCATTGTGTTTGCCATCTTCTTGCCCGGGTGGCTGACCTGGGTCATGCTGCTCAGTCATTTTCAGATACAGCGACAGAGCCTTGTAGAAAACGGTTTCGATCGGCTGTCTCAGAGTATCATGCCCCTCGAAAACTATTACGATGACCGGGTGTTTTTTCACGGTCTGCTGCAGAAGAATATTGCACCGATCGATAATCATGCGAAGCCACTTGCGGCTCTGGCCGAAAAACTCGCCGCTTTTCGCCGCATGTTCAAAGGTCGCCTCAGATTCATCGTTTATGAGCCAGATGGCAGATTGAATCAGGCTTTAACTGATGAAAAGCGTTTTCACTATATTTTGAAAGCCATGTTTGGTGTTCTGCGGGAACTCGCACGCCTTTATGAAAAAGACCCGGCCACCGACCCCGGCGGTTCTGAGTTTATCTCAGATAAGATGCAGCTTCTCAGGGGATATTTCGGCCCGTTCTTAACGCAAAAACTTATGCTTGAGCCATTTCAGCCAGAATATCGTGGTCGTTGTCTTTTCGTCAGCGATGAACCAGAAAAAAGACTGCTCTGGTATTTTCATGGCCGGCAGTTTTCACTCGTGTGCTTTGTCGACGCCGCTTTGCTTGACCGGGAAATCGGGCCACGACTGATAATCAACCGCTTCAACCGTCGCCATCATGACCGGAAAATGGCTATTATCAAAACCATAAGCTATGACAGCTTTGGGCTTCCGTCTTCAACGGCAGGTCGCAGCGAAATTATGATCGAAGCCGGAAAGTTTGAAGCCTATGCTACTGCGTCGCGCGCCAGCGCCAGGTTTCTGTCACATTTTCGCCAGGTTTCGCCTGAACTGATTGTAGCCGCATACCAGCAGTCAGAGTGGCTGCCGGTTCCTTCTGCCGAAGCTTTGAAAACCATTGCTCTGGCTATAAAATGGCTGTTCACCCTGTTTTTTGTATTTTTCTGCTTTTCTCTCAGATTTCCCGGGTTTGCCCTGTCAGTACAGCAGAAAATCATGCTGCTGTTTCTCTTTGCCAACGGACTGCCTTTACTTATGCTTGCTTCGACCGGGTACGAGTTTTTCAATGAAAAAACCAGAGATCTGATAACTGCGACGCACCAGGAATCGGTGCGGGTTTTGAAGGAATTTGACGTTCGTTTTCCCGAAGTCGGCGAGAAGCTGGCACGGCGGCTCAACGCCTTTGTCGATGAGAAAAACAATCGTTTTGGCAGCGAAAAATGGCCGGAAGAGGATATTGCCGGTCTGCAGAAACTGGTCGACGAAATAGCGCCGCAGGAAGCCATGCTCTATGACTATAATGGTGCGACGGTTTTTCGCAGCTCATGGGCGTTCAATCCATCTGAAAAAATGGTCAGAGACATGCTGCTGAAAGCTCTCGAATTCTTTAACCGGGAATCCAGCCGAAAAGGTCGTCGCATCGCGAGTTCTGTGCTCGATGAGGTTTCATCTGACGATCTGATGCTTAACGATTTTCTCTGGTTTATCGGCCGTTTTGTCGTTCTCAATACCGGCGATACCGGGCGCATGTCGTTTATCCGCATGCTTGGCGGCAACGAACCCGGCTCAGATGTTTTCAGTGCCTGGGGCGCCTTCGGCATCTCATGGGATCCGGCTGCCTTCATGCGCACTTTTGTGGCAGAGAAGCTGTCTGAGACAAGAAATGCCGTAGCCCCAAGGCGTCTGCTGGTTTTCGACCGTTCGAGCGAGAATATTTTTCCGGCCAGGGCTTCAGATAACCGAGAAATCAGGCGTCTGATGCGCCAGACACTCAGCCGAAAGCTCGTAACTCATGACAACATAGAGGTGGCCGGCCAGAAATACCTTTTTACCGCTATTGCCGGCAACGAAATCGCCGACGGTATTCTTGCCGCCCTTTACCCGCAACAGCTGATCGAAGAACAGATCAGTCGGCTGAAGTATATTTTTCTGATTACCGGCCTGTTCATGGCGTTTGTGCTGTTCCAGATTGCCCGATTCTTTGCTCGTCGCCTGCTGGCACCGGTTGAAGAACTCGATTATGGTATTGGCCGTATGCGGGCCCGCGATTTTGCGCATCATATCGATTATCGTTCCGAAGACGAATTCGGTGACCTGATAACTGCCTTCAACAGCACTCTTGCCGGTATGAAGGAGCTCGCAGTCGGAACCGCAGTTCAGGAAAGCCTGCTGCCCGAAGGCCGTTTCTGCGACGGGAATATCCGTCTTTTTGCCCGCTCTCTGTTCATGAGCAAGATGGGGGGCGATTATTTTGATTATTACCGGCTGCCGGAAAATCACCTCGGCATATTTTTCGGTGATGTCGCCGGGCACGGTATTCCTGCAGCCATGATCATGGCAATGGTCAAGGCGGTAATCGCTGCCGCTGACAAAACGAGAACCGGCCCGCCACAACTTCTCAACTGCGCCAATCAGGTGCTGCTTGAATTGAAAAAGCGTAATTGGCGCCGTATGATGACTGCCATCTGCTTCGATTTTAATCTTGTTACCGGTGAATTTACCTTCGCCAATGCCGGGCACTGTTATCCTGCCGTTGTTTCTGCCGGCGGGCAAGGTGCCCGCCTGCTGGAAAACGGTGGTATGCCGCTCGGCAGCAGCAGTAAAAAGCTGCCGGCCAGCTTTTCGGGCAGACTTAAGCCCGGTGAAACTCTTATTCTTTTCACCGACGGCGTTATCGAAGCGGTCGACAGCAAAGGCGAACAGTTTGGCTACGATCGGTTTATCAGCCTCTGCCAGACATCCTGGAATAATGATCTCGAAAATTTCTGGGAAGGAATCATTGCCGGTTATCGCGGCTGGGCCACCTGCCAGGATGACGACCTGACCTTTCTGCTTCTGCGAATGGAGGCTGATAATGCGCAATAAGCCTCTGACACGCTGGTTAATGATGAATGTTTCACTGGTTTTCCTGCCGCTGCTTATAGTATTGTCAGGCTTATATTACGTAGCCTCTCTGCAGCGCGCCAACCGCCTGAGAGCTTTTGAGACCGAAGCTGCCGAGATTCTCGAAAGCATGCGCTACTATTCGGCAACCGAAAAATACATCTGTACCAGTCTGGCGGAAGTTTTTGTGGCCAATCAGAGTCCTGCCGGCCTCAAGGCGGCAGTCGAGAAATATGCGGCCGATCATGAGCTTGAGTTCAGATATTTCATCAATAATTCTGACGGCAGTATTTACTACAGCAATTTTCCGTTAGATCCGGCCCGCAATGACTACGCTTCGGCCTTCTCGGTTCTTAACGCGGTAAGAACCCGAGGGCTTCGCTCAGAGCGCGAAATACCGCAGGATGTTTACGACAATGCCCGCAGAATTTACGGGCCACATTTTTTTCCGCGCTATTATCATCGCTGCTTTATCGGTAAAGATATCAGGCTGAGACGCGGCTATGCTGCCTCTGGCAAACCTCTGCTCTGGGTAAACATTTCAGACACAACCGGTCTTTCGGTATTTTTCCCTTACGATGCATTATACTCGCATTGCGGAGTTCGTAATTTTGTCAGACGCGCTGAAGGAAAGCTCATCAAGGGCTTTATCAGCGGCGGCGAAGTTCGCTGCCACGATACCGCTCTTAATCTGCAGCTCAAAGAAAGGTCTGCCGATCTTCAGAAAAGTCTGACTACAGTCATCAGATTGCCGGACTATTATCTTTTCACCAACTTCATCGATTCGACGATGACGGTTTTCTGTGCTGTCGAAGCCGACGAAATCGATAAGCTTGAGTTTTCGCGGGTAATTATCGGCATAACTTTGGTAATGCTGCTTGGTTTGCTTGTTTTTGCCATTCTCAGTTTTCAGGTGATTGTCAGAGGGCGAATTCTGGCAATGAGACTGAGACGCCAGCTGTTGATTCTTTTTATCGCTTCGAATGCTTTGCCCGGGTTCGTTCTTTATGCTATCGGTTCTGATTATCTGCAGCAATATCGCAGTGGCCTGCTGACCGATGTTTTCAACGATGGCATGGCTTATCTGCAGAGCATCGACGAACTGTATAAGAACGAGTTCACTGTGCAGAAGAACCGGATTGAAACTCAGCTTAAGGCTTTTCAAAAGAGTCTTAAGAAAAAAGGTGTCACAAAAAAGGCAGTGCAGTCCTTTCTTAATCCGCAGGAACCGCGCCCCTATGCTTTCTATCTGGTCGCGAGCAATACAGGCATGGTTGCTGGCGACCGTGGCATTCTCAAGAATGAAAAAATTCTCGAGGCTTTCAGATCAGGTTTTTCTACAGACAAGATACGCATCAACACCATGCGTGCCATGTTCAAGGTTGGTACCTACGTTCTTGCCAGTCTCAACCGGCAGCCGATATCGAGCAAGGCCGGTACTGAGGCAGAGATGGTCAGTGAAACCCTTACTCAGAGGGAGCCGGCCGATCTTATTCGCATGTTTGCCGACAGTGGCACGTTTTCCGAATGGGGTCTCGGTTCGAAGAAACATCCGACCTATGTTAGCCTTTTGCAGTTATTCGACAAGGTCATGTATGACTACATGCTCCTTTATCTCTGGGATTCAGATGATCTGGAAAGCGCTTTCGTCACCAGAGTTTTTCACAATCTGAACCGAAATGAGCTTGGTCTGAGGGTTATGGCCACCGATGACCGCTTTGAATATGGCCTTCCCAAGATAATTCTCACCGATCCGGATTTGCGAAGCTTCGCTCTTAAACTGCGTGATCGCAGCGTTGCCAGACCTGAATACTGCCGGTTCGAGAATTCCGAGCATCTTATTTTTGGGCATAAATGCGTTTTACTCAAGAATATCAGGTTGCTCGGGCTTTTCCCGCTGAGCCGTATCGAGAAGCAGGTGTCTGAAAAAAGAAAAATTCTAGGTCTGCTGGCCTTTGTAAGTCTGCTGGTATCGGTTTCGCTGGGTCTATTCGTCGCTGGCGGCATTCTCAAGCCCCTTTCTGAGTTACAGGCCGGGGTTGCGGCCCTGCGCGCCCGCAATTTTTCATGGCGGGTTCCCGATTTGGGGGGAGATGAATTCGGGCATCTGGCAAAAATATTCAACGAGACTCTGGTCGATCTTGAAGAGCTGCATGTTGCCTCTCAGGTTAAGGAAAAACTGCTTACGACGTTGACTCAGACAGAAGTTTTTGGCCGGGTGGCCTATTATTGCCATGCAGGAACCCGTGAAGGTGAGTATTTTGACGTGAATGACGCCGGCGAAAACTCCAGAGCTATACTTCTGGGCCATGTCAATGAGCCGGGGGTCGCCGGAAGCCTTATTCTTGCATTTGTAAAATCTGCCACGCTTCAGCTGCATGGACTTCTGCAGACTCCGCAGAGGTTTATTTCCGAGTTGAACCGCCTGTTGTTTGAAAATGGCAGACCTGGTGAGCTGAAAACCATGCAGGCAGCCAGCATTCTACTGTCGCAGAATGGACAAATACTCGTGAGCGGTGTGAGTCTGCCGCAAACGGCTGTTTTCAATACTGATTCCGGGAATCTGGAAGTCTTGTCAGATTTGGCTCTGGATGATGACAAGGCGGTTAATCTTGGAGAATGCCAGGTTCCAACGGTAAGAAGCGTTGAACGTATTCCCGTCTGCGGTGAAATAATACTCATGACCTTTTCTGCATCAGGCTTTGATCCGGTCAGAACCCGTCAGATACTCTGTGACATCAGAACTGCCGGGCCTGAAGATTTCTGTCGCCTGGCTGCCGAAAAAATTGCCGCAGAAATGCAGGGCTGTGCGGTACTTTGTCTGGTCGGTATGCCGGCCTCTTCAGCTGCCTGAAGAAAGTGCTGTGAGTTCAATCATCTCGGTAATACGACTGGCGTAGAGATGCGACTGCATCGATTCGGCCTCTTCATGGCTGGCGCTACTGAATTTTGTTGCCCATTCAAAACCTGTTTTCAGCAGTCTGGGCAGCAGCATGCACTGCAGGCGCAGGTCTTGCCGGTTGCGTGTGCTGGCACTGAGAAAACTGCGGGCCGGGCCGCTGGCGCTGTTGATCGTTCTGATCAGCCACCAGCGCAGCTCATCATTCATTTCGCGGCTGAGAAGATCAGTCAGTTTTTCGCGGGCCGAGCGCTCGCGTGCGACCAGTTTGACTGCCTGGCTGGTCTGTGGCTGGGGGTAGCGCTCGATGTTTCCCTCGATCAGCAGAAACAGCATTTCGGCGTGGGTCGGGTCGGCGGCCTGAAAACAGCTGTTGATAAGTTCGATCTGCTGGTCGAACGTCTGGGCTTTGGCAAATTCAGCACTCAGAAGTTCAAAGGTTTCGTGAGCGAACTGAATCGGCAGGTCGGCAAAGCGCAGAATCTCTGCCCAGTCGCTTCTTGAGGCCTGCAGTTCACTGAAAAAGGCCAGCTTTTCGGCATTACTCAAACCGTGCCGCGAAATGATGGCATTGAGAATGCCGCGGGCCGGGTAATCAGGCGAAGAGGTCAGCAGGTCGATATAGGCGACGAAATCATGCCAGGCCTGCAGTTCTTCGGGCGAACAGATGGCACAGGCGTTCTGGCGACTCTGAATCTCGCGCAGACGCCGGTCTTTTACCAGCCCGAGCAGTTGCAGAAAACGTTTGATTGCTTCCATCAGCCTGATTATATCGCAATGCCGGGTTCGCCGCCACGCTTTTCTGACGCCTTGCTCTGCAGACACAGCTTAATTTTTTGACAGCCGTGATTATAAAATATATCATATGATACTAATCAATACTTTACGTGATCTTCTGGAGGGGTTGTATGTCTTTGATTCTCGAAGCGGTTAAAGCCACAATACCTGAAGCCCGCTATGCGCTGCCGTTACAGCGGGTTGCAACCTGCGCCTTCATGACCATGGTCAAGACTGAAAGACTTGGGGTGAGTATGACGCTCAGCGACGATCGTGTGTTTGATTTCAAGGTGCACATGCCAGTTTCGCACCTTGGTGAAATTGAAACTCTGGGGCTGAAGAAGGTTCTTTCCTGGACCGATTCACTGCAGGGCATCGAGCGATCTTTTGCAATTGCCGCGATCAACAGTGCACTGCCGCTTGACGGTAGTTATTTTGTCGGCAACGCTCTCGAACTGGCTGCCAGACTTGGTGCCGGCCGGCGGGTTGCCGTGGTTGGTCATTTCCCGCACATGGAATCGATTCAACAGGCCGCTGCGGAATTTTCTGTTCTCGAAAAGCGCCCACAGGAAGGCGATTACCCGGCCGAAGAAGCGGTAAAAATAATTCCACGCGCCGATGTGGTCGCGATGACCGGGGTGACCTGCCTCAACGACACGATCGAGGGCCTGCTGGCACTGAAAAAGCCCGGGGCGACCTTTATCATCGTCGGTCCTTCAGTGCCTTTGAGCAGTGCTCTTTTCGATTTTGGCGTCGACGTGATTGGCGGCGCCTGGGTCGAAGATGAGGTCGACTGCCACAGGCGGATTCTTCAGGGTGCGGCTCCCCGCAATCTGCCGGGATTACGCAGTGTACTCTACCCGAAGAATGCTGAGCTGCTGGCTGGGTATGAACAGGTGTCTCCGGCAGTGACCCGGGCGCTGTAAAAAAAAGCGACCCGGAAGGCAGCATGTCGGTGTCGATGCCCCCGGGTCAGCCTCTAACCAGTTCTCATGAATTTGCTGCAGCCGGTTCAGGCAGCTCGTCGGCAGTTACCGTGCCGTCTTTGTTTGTGTCATAGGCCGAAATGAATTCTGCCTTGTCGGTGAAAGAGTCGAACAGGTCGTGATAGAACCTGAAAATTTCATTGCACGATTCTTTGCAGTCGCGGTTGCTCATTGCCCGGTCACCATGCCCCCTGAATCTGGGGCGGCTTCTGAGACCGCCGTTTATGATACTGCTGCTGGCGATTTCATTGCTTGAAATCAAGCCGTCGCCATCGGTATCGAGATCGGCAAGCAGTTCTTCGCGGTCGCCAGGCAGTTCTTCAACGCTGATGTTGAGTATGCCTGATTCCAGAAGTGTGTTGCGGATATTTTCTTCGAGATTGACGATAACTGCCCAGCCCGGAATTTCGTTCTGGGAAATCAGTCCGTCAGCGTCAGAATCATATTTTTGCACGAAATCTTCAACAGAGGAGATTTCCGGGATCTCGGCGTCTGAAGGCGGGCAGAACATCGGTCTGCCTCTTTCATGCGGGCCGCCAAGTTTTTCGGCGTTTTCGAGAGAGCGTTTTGCCGGCACTCTTGAAGGAACTTCATCTTCAGAAATGGCTCCATCACCGTTTCTGTCAAAAAGTGAGACAATCGCCTGCTTCAATTCAGGGGTGATTTCTGTGGCATTTCTGATTTTGTCCATGATCGCCTTTCTTTCTTCAAGATCGAGGACGGCATCAGAGTCGAGATCGGCGCTGGCCATGGTTTCCTGTACCGACAACAGCAGGCCGTTTCCTGCAGCTGAATTATTGGAAACCGTGCTGCCGGTGGTTGAAGACAGTCCGTTGCTCTGACAGCCTGAAAGCAGAACTGCAGCAAAACCAGCTGCCAGTAAAAAATCTGAAATGCCGTTTTTAAGTTTTTTCATTTTGAACTCCTGTATTTTTTGGCGGACAGTTTAATATTCGAACAAAGAGGCTGGTTTTTTATGCCGGGCATTTTTAAGAAGTATTAAGCTTCAGTAAAGGGCGTGCAAAGTTGCTCCCTTTTCAGGTCGTTTTATCGCTTGACAGAAACTTTCTGAGCGGTACTCTATCTGATGGGTAATGTTTCCAGCCTGAATTGTCATTTACTTCTGGAGACCAGATGCGGGTACTGTTTCATCGCTGCAGATATGATATTCCGGGAATTGCGCCTTTTCCGATGCTGGAAGATGGACGCATGCTTCTGCTGCCGACTTTTTCGAATGCCTCAGAAGACCCTCTTTACGCCGATCTTCGTCTTTTGCCGGGAGTTACTTATTACGACATCATGCGCGGCATCGTTAAAAATCACCCTGACCTCGACCCGGGTCTTACAGCGAAACTTCGATGGCTTGGCAGCGAAACGCATTGTGACCTCAACCCTGATCTTGAATTTGATACTTTTCCGAGGCCTGAGGGCTGGAAACCGAATGTACGCATCGATGACCGTGCCGACTCCCTCGAAGATGGCGATCTGATAATGCTTTATGCGCCTTTTGTGCCGATGATAAAAGTTGCCGAAGAGTATCAGTTCGACGTCAATGTTCCTGCCAAGAAAATTGCGGTCGCCGGATATCTTGAGGTCGGCAGCAGCATTTCAACCTATCATCGCGGCCCGGGACTGCCCGATTGGCTGTCTTACCATGGCTCAAACGGTTTCTGGGATCAGGATTACGGTTCAGAATACGCTGGCGGCTCGATGAATTTTTTTATCGCCAGTAAAAATCTCGGTGAGACACTTATTCCAGGCGCCGGGCCTTTGCGTTTTCACGAAGATCTGATGCTGCATCAGCTGATCAGGCATTTTGAAGAATTTCAGGGCTGTTCGCTGTTGCAGTCGTTCGTTATTCACGCTTCCGCAAGGCTGCAGAAACATCTGTACAGCCTTATCGAAAAACACCGCTACAGCCCGATAGAGTGAATTTTTGTGCCGGCGCCAGCCAGACTGTATGCCTTTTTTCACGAGTGTAAGGTTGTCTTGCAGGTATTGCGTCATTCCGGGCGCAGACCCGGAATCCAGCAATTTCAAATTTTTTACATGAAAAAACCGCCTGTGCGGTTGTTGAAACTGCACAGACGGCTGATTGAACTTAAAAATCTGTTTTTTACGGCAGGACCGGGCGCAGGTCTTCTTTGCCGGTGAGGGCGGTGATGGTTTCGGCCAGCAGGTCGATGATCTGGTCCATGTCTTTCAATGAGCCCATTTCGACCGGGGAATGCATGTAGCGCAGCGGCAGTGAAACCAGGGCCACCGGCACGCCTTCGCCGCTGAACATGATTTTGTCGGCATCGGTGCTGGTTCTTGCCGGGGTCAGTTCGAGCTGGATCGGCATTTTCAGCTTTTTGGCGGCCTTTTCGAGCAGTTCATTGATTTTGACGTTGATCGGGCTGCCGACCGAGAGGGCCGGGCCTTTTTCCAGTGATACTTCGGCCTGTTTAAGAGCTTCGCCGGGGGTGTCGGTATTGAAGGTAACGTCACAGGCTATCGCCATGTCTGGTTTGATTCTGGCGCCGGCGCAGTGGGCACCGCGCATATTGGTTTCTTCGCCGGTGGTGCTGACGGCATACACTGCGACTTTAAGCTTCTTTTTGCTGAGTTTTTTCAGGGTTTCTGCGACAATGAACGAGCCGGTCTTGTTGTCGAGGCCCTTGCAGACAACCCGATCGCCATTGAGAAGTTCGGGCTCGCTGCGGTAGAGAATGTAGTCGCCGACTCTGATGAGTTTTTTCAGTTCTTCACCGCTGCTGAAGCCGCAGTCGATGAAATAGTCTTCACATTTGGTTTTTGCCGGAGCATCGCCGTTGCTTTTGCGGTTAAAGCCGATAACACCTTTTACCGTTTTGCCGGAATACCCAAGAATCTCGACTTTGAGCCCGGGCAGCAGCAGGGCGTTGATGCCGCCGGCCTGGTTGAAATAGACAAAACCTTTTTCGTCGACCCGGTTGACCATCATGCCGATTTCGTCACTGTGCCCGGCCAGCAATACTTTAAAAGGTGCGCCGGGGTTCAGAATGCCGATCGCGTTGCCTGAATGATCGGTTTCAACTGCCGCAAATTTTTTGACATAATCGAGCCAGACCCTCTGCAGGCGATGTTCAGAACCCGAGGGTGATGGTGTCGAGAGCAGTTTGAGCAGAAAATCGAGAGAGGTTTTTTCCATGGCAAAGCACTTCCAGAATGTTAAGTTTCAGACAGACTACCTATCGACCCGCCGGCATATTTTTCAAACCATAACCCCGGCAATAATTTTAAGTATGCAAAACAACCGTTCTGGTCGTGCAAAGCGAACAGTCGTCTTCGGTTCTTGACTGGTAACAACATTGTAAATACAATCTTGGTAAGAGGTGCTCGAATATGTTGAAGAAAATTATCCAGCATGGAAACAGCGCGGCTCTGATTCTTGACAAGCCGCTGCTTGAACTGCTCAAGCTCGAGGTCGGATCGTCAGTTGAAATTACTACCGATGGCCGCAACCTTATCCTTTCGCCGACATCGCAGGAAACCTCAGAGAACGATGTACTACGTTCTTTAGAAAAGATTAACCGCAACTATGGTCAGACTTTAAAAAAGCTTGGCGAGTAGGATGGAAAAAGTCAGATTTCTTACTCTGGCTGAAGTTTTGCTGATTCTTGAGGATCAGACAAGAAGATACGGCGGTATATACGGGATTCGCGATCTGGCGCTTCTCAGTTCTGCTGTCGCAATGCCGGAGACCACTTTTGCGGGAAACTTCCTGCATGCCGGTATTCCCGAAATGGCCGCCGCTTACGCTTATCATATCTGCGAGAATCACCCGTTCATCGACGGCAATAAACGAACCGCACTGGCAGCGGCGCTGGTTTTTCTTGATCTGAACCAATATGATTTTACATGCCAGCAGGACGAAATCTACGAGATTATGATGTCGCTCGCCAGAGGCGAATGCAAAAAAGATCGTCTGGCAGCCTTTTTCAAAAAGCACTCCCGCCACCGCTGTTGACGGCAGATTAGTCTTTTGCAGTTCCATTCTAGCGGTTTTCAAGAGCAAACCCGATGTACATGCACGCTTTGCTGGAGTCTGGCCGGAACCTGAATGCGTGCTTACAGATTAGCTTCGCGCATCTGGCTATCTGTTAGCCTGAGATCGTTGAAACGCTCAAATTCACCTGCTTTTCGCGGTTTTTCGGGGTTTTCTGGCGGTTTTATAGGGCGCCGCGGGGTCTTTTACGCTGTTTTTGTCTTTACGCAATATTTCGATTTGCTCAGGGGTAAGACCGGTGATTTCTGATATTACTTCGAGATTGAGGCCTTTGTTGAGCATTTTCATGGCTGCCTCTGCCATGGCTGCTTCATGACCTTCTTCCCGGGCGGTGTCGATTGAGTTTTTCAGGTCGCGATAGACTTTCAGGCTGTCTTCGTAGGCTCTGGCCTCTTCAGGAGTGAATTTTGCAATTTCAGCGGCGGCAAAAAGCTTTCTGAAGATGCGATCCTTGAGCTTTTCCGGGATATCATGCAGACGATCGAGGTTTTTCAGGACATAGAGCCATTTGTCAAAGCGGGTTTCGAGTTCTTCGAGGGTTTTCTCGAATTTGGGCATTTCCAGGTAAATAAAAGCGAGTTTGTCGTAGAAGACCTTGTAAGTTTCGATGTCGGTAAGTTTGACGTCGTAGCGATATTTTTCTTTATCGCTTCTGTCTTCGTCGAAGACAAAGTCGAGAATCGCAACGGTATAGACTGCCTTCAGCTCGAAATCCCAGTCGCCCATCTTTCCCTGC
The DNA here is from genome assembly GCA_964522035.1 of uncultured bacterium. Taxonomy (GTDB): domain Bacteria; phylum Muiribacteriota; class Ozemobacteria; order Ozemobacterales; family Ozemobacteraceae; genus Rifleibacterium. Next base: position 30,028 of record CAZFUG010000005.1, read on the forward strand.
TCGGCAATCGGAAAAGTCGAATAATACAGCGCCCGGTCTTTGAAAAACTTCTGCTTTGACTTCTGTATTTCTACGATAAATCTATCACCCTGTTCATTTTCGCAGTAAAGATCGAAAACCGCACGGCGGTCGGCTTCGGAACGGCCGAGATGCTCGTTCTTCAGATAGGTAAGCGTTTTGATGCGGCCCTGCTCTTTTTTGAGAAGTTGATTGAGAAAGTCGATCAGCAGGTCTTTGTTATACTCTTCGCCAAACAGCTTTTTGAAGCCGAAGTCGGTAAATGGATTGAGATAGGTCGCCATCCGCATTGAAACACCTCACTATGGCTTCTCATTATATCATTTTTCGTATGAGCTCAGCTAAGTGGTTTTCGGCTAAAAAAAAGAATCCGGGAGCTGAGTCCCGGACTGAAAAATAAGGAGGCAAACAAATCCATAACCCTTTTCGAACAAAGATGATGTTTTGTTAACGATTTTTTTTGCGACGACAACCAACAAACTCAGACAAACAAAGGCTTTGGAATTCGACAAAACGCCATGTACGGCGATAAAAAACAAAAATTTCAGCAAAGTTATTTTTTTCACAAGTGATGTTGAAAATAGTAAAGTTATTGGAAGATGTATTGAAGCTTCAGGGAACTTTTTTTGCTGACATTGAGGCAGGTAAATCTGCCGAAATAGCTGCAAATTATTATAGCAGCACAAGCAAAGCCGCGGTCCTGATTAGACACGGCGTTGAGAGAAGTTGGCATGATTGATAGACCGGGCCGTCAAAATGGTAAACCGAGTTTACAGTAACCAGTAAAATATACGCCATAAATCTGACGGCAAAGATGCTTGTGAAAGCTATCGCAGTTGCGCCAGGGCGCGATTTTCTGTCACCGCCAGAAAGCTCAAGCAGAACAGAGCCTGCAAGGGTACATTTTTTAAACTTTTCCTGAAGTCAGCGGTATAATAGTCGTGAGTTAAATGATTGGGTTGGGCTGCAGTATGTTTGCTCTGCAGCTGCCATCTTTACTTGCAGATCATAAAATGACTCAAGGAGAGAGACGATGAAACGTATCAAAGTTCTCAGCTGCGCAGTTCTTGTGCTTTTTGGCGGTTCGCTGATGGCCATGAACTTCAATGAAACCCTCAAAGGCCATGATGCCGGCGATAAACCTTCCGGGTCGGTCAGTGCCACCAGCGCCAAAGCTGATGAAGCCGGTTCGAAAAGCGGTGGCGCCGTGCTTCCCGATGGCGAGGCTTTCGTTAAGGTGAACACCTCGCTGAATATCCGCACCGGCCCATGGGGTCAGATCGTCGGCTGGTTCCACAACAACGACCAGGTCAAAATCATCGGCCGCGATGGTGACTGGTATAAAATTTCTCATAACGGCCAGACCCGCTACATTCACTCAAGATATGTCTCTTCTTCGCGCAACAGCAACCCGCCCATCGCTTCAACCGGTAGCGGTTCTACCCCGATTCTCGATGTTCCCGGTTCAGGCAGCACTGCCGCCAAAGTCGTCGCCGCTGCCCGCAATCTGGTGACCAAATACCAGACACCACGCTCGTTCCCGTATCATCCGCTGACCCAGGGCGGTTCGCTTGGCTGTGCCCAGGTCGTTACCACTGCTTTGATGGCCGCCGGCGTCAACACCGGCATTCAGCTTGGCGTTCTCGCCACGGTTCCGAAGCTCAAGAGCCTCGGCTGGCAGGAAGTCAGGGTTCCGCCGTATCGTGCCGGCGACGTCATCACCTGGAAAACCTACGACCGCACCGGTGACGGCGTTAAAGACAACGACACCCACATCGGCATTATCATGACCAGCGGCAACACCGCTCAGGCCATGAGTAACTCCTCTTCGATCAAACGCCCGTCTCTGCATTCAGCCACCTACTCACCGGTCTGCAGAGTTCTGCGCAAAGCCTGAAGACGAAAGGTTTCTGAAAAATGAGATCAGGTTCTATCATTATTGCATCTCTGTTTGCATGTGTCGCTCTTACCGCTTCTGCTCAGGTAAACCTTCCATACGGTGAAGGTGCCGGCAAAGTCGGTTTTATCAATGGTAACAATTACCCCGGTATCGAAGAACCGATGCCGATCGGTCCCAAAGCTTTCCGTCTCGCCGATGATCATATCTGGGTCGTTGACAGCACCGGTGGCAAACTTCTCAAACTCGGCAAGGAAAAAGGCCTGCAGAATGAGTTCTCGCTGCTGGCCTCACCACCCGCGCCGCCGCCTGCTGATCTGGCGACAAATTCTCCTAATCTCGAAGTGATGATCGAAGATTTCGCGCCGGTTTTCGATGAAAATGGTGCCCTCAAATCATTCTGGTTCATCGACCTGATGAACAACCGTCTGCTTAATTATGCTGTCGACGGCAAAAAGATCGCCGAATTCAAACACGAAAAGTTCGTGCAGCCTTTCAGAATCGAAGTTGGCCGCAACGGTCACATTTTTGTCGCCGACAAGGGTGCGCAGTGCATCTTTGTTTTCGATGCCGACCAGAAGCTGGTGAACGAAGCCAACTGGGAATGGTCGGGCATGGCGGTCGGCGCTGATGACAAGCTCTATCGCATGTTCTATGAGTCTGAAAACAACCGTTCGTTCCTGGTTCTGCAGAATCTGCAGGGTGCCATCGAGAAAGAAATCGAACTCGACCTGCCCGAACACATGAACCCGGAACTCTGGTGGGTTGACGAGGCAAAGGAAGAAGTCATTCTTACCTACACTCCGGCAACCGGGTTCGCAGGCAAGTTCGTTGTCGCCAGACTCGGATTCGACGGCAAGGTTAAGGCATCTGGCGACCTGACACCGCCGATCGCGATGAACCGCTTCATCGACCATCAGGGCTTTGACGAGGTGTGGCTCGGGGCCGCCGACTATAATAAGGCCCCGGATGGCAGCTTCAGCGTGGTTCCGACCAAACTGCCCTGAAAAAGGGGAAAATATGAGTAAACGTCTACTGATAGCCGTTCTGGCCTTCGCCCTCGTGGCGGGGGCCTCTTTTGCTTACCGTATGCCTTCGAAAGGCGAAGTGACCGCCGAAATCGGGCTTAACGTTCGTACCGGCCCGGGTACCAGTTATTCGGTCGTCACCACGGTGCCGAAGGGTACTGTGGTGCAGATTCTGTCGATCAGCGGCAACTGGTATAAGGTCAACGTCGGTTCGCAGACCGGCGTTTATGTGCATTCGGCCTATATCAAAGTCACTGAATCGGTAGAAGTCGATGACCAGAAGGCCGATCTCGAAGCCACCAAAAGGTTTCTGCCGACTCTGCAGAACGTCGACCAGTCAACACGGTAATTCCCGCATGGTAAAGGCGGGTTGCGCAAAGAAATCGCAACCCGGCTGATACCGTGCCGGGGCAGCGTTAAATCGTATCTGCATGGTTCAATGATCGAGCGAAGGGCGAATCTGGCATGGAAATTCTTCTGACTGAGCTTCGCTGCCGCCGCGGCAGTGTTGCCGTAGTCATTGCCGGCATTTTTATGGCGTTGCTGGTCGCGTTCGGCGCTTTTATAAAATACTCGACGAGCAGACAATACGCCACAAAGAAGCTGAACCGGGTGCTGCTGGCGCGCGAATTTTCGGCGGCGCTGGCAACTCTCGCCTGCCATCAGCTCAGCCAGAAAGACCTCAAGCAGAAAGACAGCCGGCTGGTAAACCGGCTGTCTTTGCCCATTTCTGAAATGGACCGGGAAGTAACCGAAAAAATCAGTTTCATCGAGCCGGGCCGCGCGCTTGTTGCAAAACTGGCAGATGCCAACAGCGAACTGCGCGATCTTTCATGGGAAATCAGCTGGCAGCTGCGTAAAGACGACTTCAAGCCATGTCTTGCCGCTTACCCGCGTGAAAAAATCGGGGTGGTGCGCCTGCCGATTCTCATCTCTTATCAGGCACCGGGCTCGAAAGAAAGGGTTATTGAAGATTACCTTTATACAGCGAACCTGAAGGTGGTCGCCAATCTTATGCCGGTTTTGAGCCGTTTCTCGCTTTATGTCGAAGATGCGGTGGCCGGCGAAGGACCCGATCGCTTCAACAAGGTCGAAACCAACGCTCAGGGCAATCTGCTGCCTTCGTGTCAGTTCAAGCCCTGGGTGCTCGATAACGGCGCCGGTGACGCGAAATTTCCTGAACGCTTCGACAGCATAATCAGCTCGGGGCGCGGTCTGGTATATCTTGGTGGCGGCCGCCTGAATCTCGGTATTGCCCGCGGCTGGAACGAACCGGGAAAATACGGTGAAGGTTTTCATCTTTTTGCCGAAGGCCGTGGTGACGGGCTTTACACGACTTCGTTCATCGGGCCGCTGGCACTGATGAACTGGGAAACCGGTCTGTGCAACGATATCAGCGATGACTCGACGATCTTCTGGTGGGAACTCATCAAAGACGGTTTCGATGAAATGTCGAAAGCAAGCTCTATTTTCCGCCTCAACGGTACCGACCAGGAAAAATCACCAACCCTCGTTTTGGGTGATGTTATGGCGCGTAGTCTCTGTGCCAGAGCCTACCGCGAAAGCAGCGAAAATTTCGGGCCGCTTCCGTATGTGAATAATGACGACAAGTTTGCCGATTATACGAGCGGTCAGAGCGAAGTTTTCGATATCAGCTATTTTATGAGTCAGTATCAGAAAACGAATGGCAGCCTGAGTCGCGGGCGATACAACTCTGACTTTGCCAGCTGCCTGATCGAAGTGCCGTTCAACCGTGCTCTGGCCTATATAATCACCAATTTCAAGGCGGCGCATCCTCTCGATACCGGTGCGATTCCGAACGGTGACCCGCTCGCGGAATTCGCGAACGGCAAGGCGGTCGCCAATGGTCGGGCTCACAAGGTTCCGGCGCCTTACGACAATGTTTTTTCCGGGGTTGGCGATCTGAAGAAGATGGGTGAGTTTCTTACTGCCGAACGTCTGCAGATTCCGGGAAACCGCTGCAGCCGGGTTATCGAGCTCGCAAAGGGCCAGACTCTGCTGGCAGCCCTTGAGCAGCGCAGCCTGCTGCAGAAAGACAAGCTCGACCTCAACGGCTGGGTTCTCGTTAAAACGAAAGAAAACCTGTCGATCGACAAGCCGCTGCGCCTCGATAGCCACGGCGGCATTATCGTCGAACAGGGTGATATCGACATCAAAAGCGCGATCAGATCCGATGGCGGCGCCTTTCTGCTCAATCTCGTGACTCTCGATGGCAACATCACCATCGACAGCACTCTGGGCGGCGAGCTTGAAGTTGCCCTGACCGCCTGCGGTACAGCCGGCAAAGGCCAGGTTAAATTCCCGGGAAACAGCGGCAGCAATACAATAAAAATCAAGGGCAGCGTCGCGATGCGCACAATTGCCGGCGGATCGCTCAATACTGCGGCTGCCCGTGGCGTCGAAATTGCCTACGACCGCAGACTTGCAGCGCTGCCAGGTCAGTCGTCAGCCGCCGGTTCAGAACAGGAACTGCTGATGTTCAGTCTCAAAGATACTCCACAGCTGGTTGAATAAAATGCCAGAAAAAAGTTCATTAAAAAGCATTGGTAAATCAGAGCCGGTGAAGATGCCGGAGTTATCGCGCCGGAATTGCGGTTCTGGCAGCAGAGGTTTTTCATTTGTCGAGATTTCCTTTGCGATAATCTGTCTCGGGTTTCTTATTTCGCCGATTTTCCGCATGCTGAACCAGAGCAGCAGTGGTACCGTGCAGAACCGCAACGACATTCTCGCGCAGCAGCATGCGACAAACCTGCTCGCTTACGCTTACTCGCTTCCCTATGATCACGTTTTTCTAACTCCCGGGCCGGCTCGAGCCGTTAAAAATCTCGAAGTGCCGGCCAATGGTGTTGTGTGCGATATCAGTGTTACCGAAGACGTTTATCAGCGCACCATCGAGGTTTTCGAGCAGGCGCCGGCCAACTGGCCGCATGCCTATAAAATTCTGACCGTTCGCGTCAAATGGAAAGAGGCCAGCGAATCTGCGCGCGAAATCAAGGTCGCCGGGCTGGTGGCAAAATGAGTCAGAACAGACGCCGCGGCATAACCCTTGTCGAGATAAGCATTGCTTCGTTCATTGTCACGCTTTTGATCGGCAGCGTGATTCATCTTTTCAACGCCGGCGTGCGCGGTTCGACGAAGGGCATGGCGCATCTGACCAACATGGAAGCCACTGCGGTGCTGATGTCGCAGATTGAATACGACCTGTTGCGCGCTTTTCAGGTTGAAGATCCGGCGCCTGGTGTCTCTGACAAAGTGGCCCGCTGGAAAATTCTCACGCCCGATGGCGAAGGCAGAATAATTTATAACCTGCTGCCAGAAGGTATTGAACGCAAGCTCGACGCCCCTGCCGGCGAGCAAAAATATCTTTACTGCAAGGGGCTTGCCGTTAAGCTTTCGTTCAGGCACGTAACCTTTGCCGGTGGCCCTGCCTCTCCAGAAAAGGCCGGCATGTGGGTCGAGCTCTCGGTTGCTACCCCGAAAAAGAATGGCAATACCGAAGAATTTAAAATGAAGCGCCTGATTATCTGCCGCAGTCTCGATAACTTTTTATGAGGTGTTTGGTTTAGGGCAAACGCATTAAACTTCCGGATTCCGGTTCTACGCCAGGAATCTTGTTCTGACGAGGGATACGGGCATTTTAATGCGATTGCCATGGGTGTTGATTGCCCGGGGGGCAAAAAACGGCGGAATACTGTATAATAAAAAAAGACAGTGACCCCGGAGGAACGTATGCGCAGCAAGATTCTGATACTGACGGTCTGCTTTCTTTACTGTTGCGTTTTCATGGTTTCTGGGCAGAGCGAGAGTTATCTCGATACGATATATCAGGCGAATGATTCTTCTGCTTTGGCTGGCGATGAAATGCCTGCCAGCCTTGCAGGGTCTGACAGCGGGGAAATGATAGCAGACCCCGGTAATGCAGCTTTTGTTGAAACCGTCACAATCCCTGGCGGGGCTTCGGCAACAGTTGAAGTCGCCAGTGATACAGAACGTCTACAGAAGATCAACGGTATTCTTGACAGCCTGATTCGCATTCTAATGGGCAAAATTACGGGCGTTGCCATCAATATCAAAATAATAGACTGCGTAAAGCTTCCTCCTACTGGAACCGCCACTGCCACTGCCACTGCTACCGCCACCGCTACCGCTACCGCTACTTCTACTTCTACAGCAACTTCCACAGCTACAGCGACTTCTACTGCTACTTCTACCGCCACTGCTACGGCGACCTCTACCTCTACAGCAACAGCTACATCTACGGCGACCTCTACTTCGACTTCCACAGGTACGGGAACCGCCGCTACTCCGGAAGCGATGAATGCCGCTATTGATGCCGGAAATGTCGCCGAGGTCAAAAGGCTGATCGCTGCCGGAATAAATCTTGACTGGCGCGATTCCAGCGGCAGAACCTATTTGATGCGGGCTGTAAGTTTCAATAAGAACGATGTGGTTCAGACTCTTATCGACGGTGGCGCAAAACTCGATGCCCGCGACAGCATGAATATGACGGCGCTTCATTACTGCGCAACACAGAATAATGCCGGTGCAGTTCCTCTTCTGGTTCGCGCTGGTCTGAATGTTGACGTCAGAGGCTTTGACAGTCCGGCAGATGGTCCTTCAGAGTCTACTGCGCTGCATCTGGCTGCTCAGTCAAATAGTCTGGAGGCTGCTGCGGCCTTGATTACCGCAGGTGCTGATGTTAATGCACTCACCAACGTCAAAAATGGAACTTTTCGCCGTTCACCGCTTTTCTGGGCTGAAAAGAGCGGTAATACCGCAATTGCTGAACTTCTTAAGCAGAATGGAGCCGTAAAGTATCCTCCTGGTGCTACGAATAACTGATTTTTTCTGACTGCAAAATTTACAGGCACTCTTTCAGTATTCAAGCCGGGAATTCGTTATTTCGCACTGTACGCATGTATGTGCGGGTATGTCGCAAACGCCGTAAGGAGAGCCTGATTTAATGGCTCAGGCGGCTTCGCGGTAGTGCTGGTGAAAGTAGACGATTTCGAGGGCTTTTTTTATGGCGTCGTTGATCGGCATGAACTGGGTGCCAAGTGTCGGGTCGATGGTGGCAAGCTGGCGATAGTAGTTGGCCATGACCGGAACCCGGCCGCCGCGTGCGACGAATTCGCCGGCTGCTGCGACCTTTTCCGGCTGCTTCTGTTTGAGAATGCGACAGGCGCCGTAAACGGGGTGCCCGGTTTTGTCGGTCACGGCAGCGAAGCCGAACAGTCTGCAGATAAAGCCGCGGGCCGGGTAGATGCTGCAGCCCCAGTTGTTATCGATCAGCTTTGCAAAAATGCACTGGGAATCTGCTTTCTTTTCGAGCAGATCAAACCAGTGGTCGAGCTGTCCAAGTTTGTAAGCATGCCAGGCAAATGGCAGAAACTCGAGCGGTGTGGCGTTGATGTCTTGGTAGCGGCAGCATTCGGCGCAGTGTTTTTCGCAGTCGATGCCGGCCTGCAGTTTGAACATTCTTGTGTCTTTGTCTATGGACTTCTGCAGACTTTCGATCTTCTGAACCTTGTGGTAGAGGGTTATCATCTGCTTCCTTTGCTGATGCTGAATACAGCGCGAATTTACTGCAGAGCGGGAAATCTTGTCTATGCTGATTCTTAGCGATTTTGCGACGATTTTTGGCAAAATTGGAAAAAAAGATTATAATTTTTCTGCTGCAGCGGAGGCTTTATGGAAATTTTAAAGATTGTCGAGCTCTTACATCAGAACGAACTTCTTATCGCGGACCTGTACCGCGAATGTGCCCGCCTTTTCCCTGATTTTAAAGACGATTTCGAAGATTTTGTCGCTGAAGAAATAGCGCATGCCGGTGTTTTTGCGAGAATTCTCGATGATATCGCCGATTTCCCCGAAAACTGGCGCCCGGGTAAAATCAGTGTAAGAACTCTTGAAGTTGTACAACGGCAGATAAAAGAAGCCCTGGGAGAAGTCAGAGATGGCCGCGCCGCGCCGCGTTACGCCATTACCGCCCTGCGCAATTTTGAACAGGGAATGGGCGAACGTGCCGCTGAGAGACTGCTCGAAACCGCTTCTGAGCATTTCAAGTCTGAAGTGGCCTGCATAAGGCATGGCTTTACCAGTCACCTTGACCGTTTGCAGAAACTTGAAAAGAAAATTTTTCCCGGCAGCAACAAAGACGAGCTTTTTAAATTCGGAACAGGCAGGTAAACAGCAGCATGGCCGTTAAACGCGAACCCTACGAAGCATGGGAAGACAAATTCATCGCTTTCTGTGAGGAAAAGCTCGAAGAAGAGCCGATTTACCCATATGAACACCTCTGGCGCAAGGATTTAAACGTGCAACAGGCTTTTGAGGCCTATCTGCAGGAAAATCCCGATTATGCCGAAAAATTTCAGGAACTGATGGAAGACACTGCCTCACCGGCTGAAAACGCCGCGTTTCTCGAAATGGCCCGCAAGCTTGAAGCTCAGCGCAAGCAGAAAGAGCTCGAAGAGAAGCTTGAAAGCAAAATGAGTAAATTCTGCCCTGACTGCGCCCGCGTGCTCGGCACCAAAAAACAGTGCAAATGCGGCTACCGCCGCAAATAAATCTTTTTTGCGGGGCTCATTCGTCTGAGCGGTCGAGATTTTCGGCGTCTTCTTTGAGCTTGACCTGCTGCATCTCGGCATTCAGCCTGGCAATATTGGCCCGGCGCTGATTTTCCTGGTCTTCGCTGAATTTTCTGACCTTTTCGGCCTTGATGGCGCGCTGAACGTCAGTTTTTGAGTAGCCAAGATGCTGCGCCAGAATTTCAAGCTCACGTTCTTCGGTCTCGGTGAGCACATCGTCTGCAAGGGCCATACGCGTGGCTGAAAGCAGCAGGTTCCAGGCTTCTTTGTTGCTTGCCGGTGCCGGAATGTATACCTCACCCTGCTTGAGGTTCCAGATGATCGAATTCAGGTCTGATTCCTTCATGCCGTAATTTTCGGCAATCTTTTCCAGCAGGCTAAGCTCGGCAACTTCAGTTTTGCCATCGGCCAGCAGCAGATGTGCCATGGTTGTCACCACGTCGCGTGCCGAGCGCACCGAATCGTCTTCTTCTTCAATCTTTTCGGTGCGTCGGTGTTCGAGCATGTTTAGGTATTCAGTGTCGGCTTCTGAGGTTACCCGCTCGAGAACCCAGCTGTTGCTGCCCTCATTGAGTATTGTACTGCAGTAGCTGCAGTTGACCGCAAAGGCTGACAGCAGCGGTCCGCCGCAGTTCGGGCAGTGGGCACTGCTGAGCGTGTTCTGAAGATTGGTCTTGACGCCGCTGCGGCGCCCGAGAACAAGAACATCACGCATTACTTTGCTTATTCGGCGACCCTCGATGACTTTGCCGGTAACGTTGCGGGCCACCGGCACGCCGCTCCAGACGACGAGAACGTAGAGTTTGTTCCAGTGCGGGTTGAATTTGAAACCCTTGAGACTGATCGAACCGAGAGCGATATTTTCGGTGAACATGCTGCCAATTCCGGCTCTTTCTGTCTGAATTCCCTGATAAAATTCACAATAAGCTTCAGTTGAGAACCGGCGTACCGGGTCTACCGAGCGTTGATGCTCGGCCAGGCGCAGCATCCAGAAAATGACGCCGCTGCGGTCGTTTATCTGTTGAATGTTGAAGTCCGGGTCGGCTTTTTTCATCGTCTGCCAGTCGGTAATCAATGACGGTTCCGAATATTCCCATTCGCTGGCCTGGGTGATCTGTGAGAGAACCCAGTCGTAATGGCCCGACCTGATGTAGGAACCGCAGGATTCGCAGATGGTGGCCTGTCCGATCTTGATGGGCGTGCCGCAGTTGGGGCAGGCACCTTCGAGCAGACCCGGTTTTGCCAGAGTTTTTGCCGACGGGCGCCGAATGAATGTCCAGTATTCGCTGAAAAGCCGGTTCTCTTCATTTTTCGCCAGTGTTTCACCGGTGGTCAGATCGATCATGGCGTCGGCCGAAGAAGCCCTGATAAAGATATGAATGACGTCAAAGCTGTTGTCGCAGTTTACCTGCGCTATTCTCGACTCGTAAATGGTCATGTTGTTGTGTCTGAACCTGATGCCGGATTCTTTCTGTTCTTCTATCTGACATTTGAACTGCTCAAACAGAGCATCTGAAACAAGATGCTGGATCGTGTCTATTTTCTGCTCATACCAGGCATTCTGAACTTTCCAGAAAACCTGCTCAACCCGCTTGATAAAGGAATCAGGCGCAAAATGACTGTCGCGTTTTTTTATGCTCGTCAGTGCCTGCGACATTTTTGCAGCGTTCTGCAACTGCAGCAGTTTCATATCGGCAACACCGGTGCTGGTCATGTTTCGCCGTGGCGAGTCACCGGTAAAATCCTGCCAGGCTTCCTGCAGCCGCAGCGGAAAAGCTTCGACTTCGGGCCTGATTGTTTCCCACCAGTCGAGCTTGTCATCCCTGCGGGATTTCATCGCCTGTTTCTGTTTGTGGCTGAGATTGAGCCCCATGTTGGCGTTTTCGTGCGAAAATCTTGTCTGTACGCTTCCGGTCAGGCGGATCGCCAGTATCTGGCAGGTTGGCGCGAGAAGAATGAGAATTGCCGGCCGACCGAGGGCTTTCCAGCTCATTGCGATCAGGGCTGCGCCGATCAGAGTCAGCTGCCAGAACTCGATCTGGCGTTTCTGCCAGAGCATCGCCGGCCAGAAGAAGAGAAACATTATTATTGGCGCTTCAATTGGTGCGACAAATAAGTAAAAAAAACAGAACAGCAGCGAGCTGGCGTAAACGACCGCGAGCGCGGCCGTGAATGCTTCGAGGCGCAGCAGCATCCCGACGATGATTATTGTACCGATGAGATAAAAAGTGTCGGCACTGCCAATATCCTGCTCGGGAATTCCCTGGACCTGCCAGGCCAGAAGACCAGCCAGCAGCACCATAGATCCCACCAGCATCAGAAACCGTTCTTTGGTAATTTCCATAATTTTTTCTTTGCTTTAATTCTAATGAATATGTGGAAATTACTCAACAGGCTGAAATTATGCCGCAAAAATCTGAATATCATCAACTGTCCGATGCCTTTTGAGAAAATACAAATCCTGCTTTACAAATGGTTAAGAAAAAATTTCTGCTGAATCTGCAGTGTAAATCCGACATATTTAGTATTACCGTTATTAAATCCGTTCGGAGGAATGATATGAAGGTTGGCGGTCTGGTATTTGTTCTGTTGCTGCAGATGACATTTCTGATGCCTGCCTTCGCAGGAACCTCTGATTCTGAGGCCGGAAAGGCTGCCGGGGCAGCTGAAAATACGCAGGTTAAAGAGTTTAAAGCTGATTCTGATAATATCTTCAATGATCGAGCAAAAAACGATCGCGGTTGGAAAATCAAGCCAGGTCTGGCATTTCACTGGAAAAGGCGTGGCATTGACTGGAGTGCCGGCCCGAGACTTGGTTTCTCAAAACAGGTTTCAGAGGCTGGTCGTCTTTCGTTGAATTTTTCGTTCCTGCCACTGCGATACTCAGAACTGAAGTCTGGCAGTAGAGTTGACTATACCCGCTTTGATCTTGGTTATCGGCACTTTCTCAATAGAAAGCTTTATGTTGGTGCCGGTTTTGGGGTTCACCGTTTCAGCCCTTCAGAGGATTTTTCACAGGAAGTGTTTAGCAGAGGCGGAAAATCTGAAGCTGATACCATCAAAACGGCTTCTGTTTCTATCGGGCATCAGGTTTTCAAGGTTGCCTGGAGTTATCGTGGCCGAAAGATCACCTGGCCATTTTTTCTGGAAGCTTCATGGCAGGAAGCCGAAAACTATCAATATGGTGCCGACCTTGGCGATGCCGGCCGCGAATTCAAGATTAAATCAGGTTTTTCATTGAAGCTCCGCCCTTTGAGTCGTAAATTCTAAATTTTCATTCTTTATAACCTCCGCAAACATTTTTCACGCCATACAAAAAAAAGATTAAAGATAGCTGGCGCTTTAATCACTTTTATGATATCCTAGTATGTACCCTTTGCGTATGCCCGTGGGGTTGGGCGAAAATGCACAGGGTTTTCTGCCGGTCATGGTGACCGGTTTCCGCGCCGATTTATGCGGCCTGTGCGTGAAAATACCAGTATCGTTCAGCTGGGGCATCTGCACCGATTCAACAGACACAGATCTGTCTCTGGCATAAAGCATGATTGCTTTACGCTGTGGCTTCTGTGTCTGCAAAACTATCAGTAGCAGTGATCGGGTTATTCGCTGATTGGTTTTTTCGGCTCTATCAATGCAAAGGAACACACTTTAAATGTCTAACGAATTAGAACTCAACAACAACGGTTTTGCCAATTTAGGCCTTTCTGAGCAGATTCTCAAAGCTCTTGCCGATTCTGGTTACGAAAATCCGACGCCGATTCAGGCCGCCATGATTCCGGTTCTGATGACCGGCAGCGATGTTGTCGGCCAGGCCCAGACCGGTACCGGCAAAACCGCTGCGTTCGCTCTTCCAGTACTTGAACAGATCGAAGTCGACCGCCATGAGCCCCAGGCTCTGGTTCTGGCACCGACCCGCGAACTGGCCCTGCAGGTCTGCGAATCTTTCAAAAAATATTCTTCACACCTCAAAGGTCTGAAGACTCTCGCCGTTTACGGTGGCCAGGAATACGGCGGCCAGCTGCGCTCGCTCAGCCGCGGCGTGCACATCGTCGTCGGCACCCCGGGCCGCGTCATGGACCATATTGAACGTGGCACTCTCAATCTCGATGCCGTACGCATTCTCGTGCTCGACGAAGCCGATGAAATGCTGCGCATGGGTTTCAAAGAAGACGTCGAATGGATTCTCGAAAGAGCACCGGAAGATCGTCAGATCGCTCTGTTTTCTGCCACCATGCCGCCGGATATCCGCGCCATTTCGCGCCGCTTTCTCAATAAACCCGAAGAAATCACAATCAGAGAAAAAACCGCGACCGTCGAATCAACCCGTCAGCGCTTCTGGCAGGTTACCGGTATTAACAAACTCGACGCTCTTTCACGTATTCTCGAAGCCGAACCCTATGATGCAATTCTGATCTTCGTTAAAACCAAGATCGACACGATCGAAGTGGCTGAGCAGCTTGTCGGCCGTGGTTTTGCCGCCGCCGCACTGAACGGCGATATTCCGCAGAATCAGCGCGAACGCATTATCGAGCAGCTCAAGGGTGGCAAACTCAATATTATCGTCGCTACCGACGTGGCCGCCCGCGGTCTCGATGTTGACCGCATCAGCCATGTTATCAACTATGATGCTCCGCATGATCCGGAAACTTACGTGCACCGCATTGGCCGCACTGGCCGTGCCGGCCGCAGCGGCGAAGCCATCATTTTCATTTCACCACGTCAGCGCCGCCTGCTGGAGATTATCGAAAAGGCTACCCGTCAGACTATCGCACCGATGAAGCTGCCGACTGCTGATTTCATAAATCAGAAGCGCATGGAAGCCTTCAAAAACAAAATCAAAGAAGCCATGAGCAGCCCCGATCTGCAGCTGTTCAAAGATCTCGTAGCGCAGTTCTGTGCCGAAAACCAGGCTGACCCGATCGAAATCGCCGCTGCCACTGCCAGAATGTATCAGGGCGATACACCTCTGCTGTTGCAGGTGAAACCCGAGCATCACCGCGCCGAAAACACTTCGATGCGCGAATTTGTTCCTGAAACCTTTGGCCGCAAAGCGCCGGCCGGCCGTGGCCGTGGCGCCCGCCGCGATGACGAGGAACAGGAAGAAGGCATGGAAAGATACCGCATCGAAGTCGGCAAAATGCACGGCGTTCAGCCTGGTCACATCGTTGGCGCCATTTCCGGCGAAACCGGCATGGCCAGCAAATACATCGGTCGCATCAGACTTTATGACGAATTCAGCACCGTCGATCTGCCCCAGGGCATGCCCGAAGAAATGATCCGCAAGCTGAAAACCGCCTGGATCTGCAAACGCCAGCTCGAAATCTCTCTCGATAACGGTCAGCGCGAAACCCCCGCCGTCGCCGAAGATCAGGCTCCACGCCGTGGCCAGCGCCCGGCCCCGTTCCCGAGCCGCCAGCTGCTTGCCGAAAATCGCCGCCAGTCAGAAGGTTCTGAACGCTCAGAACGCCCGACCCGTGCCCGCCGTTCTGAAAAACTCGAACGTGAAGCCGCTGAAGAACGCCATGATCGCCCGCGTCGCAGTGAAAAACCGGCCCGTGAAGCTGGTGAAGAAAGCCGCGAACGCCGCGAACGCTTCGACCGCCCGGCCCGCAACGATAATAACGAGAAAACCGATAAATTTGATAAAACCCGCAAGTTCCGTGGTACCGGTAAAGCCGGTCACAGTGACCGCTTCGAAAAACCCGCGAATACCGAAAAAGTTGCCAGAGAACGCAAATCAGCCTGGCCAGTACCGGCAAAAAAAGGCGGCCAGTCGTCGCCAAAACGCCAGCCGCGCGAAAAAACCTTTGGCAGCGGCCGCTGACCTGTTACAGTAAACAGCTGAAAAACAGCCCCACACGGGGCTGTTTTTTTTGCAAAACTTTCCTGGCAGCCCCTGTTGGTGAAACGGCGTAAAGTAATCCCGGGTCATATCACTACCGACGCAATTCATGTCTGTATTCAAGCGTTTATGCCCCTGATACATACAGACGGGAATAGCGTCGATGAACCCGCTGAAAGACAGGGTCGACGAACCGGTTCAATTTTGTTTATGCAGTAATCAATAATAAATCGCATGCAAAAACATGGGGCCGGTATTAAGAAATGTTCTTCCAGGGCGTTGCCCCGAGCCTGAACGAAAAAAGTTTGTAAATTGTGAAGTTAGCAGTATAATCGCGCTTGTGATTTCTGGATTTTCTATCAAAGGAGATTCGTAACAATGAGAAAACTTTTTGGTCTTGCTCTCGCAGTATTCATGGTTCTTGGTTTTGGCATCAGCCTGCGCGCTGAAGAAGCTCCGGCCCCTGCCGCCGCTCCCGTAGTCGATGCAACTCAGCCGACCCCGGCAGTTGTTGATGAAGCCGCCAAGCCAGCCGAAGGCGAAAAGAAAGCCCTCGAAGCCATTGAAACCTCTGGTGTTATCGAAGTTGCCGAACCCGGCGAAGGCGAAAAACATAAAAAAGTCACCCTTAAAGTTGGCGAAACTGTTTACAGACTGATTCCCAACAAAGAAAGCGTCGACATGTTCAAGAAACTTGAAGAAATGGCCGGCAAAACCGTGAAGGTTAAAGGCGAACTGCTTCCCGCAAATCCGCCAAAATACCCCCTCGCCGCCATCAAGGTCGCCGAATTTTCTGAATAATCAATAAATCCCGATCTTTTAAGAGCCGCCTCGATCTACGAGGCGGCTCTTTCATTTTCCGGCCACGGATGGCACAGAGGGCCACAGATGAACACGGATGAACACGGATGAACAAGGATGCATGCTTTAATCTGTTTTATATAGTTATCAATAATGAGCCAGGTCTTCTCTCACACCAGAATTACGCGGTTTTCAGTCCGCGTTTATGCCCGGAACGGGTAAAGCCGGGAATCTTATTTTAAACAGCCTGGATCACTGCTTTTGCCCATTCGGGGTATAAGCACAGGCATGAGGTTGAGGTCAGTGATTTCGCACAGCCGCTGTTGATCAGGGATCGGGATCTTGCTGTCAGGGTATTGCCGCATACGGGTTTGATTCTTATAATTAAAAAATATGCTCAATCATTCAATAAAACTGAAAAAAGCGGTCAAACCCCTTCTGGCGGCACTTCTGGCCGTCTGTTGCAGTGGTGCCGGCCTGTTTGCGCAAATTTCGCCTGAGTCGGCTGTAACTGCCGATCATGCCATAGACAACCCAGCAACGGCTGAGATTGCCGCTGCCGGTAATGCCGATTCTGATCAGAATCAAACCGCACCGGTCAGGTTGATATCCGGTTCGTCCCGTTTCAGGGCTAAAGCCCGTGAACTGGCCGAAAAATTCAGTCGTGAAACCCGTGATGAAGCTCTGCGACGTCTGCATGGCGATATCAGTTTCGCTGACCGCCCCGACCCCGAAATCGGTCAGGAAGAAACTTTTCAGGTCGACAAGACCGGCGGCGATAAAAAGAAGCCATTGAAGGCCGTGTTGAAAGTGATTGGCCGGCATTGCTACGTTTACCTCGAAAAGGGTCGTCGCATCGATGAGGCGAAACTGAAAAAAGTCGCGCAGATGTTTGACCAGCGCATTTACCCGCAGACGACCGCAACTTTCGGTTCAGAATGGAAACCCGGCGTCGACGGTGACCCGCGCATCACTCTTCTGCTGCTTGGCGGCATGCAGGGTTGCGACGGCTTTTTCTACCCCGGCGATGAATATACTGCCGAAAAGGAACCCGGCAGCAACGAGCGTGAAATGCTTTACCTGTCGACCGAGCGCATGGGTGACCTCAACGATTTTATGGGGCACCTTGTGGCGCACGAACTGCAGCACATGATTCACTGGCACAACGATGCGAACGAGATGTTCTGGGTCGACGAGGCGATGGCCGAATACGCCGCAACTCTTTTTGAACGCATGCCCTGGACCGCCGAAGAATTTTTTGCCGCCTCAGACCGCAACCTTCTCGACTGGGAAGACACCCGCGGTGCCGAGAATTACGGCCATGTTTTCCTGTTTATCGACTTTCTGCTCAGTCGCCCGGCTTTGAGTGATGCCGCCCGGGTAAAACTCGTGCGCGAAATAGTCAAAGGCAAATCTGCCGGCGTCAAAGGCGTTGTCGAGGCCATGGCGAAAGTTTCGGGCAAGCTGCTTTTCGATGAAATTTTCCGTGATTTTTCTGCGGCAACTTTTATTCATAAGGTTTACAAGGGCGAGCACCCCTATAAATTCAGTCCCTTCGTGACCCGTAATCTGCTTAAATACAAACAGTCTGCCGTTGCACCGCGCCGCACCTTCAAAACCGCTTCCGGCACCGGCAAAGGCAAGATCAGCATGTGGGCTGCCGCCGGTTATGAATTTTCTCTACAGAAGCAGCCGGCGAAACTGCAGCTGAAATTTTCAGGGTCCATCGTCAAAAGCAGCCAGGGAAACAACACCTTCTGGCTTGGGCTGGCCCTCGCTGATTCTGCGGGTCGCCATGCTCCGCAATTGCTGTGGCTTAAAGCTACCGGCAACCGCATCGATAAGATTGTCAACCTGCCGCCCGAAAAGAAATTTGACCGTCTGTTGCTGATTGTCTGCAATCAGGGCCCAATGCGTTACCGCGACGGTGATGGCCGTCTGCCGAAAGTTGATTTCGAGTTTTCCCTCAACGAAGAGCAGACCCGCTTCGATTCACTGCACGAAAAGCCCTGACAGCTTATAACTTCGTTCAGGCATACTTTTCAGGTCGTGTCGGTGTTCATCCTTGCCAGTCTTTGACTGAAGAACGTCTGCTCAGAGATCGATCATCCCTGATTCTTGTTTGCTCCGCATGTTA